>JABGOQ010000008.1 GCA_018645405.1 Anaerolineae bacterium | reverse complement strand
CCCGCCCTCCCCGCCATAAAAAACGCGTTCTGTGAAGAACGCGTTTTTGTTTTTTTAGGTAATATTCAACTTTAAGTTTTTATTTGTACAATTTCTTTCCCATGCTAATTCTTTCTTCGACTTTATATCCTAGCTCTTTACAGAGCTCTACGACTGTTGCATTGGGTGAGAGCACTTGCAAATTGCCTTTGAAACAGCCGCGGTGCCTGTCGTAGCCTCCCATGACCGAAGCGACGACCCTGCCCTCTTTAACGGAAACAAGTAAGAGGTCAGGGTCGGTGCGCAGTTTTTTATCCAGTGAAGTGGCAGGGTCATTATGTGGTGACCCTGCGGGGAAGATTTCTGTCCACAGGGCAATTAATCCTGCTTGGTCATGGTCCTGATAGGGACGAATTTCCACTTATCCTCGCCATCCACTTGGGAGAACGCTAACGCCAAGATAAACTAGAACGAGGCTAAAAAGAAGGGCAAGAAAAGTGTTACGGTATAGATTGGCTTTTTTTGATTTGCTCCAACGAGCAGGCAAATGACCAATGACGGCAACTAAAATCATGACCGATATATGCTCAAGTTTGTAGCGTGCGAGGCTTAAGCCAGATGCCAGAGACAAAATGATAACGATGATGCCAAGCAAAACTTGGGTATCGACCAACCCGCTATAGGCAGCAGGCAAAATGCGTGCAATTTTGGCATTCTTTTTCTTTGCCAACCATCCATACCCGAAAAACAGGATGGATAAAAAAGCGGCTAAAACGATTAGCCAGCGAAGACCCGAGTGGGCATAGAGTAAAATAGTAGTAATATCCATAAAAATCTCCTTATAGTTAACGAGCTCATATTTTAGCATTTTCTGGCATTAAAAGAAAAGAATCTTTGGAGGCAAAAATGACATACGAAACAATCCTTATTGAAAGAGTAGAAAAAGTTGGCCTGATCACTCTAAACCGCCCCAACGCGATGAATGCCCTGAACGGAGTGCTGATGACAGAATTAATTAATGCACTCTCTGCCTTTGATGCAGATGAGCAAATTGGTGCAATCGTGATTGCAGGCAATGAGCGTGTTTTTGCCGCTGGCGCAGATATTAGCGAAATGGCAAAAATGTCTTCTGTAGAAATGGTTAAAGGCAGTTTTGTAGAGCTTTTTGATGGGATCCGAAATATCAAAAAACCGATCATTGCTGCTGTTTCAGGTTTTGCGCTCGGTGGCGGATGCGAACTCGCCATGTCTTGCGATATGATCATTGCCTCAGAGAAAGCCAAATTTGGACAGCCTGAGATCAATCTTGGCGTGATTCCCGGGGCAGGGGGGACACAGCGTCTCACCCGTGCAGTGGGCAAGGTCATTGCAATGGAGATGGTTCTCAACAACCGAATATTGTCTGCAAAAGACGCCCTCGACTTTGGTCTCGTTAACCGCGTTGCCCCTGTGGATGAATATCTAAAAGTAGCTCTCAAGCTGGCAAAGCGCGTGGCAGCACGTGCACCTTTGGCTTTGCGCCAAGGTAAAGCTGCAGTCAACAAAGCCTTTGAACTTTCCCTCACCGAAGGGCTTGAATTTGAACGGCGCGCCTTTTATTTCCTCTTTGCTACTGAAGACCAAAAAGAAGGCATGGCGGCCTTTACTGAGAAACGTTCTGCGGAGTGGAAAGGGGAGTAGGAGAAATACGCAATACGAAAGATAGAATATTGAGCCTCTAAGAATCCTTCTCGGGGGCTTTTTTAATCTCTCTCCTGCGTTATAATCTAGCCGCTTATGAAGATACTAACTGTCCTTACCTATTACCGTCCCCATACATCGGGATTAACCATCTACGCCGAGCGATTGGCGAAAGCTTTCGTTAAACGTGGTCATGAAGTGACCGTGATGACCACCCAATATGATCCGGATTTGCCCCGCGAAGAGATGATGGATGGCGTCCGCGTGATTCGTGTCCCCGTCGCTTTTCGTGTGAGCAAAGGCGTGATCGCCCCTACTTTTGGCTTGGTTGCCACCAAATTAGTTTTCGAGCACGATGTTGTTCAGTTGCATCTACCCCAGTTTGACGCGCCGGGCGTTGCCTTTCGAGCGAGACTTTTTGGCAAACCCTCTGTGCTAACCTATCACTGCGATTTAAATCTCCCGACCGGTTTTTTCAACAAAATTGTCAATTCTGTTGTCCACTTTCAAAATAATATGGCCGGGATTTTGGCAAATCGTATCGTGACTTATACTCAGGATTACGCCGATCATTCCCCCTACCTCTCTCGTTATCAAAAGAAATTACGCACTTTTCTGCCCCCTGTAGAATTGCCCAACCCCGGCGATAATGCAATTTCAGCTTTCGCCAAAGAGCATAAAATCTCAGAGCGAAACCCCGTTATAGGGATGGCAACCCGCTTCGCCGCAGAAAAAGGCGTTGGTATTCTCTTAGATGCAATGCCGCAAATTTTGGAGAAATATCCAAACGCCCAAGTTCTCTTTGCAGGGCAATATGAAGATGTTTTCAGCGAACAAGAATACGCTGATCGTCTCATGCCCCGCATTAAAGAATATGAAAAAAGCGAAAATTGGACTTTTCTCGGTATCCTGAATCCTACAGAAATGGCGGCGTTTTATCCCGCTCTCGATGCGCTGGTTGTTCCTTCCTTGAATGCGACCGAAGCCTTCGGTCTCGTACAAATTGAAGCAATGCTTAATAATGTCCCCTGTGTGGCATCGGCATTGCCTGGCGTTCGTCAACCTGTATTGATGCACGATATGGGCGAAGTCGCCGCCATCGGTTCTTCAGACGAACTTGCAGATGGATTGCTCAAGATATTCGCTGATAAAGAAAAATATCGTTGTGATACTGCTGCTCTCGCGCAGACTTATAATCCCGATAGCGTAGCAATTGAATATGAGAAGATGTTTGCGGAACTGAGGAATAAGTAAGGGGGGCTCAGACCCACCCCTACGATAATTTATGAAAGATTTCCTTTTTCTCCACCTCCGCGACCTGCCCTACTTTCGCGCCCTTGTGCGTGGGGTGGAATCGGCGTATTACCAAGATTTAGACCTCCCCTCTCCAACCTTAGACGTGGGCTGCGGGGACGGTCATTTTGCCCAACTTACTTTCGACCGCAAAATTGACGTGGGGCTCGACCCCTGGCATGGCCCCATCCAGGAAGCAGGGACGCGTGGCGTTTACGATCTGCTCATCGAAGGTGATGCGGCGCAGTCGCCCTTCCCGGATGAGTATTTTGCCAGTGGATTGAGCAATTCGGTGCTGGAGCATATCCCCCACATCGATGCTGTTTTAACGGAAACAAGCCGAACGTTAAGGGCGGGGGCGCCCTTCGTCTTCTGTGTCCCCAACGAACGCTATTTATCCGAACTCGATATTCCGCGCCGCCTCCGTCAAATCGGTCTAAAAAAAATGGCTGATATGTATACGGAATGGTTCCGATTTATCTCGCGCGTGGAGTATGCCGACCCTCCAGAAATCTGGGAAAAGCGGCTGAATGATGCCGGTTTTGAGTTGGTTCGTTGGTGGCATTATTTCTCGCCAGCGGCGATGCGCGTGTTAGAATGGGGACATTATTTTGGGTTGCCATCGCTGATCATTCACGTTATTACCCGCAAGTGGCTCATTTCTCCCACCCGCTGGAATTTGCGTTTTACCGAGCGTTTTGTGCGTAAATATGCTTCAACAGAGCCAGTGGATGATGGGACATTTACTTTTTATATTGCGCGGAAGCGAGAGAATTAAACACTAAAGGCACGAAGAAGACACAAAGAAAGCTTTTTATTTTTCTTAGAGAACCTTTGTGAACTTCGTGTTTAAAAAGAGTCTATGACAGAATCTAACGCCTTTGACGAAAATTATTTCTCCACAAATACTTACGAAAATACCAGCTTCGCCAAATACAGCATGTATTGGTGGTCGAATCGTTTTTACGCGATTTTGGCATGCCGATATGGGCAGCACGGCGCACGCCTGCTTGAAATCGGCTCCGGGATGGGGCATCTGATCGGTGATTTAGAAACTGATTTTGAGACGATTGCATTGGATGTCAATCACTGGGCGTTGGTACAATCTAAAGCAGTGGCATCTAAAACGGAATTGAACGCTGGCAGTGCAGAACACCTCCCCTTTGCGGATGCGAGCTTCGGCGTGGTCATCATCAAACATGTTGTGGAGCACCTCCGTGACCCTGAGATTGCCATCTCCGAGTTGGGCAGGATTCTGGCCCCGGACGGGATTTTGATCCTCGCCACCCCAAATTTGGATTCCCTTCTCAAGCCCCTCAAAGGCGATGATTGGATCGGCTACCAAGACCCTACTCACATCACCCTCAAACCACCCGCTGACTGGCTCACTCTCCTTCGTAGTGCGGACTTTAGTCCGCTCAAAATCTTTTCAGATGGCTTTTGGGATGTGCCTTATATCCCCGTAATTCCTGCCATGCTCCAAAAACTCATTTTCGGCTCACTCGGCGGGTTACAAGCGATTCTCGGAATCCCCTTTTTGCCGATGAAGTGGGGGGAGAGTATTATGGTTGTGGCGAGGAAAAATGAAAACTAAAAAAACAAACATTTGGCAATTTCTTCTTATCTTTACCCTCCTATTCACCCTCTCTGCCTGTGGAAATGAAGGATACGTTGAAGGTCCAGAGCTTGGTGGTTACGCTTCTCCAACAGATGGGTATGCTTCTCCAACAGATGGTTATTTAAATGGGAAATTCTCTAGTGCGGGTGGGCGGTACACTAACCGCTTTGAAGTATCTGGCTTGGTACCCGATGAAGTAGATGTTGATTTTATTCTCTCTGTTGAGAGTGGCACATTAAAGGTCTCAATCACTACCCCTGACGAGAATCATATCAGTGACACGGCTACGCCAGAGCATTCTATCCACCTAACGAGTAGAAGCATCATCAAAACGGATGCAACCGTTTATTACATTCCGATCATTTTTGAAACCATTGGTGAAAACGAAGTGATGGGAATTGAATATACCCTGTCTTATGATGTTCCTTGACTTTTTACCTATAAGATTTCTGAAGCTTTTAAAACTTTGGAAGTCTCTTAAAAGAATTCTATGAATGAACCCAGTGTATTAGATTATCTCAAATCAAAACTTGGCATGACAAAGGGAGAAGAAATCCTTTTCCCCACCGAAGAAGTTGTTGAAGGTGCCGAAGTAGATATTTCTACGCCCTCTATTGCTCAAGTTGAAGAAGGAAAGCTTCAGGATGCTCCTGTATCCAAACTTTCAAACTTTCCAACTTTCAACTTTCAACCCCAAAACATGCCTTGGCGTTCTTTGCTGGCATTGCTTTTCGCTCTCTTTGGTCAGAAAGGTTTTGAACCACCGCATAATATAGATACCTTTCCTGTAAGCGGGTTTGTATTTTATTCTCTCTCTTTCTTAATGCTCGCTCTTGCTTACTATAAAAAAGAGTGGCAATTGCCGACTTTACGAAAAAGTGTACAGCAATTTGATACACTGAAAATTTCATTCTCTAAAATTCTTATTCTCTTATTGGGCGGCTTTTTCGGCATTGCAGCATTTATTACCTTTGCTGGCAACCAATTCAATCTTTTAAATACTTTCCCCTGGGTATTGTCTATACTCTTCTTTGTCGGTGCCTTATGGCGTAGCGGAGAGAAAAAGGAAAAGAATAAAAGCACGTTCAAGTGGGATGCAACTCTCTTGGCAGTTTTGGGCATTATTCTCTTTTTTCGACTTTATCAAACGGGCACTGTCCCGCCTGAACCTTTTAGCGACCACGCAGAAAAAATTCTCGATGTTTACGATATTTCCGAAGGGAATTATGGCGTCTTTTTTCCGCGCAATACAGGGCGTGAAGCTCTCCAAATGTATTGGACCTTACTCGTCTCCAAAGTTTTTGGCACGGGCTTATCTTTCTTAACGCTTAAGCTTGGCACAGCCCTACTTGGCTTATTAACGCTCCCCTATATATATTTATTAGGCCAGGAGATTGCCAATAAACGCGTTGGACTAATTGCCATGTTCTTTATGGGCATTTCTTATTGGCATAATATCATCAGTCGCGTTGGGTTGCGCTTTCCACTTTATCCTCTTTTTGTTGCGCCCGTGCTTTTTTATCTTTTACGCGGTATTCGCAGGCAAAGTCGAAACGATTTTATTATCGCAGGGCTTTTTCTTGGCTTAGGCTCGCACGGCTATAGTCCTTTTCGTATCATGCCTTTGCTCGTAGTCGCTGCAATTTTACTTTATCTCTTGCACAAACAATCACGGGGTGTTCGCACGCAGACTTTAGTGCATCTTTTTATTCTTGCTTTACTTTCTATTATCATTTTTATTCCACTGGGGCGTTACGCGCTCTCTAGTCCACATGTTTTTTCAAATCGTGCTTTCTCTCGTTTGGGATATTTTGAGAACGATAGCCTGAAAATTTTCGCATCCAATTTGTGGGATGGGATCAAGATGTTCAACTGGGATAACGGTGGCATTTGGGTTCATTCTGTGGGGGGACGCCCCGCGCTGGGCGTTGTTAGTGGTGCGTTTTTCATCATCGGTTTGGCTTTATTATTTATGCGTTATCTAAAGCGGCGGAACTGGCTTGACCTCTACTTGATTCTGTCCATTTTACTTTTACAGCTCCCCTCGACCCTTTCTATCGCATTTCCCGAAGAGAACCCGGCATTAAATCGGGCAGGGGGCGCGGCGGTGGTGGTATTCCTTGTCATCGGGCTGGCTGTCGATGGTCTGCTCTCAAGCCTAAAGTCACGTTCGTCTCGCAGTTGGGGAGGCGGATACGCTTGGGGCGGAGCCATCCTGCTTGTGTTGATATCCCTCTTTCAGAATTACAATCTTGTCTTTAATGAATACACAGATGTTTACAGTCACGGCGCGTGGAATTCTTCAGAGATGGGCTTGATGATCCAGGAATTTGAAGAGGAAAATGGGCAAACCGACACGGTCTGGATCGTGCCTTATGAACATTGGGTTGATACGCGTTTGCCGGGCGTTTGGGCGGGAATCCCGAACAGGAATTTTGGGCTGTGGACAGCCGATTTGTACATAACGCGCGACCGCGAGGAGCCAAAACTTTTTATGTTTAATCCCGAAGATATGCTCGCGCTAGAAGAGTTGGAAGATCTCTACCCTGAAGGGGTTCTAACTCGCTATGCGTCAAAAACACCGAATCATGATTTTCTAATTTACCGCGTGCCTTAAATGGGTATTGCGTAAAATTCAAGTTGTTTTTATGAATAATTCTAAAAAGAAACACTCTCTCTTATACGATATTGCTCTTGTTTTCATCATCCTGGCGGGGTTTTGGTTCCGTTCTGTTGGCCTAGATTGGGACGAAGGCCAGCACCTGCACCCTGACGAACGCTTTTTGACGATGGTCGAGAGCGCAATCGTACCCGTTGAGTTGGCAGACGAAACAACGGGACCACCTCCCGAAGGGTGCGAAGAATGGGGCGGCTATTTTGATACATCTTGCTCTTCGCTCAACCCGCATAATCGTGGACACGGTTTCTTTGTTTATGGCACTTTACCTATTTTCGCTACGCGCTATGTGGCAGAATGGGTTGGGGAAACAGGGTATGGGAGTGTGCATCTCGTTGGGCGGCAACTTTCTGCTTTAACTGATTTACTAAGCATTGTCTTGCTCTATTTCATTGTGGCACGTGTTTATAATAGAAAAGTAGCTTTACTTTCAGCTGCTTTTTCAGCTTTAGCCGTTCTGCAGATCCAACAATCGCATTTTTTTACAGTAGATACTTTTGTTAATTTCTTCATGTTCCTGGCAATTTATTTTGCGGTGGAGATTTCTTTTGGAGAGTTGGGAATCGGGAATCGGGAATCGGGAAAAGATATTTTTAGGTCAAAATTACTTTGGCTAAGCGTCGGATTTGGTCTCGCGCTCGGTATGGCAGTTGCGTCTAAAATCAATGCGGCGGTGTTGGCTGTGCTTTTGCCCGCAGCAATTGCTTTACGCTTTTTTCAGACCGGAGAAGACGGTCAATCGTCAACCGACCGTCGTCAAATAGATCTAACACTGATAACTACAGTATTAATCGCCGGTGCCATTGCATCCTTCATTGCCTTCCGCATTTTTCAGCCTTACGCCTTTTCTGGTCCTAATATTTTCGGCATTATCCCTAACGAGACCTGGGTGCAAAATATCGTTGACCAACGTGCCCAAGCCAGTGGCGACGCAGATTTACCCTTCGCTTTCCAATGGGCACGGCGTTCACATCTTTATTCCTTTGAAAATCTGACAAAATGGGGGCTGGGACTTCCGCTCGGCATTTTGGCTTGGGCGGGATTTGCGCTCATGGCTTGGCGCATATTCAAAGGTGAGAAGAAACATCTTTTGCTCTGGGGATGGACTGCCGCTTATTTCTTCTGGCAGTCTATGCAATTTAATCCCACTATGCGTTATCAATTGCCGATTTATCCGCTCTTGGCGATGATGGCGGCGTATTTTGTGTTTAAGGTTGCAGGTTCAAAGTTAAAGATTAGCTTTGCAAAAAGACTTTCAACTTTAAACCTTAAACCTTTAGGAATTTTTCTGGGCAGTGCCGTATTAATCGCCACCGCATTATGGGCTTACGCCTTCGTTCAAATCTATCAACGCCCGCACGCTCGCGTTGCCGCCGCCCGCTGGATTTACAATAACGTCCCTGCCGCGATAAACCTTCACATAAAGCAAGGCGATGGCGAATCCTATCAACAGCCGCTTCGTTTTCATCTGGAAGCAGGCGTTCAAGAATCAGCTCCCTATGAGCAGAATTTTGTCGCCAAAAAATCAGGATTGCTGACCGAAGTTAGTTTTGCTCATGTCCAAAATGAAAGTGGGGATATACCTCAAACGCTCACCGTTAAAATAGCGCATCAGCCCGGTGCCCCTCCCGACCAGATACTTGCTACCGCTTCGATCACATCTACCTTCCCCTACAATGCACCGTTAACCCTGCAATTCGATTCGCCAATTGCGCTCATAGAAGATCAGCCCTACTTCATTCAGCTTAGTACAGATAGTGCCTTCATCCATTTCAAAGGCTCAGCTCTTATCAACGAATCATCCTGGGATGACGGACTTCCCCTCCGTATAGATGGCTACGATGGTTTTGGTGGACTTTATCAACCCGGTCTAAATATGGAAATGTACTGGGTAGATGATGTAGTCAAAGTTGAGCGTTTAACCACCAATTTAGAGCAAGGCGATTATCTTTTCATCTCTTCCAACAGACAATGGGCAACCCTTCCGCGTGTGATTGAGCGTTATCCGCTCACTTCTGCCTATTACTATCATTTGCTTGGATGCCCTCCTGAAAAAGACGTGATCTGGTGTTATAACACCGCTCGCCCCGGCGATTTTGAAGGCGATCTGGGCTACGAGCTGGTCGAAGTCTTTGAATCCTTCCCTACGCTTGAAATCCCTGGTGTCTTTCACTGGGAAGCAAATGACCAATTCGCTGAAGAAGCCTTCACGGTTTATGATCATACGAAGGTGCTTATTTTCAAGAAGAGCGATGAATTTGATGTAAATAAAGTTCGCACATTGCTGGGCGCAGTAGATATAAGCAGTGTTGTTCACCTCACCCCAAAAGCGGCAGGAGAATACGAAGCCCCTGTCGAGAAATCGCTCATGCTCTCCGAAAGCAATTGGGAAGTTCAGCGTGCAGGCGGGACATGGTCTGAGCTTTTTGATATAGACGCGCTGAAAAACAAATATCCCATTTTGGGATTGTTACTCTGGTATATCACCATCTTCATTTTGGGACTTTTCACTTACCCCATCGTGCGGTGCATTTTCCCAGGATTATCAGATAAAGGCTATCCCCTCTCGCGTGCATTTGGGCTACTTTTGCTGGCATATTTCCCGTGGTTGCTTGGTTCGTTAGGAATCGCCTACAGCCGATTAAATATCGCGCTGGTTTTTGGCGCAATCATGCTCATCGGCGCATGGCAGGGATATGTACAGCGCGATGCCCTCAAAAAAGAATGGACTGAAAATCGTAAATACTATCTAATGATAGAAGGGCTTTTCCTCGCTCTCTTCCTTGTAGATTTGCTCATCCGCATCGGGAATCCTGATTTGTGGCATCCCTCCAAAGGTGGCGAAAGACCAATGGATTTGTCTTATCTCCATGCGGTCTTGAAGAGTACTACCTTCCCGCCTTATGATCCCTGGTTTGCGGGCGGCTATCTCAATTATTATTATTTCGGTTTTGTGCTGGTTGGTACGCCTGTAAAATTACTTGGCTTAACACCCACGACTGCCTATAACTATATTTTGCCAACCCTCTTTGCAATGGTGGGCGTGAACGCCTTCTCTGTTGGATGGAATTTATTAAATCGGGAATCGGGAATCGGGAATCGAGAATCGGCAGAGGAAACATCCCCCAATTCCCAAGTTCCCATTCCCAAATCATCTTTCCTCGCAGGCCTCTCCGCCACCGCCGGCATGATACTCCTCGGCAATCTCGGCACTGTCCGCTCTGTTTACCATGCTTTTCAACGTGTTATAGATTCCAACGCGCATTACGAAGATGTGAGCACCTTCAAGCATATCTGGTATGCCATGCAGGGATTGTGGAAAATCCTTACACAAGGCGCACATCTTCCCATTCGCATGGGCGATTGGTATTGGCTGCCCAGCCGCGTCATCCCCGCGCCCAATGATGTAGAGCCGATTACCGAATTTCCCCTCTTTACCTTCCTCTACAGCGATCTCCATGCACATATGATCGTGCTTCCCCTCGCTACACTGACGATTGCTTGGGCGGTCTCCTTCCTATACGCGCGCGGTAGCGGCACCAAATCTACGCCGAGCACCCTGCTCGAAATAGCGGGAGCAAGCCTAATAGTAGGGGCGATGCGTCCCACCAATACTTGGGATTTATACGCCTACCTGCCCCTCCTTGCTCTCATTATTGGCTATGCTCTCTTCAAATCCCAAAAGACCCGAAACAGTCTCAATAAAAACCAAGATATTGGTGAGACAAAGAAGTCTCATCCACTTGAAGCCATAATAAAACCTTTCGGGTCTGCCATAATCGGCATGGCAACGCTCTTTGCCCTCTCCACACTTTTCTATTACCCCTACATCCATTCCTTCGGGCAGGCTTACGGCGAAATTCGTCAGTGGACAGGTTCGCAAACGCCGCTCACATCTTATTTTGTGCAGTGGGGGCTATTCCTTTTCGTGATCGTCTCGTGGATGTGGTGGGAGACGCACGAATGGATGGCGGAAACGCCGCTTTCAACCCTGAAAAAATTGCCCAAATACTGGACCAACTTCGGCGGCGCGATTTTCTTGGCAATGCTGATTGGGTTAGCCTATCTTGGCGTGCATGTGGGATGGATTGCCGTACCGCTCTTATTTTGGGCTGGGGTGCTGATCTTCAGACGGAATCTCGGCGAGGGGCAGCGTCTCGTTCTCTTCCTGACCGGCACAGGATTAGCCCTCACTATCGTGGTCGAAGTGATCGTGCTTTCTGGCGATATCGGACGCATGAACACCGTCTTCAAACTCTACCTTCAAACCTGGACATTCTTCGCCCTCAGCGCGGGTGCGTCTTTAGGCTGGTTACTTCCAGAACTAAAAAAATGGACAGAAAAGTGGCAAAGCGGATGGAAAACTGTGGGCATGGTCTTGCTCGCAGGCGCGCTTCTTTTCACCATCACCGGCACCCTCGATAAAGTCCGTGACCGCGTTCAATCCCAAGCTCCCATTGGCTTAGACGGCATGAAATATATGCAAACTGCCAACCACTGGGATGGCGGAGAATTGGAATTGGGGCAAGATTACGCGGGTATCTTGTGGATGCGCGAAAACGTGCAGGGTTCCCCTGTCATAGTTGAAGCAAATACCCCCGAATATAGATGGGGTAGCAGATACACCATTTATACGGGCTTGCCCGGGGTTCTTGGCTGGAACTGGCATCAACGCCAGCAACGCGCCCTAAATCCACCCAATTTGGTGACAGATAGAGTTGAAGAAATCAGAGCCTTTTATGAAACGACCAATATAGGTGAAGCATTAGCCTTCATAGAGAAATATCATATTGAATATATTATCGTTGGGCAAGTGGAGCAGAATTATTATCCCGGTGCTGGGTTAGATAAGTTTGCACGGGAGGAGGGGAGGCTGTGGGAGGAAGTCTTCCGCGAGAGAGATACTGTGCTATATAAAGTTTCAAAATAGTCAAGAAGCCGTCCAACTTGGGTGGCTTTTTGATTTCTATAGAATAGCTTGCATCAATGAAAGCTATTTGCAAAGTCAATACCTTCGCCAAAAAAAGCGTGAATGAATAGGGTTTCCTGTAGTACAGTTG
>JABGOQ010000077.1 GCA_018645405.1 Anaerolineae bacterium | reverse complement strand
TCTATTGATGGTTTAGTTTATAAAAACGAAACGATGTCTTGATGTACGACACGTATTACGTAAGCGAAAATATTACGCAATACGTTTTACGCATTATTCTATCTCTTCATACCATTCCCATGCCCAATAAGAGTATGGTACCTGGGTGAGTTTCCATTTTCCATTTTCTTTGACCAAGCGCGCATTTTCCACATAATTATAGCCATCAAAAAAGATCCGACCACCAGAGCCTTCAACAACAGTTATTTCGACAGAAGCTGTATTGGTCGTGATAATTGTCTCCCCGATCTGAAGCCCTGTATTATTATTCCCGTATTGGTCAAAAAGAAAAAACTCTTCAAATTCGTCAAAAGTTGGTTTATTCTCTTTATCGGCTAAATAATCATAAGCGCGCTCATAATCGCCATCTTGAATTGCCAAAATATAATTATGCACAATGCCCTCGGGAGTATCTTCAGGGAGATAAACTGCGCTATCTTGTCGTAGAAAAAACATGGATACAGATGCAACTACCAAGAGCGTGATAACGATCAATATCACGGTCAAAAAACGATCTTCTTTCATAAGATTATCTCCTTGTCCCTGGTCTTGAGAGGATCACAAGAAAGGGTCCCAACGCGGGGAGAAGCAACGCCAATAATCCCCATAACGTATATTCTCCAAAACTGAGATTGCGATCTCGCAAATAGAATATTGCCAAAAGAAAACTTGCAATCAGATAGGACATCAATATTACGCGTAAGGTTTCTATATTCATACCCTGATTGTATAGGCAGAAGAGGGAAAAAGCAAGAAAAAAGAAAAGATGTTCTAGCATCAAAAATACGCTGAATCGAGCAAATAACAAAAAAACCTTGCGAGAGTTTAAAACTCTCGCAAGGTTTCATATCTTTTGTTTTTTCTCTCCCGCTCGCGGGAGAGATGCCCTTTAGGGCAGAGGGGGAGAAAGAATTACACCCAGCCCCTCAGTTCCATTGCCTTCACAACGCTATCAATTGCAACCATATAAGCTGCGTCGCGCATATAGACATCTTCTTTCTCAGCCATTGCCAAAACTGCATTAAAAGCAACGGTCATCTTTTGGTCAAGTTTTTCTAGAACTTCGTCTTTGGGCCAATAGAAATTCATATCATTCTGTACACCCTCGAAATAAGAGACCGTTACGCCACCAGCGTTGCAAAGGAAATCGGGGATATTGAAGATTCCTTTTGCTTTAATGACTTCGTCTGCTTCGGGCGTGGTCGGGCCATTTGCACCTTCAGCAATCACTTTTACGCGATCACTAATTTTCAAGATGCTTTCGCCATTAACTTGTCCTTCCAATGCCCCGGGCATCAGCACATCGCATTCTTTGCTGATCCATGCATCGCCGTCTTCACGGATATATCCAGCGGCATCCGCTTTTTCTTTATCGACCATCCCATATTGGTCAGTGATGGATTGTAAGTATGTAGGGTCACAGCCATCGGGATGGCTATAAGTATAAGAAGTATTATCTTCACGATCCCAGCAAGAGATACAGGCAATCTTGCCGCCAAGCATTTCGACAAAACCGATCGCGGCATATTGACTCACGTTCCCATAACCTTGAACAGCCATTATCGAACCTTCAGTTTCTATACCAAGATGTGCCATCGCCTCACGAACAGTGTAAATCACTCCGTATCCAGTCGCTTCGGTACGACCCAATGATCCTCCGCCACCAAGGGGTTTGCCGGTAAATACGCTGGGCGTAAATTCACCAACCAACTTGGAATATTCATCCATCATCCAGCCCATCATCTGCGGGGTTGTTCCCACATCTGGGGCAGGCACGTCTTGGCGCGGGCCAATATTGCGGTACATATTTTGCACCCAGCCGCGTGTCAGGCGTTCTTTTTCAGCCGTCGAAAGCGTAGCGGGGTCAACAATAATCCCGCCTTTACCGCCGCCCAAAGGAATATCTGCAACAGCGCATTTCCACGTCATCCAGGTGCCGAGCGCACGGACAGTGTCCATGGTCTCGTTCGGATGAAAACGGATGCCGCCTTTATTAGGTCCACGCGCATCGTTATGTTGCACACGATAACCCTGAAATACGCGCAAAGTACCATCATCCATGCGAATAGGAATACGGAAAGAAAATTCCCGTGCAGGCCAGCGCAACACTTCAGAGATTTGCGGATCTAGATCGAGCAATTGCGCAACATGATCGAACTGTTTTTGTGCCATTTCAAAAGCATTGATCTGTTCAGACATTTTGTCTCCTTAAAAGACGGTCATAAGTTGAGAAAAGATAAACGGGCATACCGATCGGTATGCCCGTTGTTTAAAAAGGGTTTTGCTCCAAAACTTTCATCTTATAGATAGGGTACATGAGATTAGAAGCAAGGTCAATAGGATGGAAATCATTTTATTAGATGATTTCTATCAACCTTTTTATCTATCCAACTGCCTCATCAACTCTTCTCTCAGGATTTGCGGATTCGCACGTCCGCGCGCCTTTTGCATGACCTGCCCAAAGAGCCAATTTGCGACCCCTGTCTTTCCCTCGCGATAGCTCGTGGCCTCGGCTTGGTGTGCGTTTAATATATCGGATACCAGTGCCCCGATCAGGTCACCGTCTGAGACTTGTCCTAAACCTTTTTCTGCTACGATGGCTTTTGGACTTTTTCCACTTTTAAAGACATCGCCGAGCACTTCTTTGCCGGTGTTTTTATTGATCTCACCCTCTGCAACGAGCGTGACCAATTCTGCCAATGCCTCGGGCGTGACTTTGATCTCGTTGATCCCAACTTCGGATTGGTTCATGAGCGAGAAGAGTTCGCCCGTCATCCAATTGGAAAGCACCTTCGGCTTGACTGTAGATGATAGACGATTGACGGTATCTTCAAAATATTCGGCAATTGCTTTGTCGACGACCAGCACTTTGGCATCATATTCATTGAGATTAAATTCGGTGAGAAAACGCTCAAATTTAGCATGCGGTAATTCGGGCAGGTTAGCACGAACACGTTCACACCAGGCATGATCTACTTTTAACGGTGGCAGGTCTGGTTCAGGGAAGTATCGGTAGTCATGAGAATCTTCTTTGCCACGCATGGTATAGGTTTGAGATTTCGCTTCATCCCATCCCATCGTGACCTGATCCACTTCATCGCCCTCATCCAAAATTTTGCTCTGGCGGGCAATTTCATAATTGATCGCGTCTTCCATCGCCCTGAAAGAGTTCAGGTTTTTGACTTCGGTGCGGATGCCCAGCTTTTCTGTGCCGATTGGGCGCACAGAGGTATTCGCTTCAAAACGGATCACGCCCTTCTCCATATCACCAGAATTCACGCCGAGATAGCGTAAAATATCGCGCAAATTTTCAGCATAAGCGCGGGCTTCGGCGGCGGAGTGCATATCGGGCTGGGAGACGATTTCGAGCAGAGGCACGCCCGCGCGGTTGAGATCGACAAGGCTGGCGCCCTCAACGTGGGTGAGCTTGCCCGCATCTTCTTCGAGATGGGCGCGGAGAACGCGGATGACCTTTTCGCCTTCTTTGGTTTGAATGAGCATCTCACCATTGGTGGCAAGCGGCTCTTCAAATTGCGAGATCTGATAGGCTTTGGGCATATCAGGGTAGAAGTAATTTTTGCGTGCAAAGATGCTAACCGGCTCGATAGTGCAGCCCAGTGCCAGCCCGACTCGTATTCCATATTCGACCGCGCGCTCATTGGCAACAGGTAACGCCCCCGGCATCCCCGAACAGACGGGGCAAACGGCGGTATTTGGCTCAGATTCTATCGAATCAACAACAGGACAGCCACAAAACATTTTCGATTCTGTAGCCAACTCAACGTGGACTTCTAGTCCGATTACGGGTTCATATTTCATAAAATTTTAGCGATTGTTTTTTATAGATGATTTCGCAGTATTTTATCATCCCCTTTGGTTTTGCTGTGAAGCAAGATGGTGCTTATTTCCCTATCTTTTCTTATACAATCTTGTATAGTTGATGTCTAAGAAAACGTGCTGTTTCTTACGTTGGCGTGTGATCCGGTCAGCTTTGATTTCCGACAATCTTAACCCTTAGCTAATCTTGAACCACATCTTATCTAATGGCTTCCAATCGTCACTTTGCTCAGCCAACTCTTCCCAATTTCTTTTGCCACTCCAACTTTCTATTTTTATTGCATATACCGACGTACGCTTCATTTCCTTTTCAGTTACAGGTCGAAATTCTTCACCTGGATTCATTCCAGGAAAGTATTTCTCAATCAGACCATATAATGCTTTTCTTTTCTCATCTTCATTTTCAACTATTTCGACCTTCCCAAATACGATTACACTCTCATATTGCATGCTAAACTCTAGTGCAATATTGGATGGCAAAAATTGACCATACTCGCTTGTCTCAAAACATACATCTGGATGGCGTTCAACATTTTCTCTGATTCTCCCTACTCGATTTGAGTGAAAATATATTTTTCTTTCCTCCCCATCATACAGAAATGTGCTCGGTGTGATAAATGGTTGTTCATCCCAGCGTGTCGCAATATGACCAATTTGAGATCTCCCTAAGAATTCAACTACCCACTTATCATCTTGTTTATATTCCAATAGCCGTTGTCTATTTGCTGGTGTATTTCCTGAACTGTAATCCTTTTTACCCATTTTTCAATTCCTTAAACCTGAAGTATTCATGGATTGTTATGATTTGTACCTAACGTTGGCGTAAGCTACCCTCCGCCGGTGATGGCAAGGCTACACAACTATAATAATATGAAGCTTTGAAAACTGCGCCAGCATACAACCGCCGTAGGCGGTCGGGTACACGCTGTGTTGGGCGCATTATTTTTCCGTAGCGTCGACCAGAACATAATCTCACATCATCAGAGTCCCTTAGTAGATCCCCGGAAACAACCGATAGCGCACGCGCCGCGCATATTCCTGATACCCTGGCAACTCTTCCTGCAGCGTTCGGTCTTCCAGCGCGGTTCTGATTACCGCGATGACCAGCGCCACAGCCGCCGGAATGAGTGTCCACAAGGAGCCTAAGGCCAGCACAATGCCCAGCAGTGGTAGAATATATCCGGCATAGCCTGGATGTCGCACGATTCGGTAGGGGCCACTGTCACACACCACATGCCCTCGATCCGCTTGAATACGCACCACGCTGGAGAAGAAGCGGTTCTCTACCAATGCCCACATAGAGAAAGCGTATCCGAGCGTGATTAAGATGATGCCGAGCACGATGCCCCATAGCGGGAATACGGGTGACCAGCCAAAGCGGTGGTCCAGCCCTGCCACAATGACCAGTGGGAAGCCTATACTCATCAGCGCCATCAGCGGGGCAAGCACTTTATCCCATGCTTTCGCAACTTGGATCTTCTCAATATTTTGTCGTTCTGCCAATAATCCCGGATGCCGCCGTTCCGCCAAAATACGCCCCCCTACACCGGCTGCAACAATCAGTAGGGAATAGATTCACGCCTGCCACCAACCGAAATCTCCTCCGCACACAAATAGAACCAGTGGTATGAAGAGATATACCACAATCAAACCGATCCACTGGCGATGGGACATTGTTTGAACCGCCTTTTGATTAACTGTCTTCAACGTCATACCATCCTCCGAACCACGCGAGAATCAGTCCGTGATTCCATCGTACTGCTTTTTGAATTCGCCGTAAACAATTCCACCCTCGCCAACTACTAAGTTCTACCCTTCAATTACGTGCCCAACTAGGTGATAGGTGGAATTAAAATCCACCTAATACTACGTTTTGAACATTATACGTCAGAAAACGCATGCGAAATGGCTCTTTCTCAGTATTATGCATCAAAAAACGCGGCATAATGTTAGAACCTTAGTGTTATATGGAGAAAAATTCCATATAAATGACTCTCTACAGCAAAAAAATATGCTGGCTTAAGCATTATAATATTCTTGATATGTGATTTCCCATTGATAAAAAACATCACAAAATTCAAATTTTGGTGATGTTTCGTTAATTTTGAAAAGCTCAAGTCTGAAGTCTTATGCCTAAAAGCCTTTTATCCTACCCCTCGCGCTGCCGCGACCATATTGCCCAGCTTGGCTAAAACCAATTCTCTGTTGAGAAACCCCAAGCCACAATCTGGCGCAGCGATTAACCGATCTGCGTCAATGTGCTCAAGAGCAGCATTCAAACGCTTGGTGATTTCGTCAACAGTCTCTATACGGGATTGGGCAATAGCGATAACGCCAAAAATTACTGAAGTGGTTTTGAATTTTTCCAACAGCGATAGATCATTATGACGATGGGCATCTTCAAGCGAGATGGCTTGGATGCTCGAGGCTTCAATGGCATCAGCTAACTGAAAATAAGCCATCTGGTCGGCTTTTTGAAAATTTTCCTGGTCCAGCTTTTCAGGATAACCACAGCACATATGAACTGCCCGAGTTACATGGTCTGGCACGCCTTCAAAGCAGCGTTCCAAATTTTCAAAACCGTAATCCAATGCCTTATTCGGATTACGTGCAAAAACAGGCTCATCAACTTGAATCCAGGTGCAACCGGCGTCAACCAGAGCCAGAATTTCTGCGTTGAGCGCGGTAGCAAGAGCCGCTCCCAATGATTTGTCATCGTTATAGTAGGCGTCAGCAACAGAGTCGGTAATAGTCATGGGACCAGGCACAGTGATTTTGATCGGTCGATCGGTGACGCCTTGAGCGATCCGGTAGTCACGGGGGAGAAAAGGGTCGCGGGCTTCGAGCGGTCCGGTGATGGTTGGCAAGTCTGCCTCCCACGCTCCTTGTCGGGAAACTTTTCGGGTCAGGTTTTCAAAATCGAAGCCCTTGATGTGGCGGCAATGGTAATGAATATAATTTTCTCGCCGCACTTCGCCATCTGCAGGGATGTCGATGCCGACACTCACCTGATCGTTGACAACTTCTTCTGTGCCCCGGTCAAGAATTTCTTCGATATTATCTGGCAAGTTGGCTAGATATTTTTGGTAGGCTGTGGTCGGGTTTGAAATTCCTGCACCCCCCTCTCTAAACCAATCTGGTGTAGGGACATAATCTGGTTTGGGATAAGCACCAATGGTGGTTGTAAGTAGGCTCATATTATTCTCCAATAAAAAGATAAGTGGGATGGTTCATCAAAGCTGTGAAAACCAGCATCAATAGATATATTCTCAGAGGAGCTTCTGGATATAAAACCGCTTCGCACGCAATTCAGGCTTGAGAGCCACACCCAAACAGATTCTCAATCTAAACGGGATACGCAAAAAAACACCCTGATTTGGGCATTATAGCATTTTATATGTGATTATTCTCTTCGAGCGTTATAGAAAATCTGGTCTTTCTTTCTTCAAAAAAGCATCTACCCCAATTTTATGCTCTTCGCTTTTCCCCGCTATTTCTTGTAATTCGCCTTCGTACTCCAGCACTTCTTCGAGATTGGGGAGCATCGCGCGATTGAAGGCTTTTTTTGTTGCGCCGTAGGTTTTGACAGGACCCATTGCGAGCATCATGGCGATTTGTTGTGCCGTGGTTGTCAACTCTTCGGCGGGGGCGAGGCGGTTGACCATGCCCCATGCCAGCGCATCCTGTGCGGAGATGGGGAGATTGCTGAAGGTGAATTCGGTCGCCCGAGCAAGCCCAATTAGGGCAGGCAGTAAAAGTGAAACACCAGAGTCGGGGACAAGTCCGATCCCGCTAAAGCCAACGGTGAATTTTGCATCATCGGCGGCAATCCGTAAATCACAGGCAAGCGCGATCCCTAATCCCGCCCCGGCGACTGTGCCGTTAATTGCGGCGATGACAGGTTTTTCAATTTGCCTGATTTGCAAAATGAGCGGATTATAGGTTTCGCGAAGATGTTCGTGATAAGAAATATCCTGATCCTGAACGAGTTCCATTTCAGAAATATCTTGCCCCGAAGAAAAGCTATCCCCCGCACCCGTGATGACAACACAGCGCACCTTAGCATCTGTTGCGAGATCTTTGAGCACAAATTGCAACTCTAAAATCATCTCTCTATTAAAAGCATTTGCCCTGGATGGGCGGTTGAGAGCGAGCGTTAGGGTATGATGTTGAAAGGAGGGGATGATTAAGGGCATAAGAAAACTCTAACCACAAAGAGCACTAGCGTCACGAAGGAAAATCTTTATTTGTTACTTTGTGATCCTTTGTGCTCTTCGCGGTAAAACCAGACATTAGCGGTCGAAATCGTCGTCTGTGTTTTCGTCGTCGCCGTGGTCTATTTCAAATTCAACAATATCAGGGTCAAGATAAACCCATAAGAGCAGAATATGCCCATCTTCTGAATCCACTGTGCGGGCGGCCTGGATGGGGGCTTCTTGTTCCAGTCCCATTTCGTTTTTGTAGAGCAGGTGCATGGTCTCGTAACTGCGCCAGGCACGATAACAGCGTTCGACAAGTTCGGGGCCATTAAAAGTACGCAATTTTGTGAGCGCGTTCACGAATGAACTCGGCCCTTCGCTGATGCCTAATGCCCAACCATCCTGAACAGGTTCAAAAACGGGAGGGGGGCCTTCGATGATTGTAATTTTAGTTTCCATAGTTTTTCCTTCATTGAATGAAAACATCATACCATTAAAGCCCTGATGATTTTGTAGTAATTTCGTTATAATATTCTTATGTCTAAACTAACACCGAAGATCATTATTGAAGGAACACGGTTGACCTTTAAGACTGAAATCGCCTTCACGCTCAACGAGCATCCGCGCGTGGTGGGGCCGCGCAAATATCGTTATCACTCTCCGCTTATTTCTGGAGAATGGTGTGCTTTCACCAATCATCCTTGGGGGCGTGGGATGATCAACTTTGAGCCACAAGAAGAATCAATGGCAATGGAAACCTACCAAACGTGGATGCGTCTCTTTGAACTCCAACGCTATTATTCATGGATCGTTGACCGCTTTCATATTTCCACACAAGCTTATCAGCATAAGACTTATGAGAAAAATTATGATTTCTCTTGGCTGGAGGAACGACTCGCCAAGATCGAATTTCATCTGGTCTTTTGTACACGCACACCTAAATCTTTTGCGGCGGCACGCGAAGAGCGTTTGAAGGTTTCTGGCAATCCTTCTCAATATGACGACATGCAAATTTTCATTGATGAGCAGGAGCGGATGCGTGAGCTTGTCTCCCGCTCCATTCTACCCACGCTAAAAATTGATGTTTCAGATAATGACGTGATGGGCGCGGCTGACAAAATCGCCGATTGGATGGAGTCTACAGGTGGCTGTGGTCTAAGTAAGGGTTTAAACCGCGAAGACGCAAAGAACATGAAGAAAAGCATTTAAAATCTTCGCGATCTTCGTATCTTGGCGGTAAATATTTAAGAAAAAACTGGAGCAATTATGCACAAATTAACGATCTTCTTTTATCCCCCTCCACCTAGCCAGGAATTTGACCAACAAGGTTGGCAAAAATTTATGGGCTTAGCAGAAAAAATGCCCGGACTACGCCGAGAAACGGTTAGTGATGTGGATGATCTTCTTTTTGGCAGTCAGGGGCACCGCTATGCCAAAATCCACGAGTTTTATTTTGATTCGCGAGCCGCGTTGGATACCGCGCTGCAATCAGAAACGGGGCAAGCGGCGGGGGCATTTTTGCACGAATTTACACGCAAACGATTCACGATGGTGATCGCCGAGCATAAAGAGGCCTTGCCGGAGGAGTTCGTGCGGGGGGATAAAGAATAGAAAACGCCCCCTCTGCCCATTCGGGCATCTCCCCCAAATTCTAAGTACGGAATTTAGGGGAGAATGTGTTAAACCTAAAAAGTTTTATCTGTGAAAATCCGCGTTCTATAACGATTGCACAATTTTCTTTACCAACCCCGGTCCTTCATAAATTAGCCCCGTGTAGATTTGCACCAAGGTCGCACCCATGTCCAGGCGGCGTTTTGCGTCGTCGGGATTCATGATCCCGCCCACGCTGATGACGGGGATTTTCCCATCTATTCTTTTGATAATTTGATATAAAGCCGCGTCGCTCGCTTCCCTTAACGGGCTTCCGCTTAAACCACCGGATTCTGCCCTTGTAGCGGATTCCAGCCCCTCGCGTGCGAGGGTGGTATTCGTCGCGATAACACCGTCCATATTGGTAGCAAGTATCACGTCAAGAGCGTCGTCGAGTTCCACATCCGAAAGATCTGGAGAAAGTTTAACGAGCAGCGGCAATTTCTTGTCTAGTGTTTTTTGCTCATGATTCCGTTGATGGTCAAGTTGTTTGAGCAACTCTTCAAGGGCATCGCGACCCTGCAAATCCCGCAACCCAACGGTGTTGGGCGAGCTGACGTTGATGGTGAGATAATCGGCACAAGGGGCAAAAAGCTCGAGCAGGGAGAGATAATCGAGGACGGCATCTTTGTTGGGGGTAGTCTTATTTTTGCCGATATTCACGCCGAGGATTATCTCCGAATTTCGTTTAGTACGGCTTTCAGGAAAAAATCTTTTGAGATTGATCACACGAGAAGATTTGCGAAAGGCGTATTTGCAATGCCCGATCTTATCGAGATTTTTGACGACTTTTGTCGAGCCTTTGGATGGGAAGCCCATCCGGTTGATGATGGCTTCATCTTCAGGGAGGCGGAAAACGCGCGGCTCTGGATTGCCGGGCTGGGCCAAAGGCGTGACCGTGCCGACTTCGATATGCCCAAACCCGAGCGTGGAAAGACTGCGCACGGCGGCGGCATTTTTATCGAATCCGGCAGCCAGCCCAACGGGGTTGGGAAAAGTCAGCCCAAAGGCTTCAACTGGTTTGGGCGGGGCGTTGAAGATTTGCTTGAGCAGCCACTGCGCCCCAAAAATATAGCGTGTGTTATTGAGCGTATCAAGGGTCAGGGCATGCACGTCTTCGGGGTCTAATTTGAAGAGAAGGGGACGGAGGGTTTTATACATGAGGTTATAGGTTTTGTTGGTTGAGTAGCCGATGCTTTTCGGCGTACACCTGCACTTGAGGCGCAGGTACAAGTGTCGAAACCAGAAAAATGTCGCTTGATTTCGATATGGCCGACAAAAGCATGTCGCCCTACTCAATCAGTGCTTTAGGATTTATATCTACCTGCAAATTTCTTGCATTCCACCAGATAATCATCTGCTCGCTCTTGTAAATTTGGCAGGAGAGTGAAATCTCCGTTTAAAAAATCTGCGCCAAAACGGAGTAATTCGTCGCTCTTTTTCTGGAGTTCATCTTCAAGGAAAGCTTCGTCCATTTTGGGAGGCATAAAGGCATCATCGGTTGTTGGGGCTTCACGCTCGCCGAGTTCTACGAGCAACCAATCGAGTGATGCTCTGGCTGTTTTTGGATTATTGATATCGGCGATAGTGATCCAGGGGAATTCACCTTGCTCATAATTCAGCACAACTTCTGTGGTGGGGTTTTGATATATAACAACCACGCCTTCGCTGTGATAGTCTGTTTTGGTCTTTTTGAAACCGAATTTGGTTTCAAGGCTTAAAAAACTTTTCTTTATAAGTCGTTCAAAATTGGCGTTCTTCATTAATCTTGCTCCTAAGCGGGGAGAATCATTTTAAGCGGTGGAATAGAACGTAGATTTCACAGATTCAACGGATTTACACCGTTTTTTTATTTGATTTTATCTGCGAAAATCCGTCTGATCTGTGTTAACCCGTGTTCTATTACTTTAGGCCTGTTTTTTATCGAAGGTCAATTTTACCGCACCTATGAGCACTAATACGAAAGCGATGCCGATCAATGTCCATTTGGTGGCGGTGAAGATGGATGCCATCCACGCGAGGGTAGTTAGCTCTGCTGGATATTGCAGATACAGCGTTGAAAGGCTGATATTTTCAAGGTAATCGCCCAAGACTCCACCCCAGGGGATGAAGACTGCCCAATCAGCAAAATCTTTTTTAGCGAAAGCACGCCGAAAGGTGACGATCAGCAGCAGGCTGATGAGCAAGCCATAGACAAGCGGATAAACCATATCAACCGTCAAGCGTCCAATTGCAGCAGAACGCAAAAGTTCAGCTGGGTATGCCCCAATGATCTCATAAGCACGCTGGGGCGTATACCAAAATTGCAAATCAAGAACGGGCAAATCATGCGTATCGCTTGAGGATACACCGGGGAGAATAACCAGATTAAAGAGCATTTGCAGCGCAAAAAGAAGGAGGATGCTTTTCCAATTCGCCCATTTTTCGAAGGTTGTTAGGAGTTTAGTTTTCATTTTCATCCTTGTAAAAAGTGATTATTGCTTTTTCAATTCTATTCATTGCCACCGCCACCTGTAAAACAATCCAAATCAGTGCATGCACTGCCACTGCTATTAACCTTTGGTGCTAGTTAGTCATGGGGTATCCTCTGGGTTTGCGAAACC
>JABGOQ010000154.1 GCA_018645405.1 Anaerolineae bacterium | reverse complement strand
TAATCATCATGCCTGCCAAGAGAAAAATCACATTCCAGTCAATAGAATGGAAGGCTTGCTCTTGCGGTAGCACAAAGAGAATCATTGCTAATCCGCCTAAGAGCGCGGATATAGTGCGATGTATTTTTTCGCTAACAATGAAGGCGTAAGTCAATAGAAAAATACTACCTGCTAACCAAAGGGGATCCATTAGTTCACCTCCCCAAGGTCAGAGTCATTTTTAACTTGAACGCACAGCGATAATAATTCTAATAAGTTGATATAGCCAACAACCTGATAAAGGTCGTTAACTAGTGGCAAGCCCGGCAGTTTATTATCGTGCATTCGCCTAAAAGCTTCTGTAACGGTCTCACCGCGCTTAATCCAAACAGGCGGAATCATCGCATCACGAGCAGTGAGCATACGAGTCTTATCTGCGTAAGCCATTAGTTTTTCCAAGTCAGTGATCTCGCTAAGGAATTCTTCTGGCAAGATATGGAAAAACATATCGTCAGCTAGTTCGCCTAGCTTTATTAGCCCAATCAAACGCCCGTCTTCTGCAACTACTGATGCAATATGCACTTTGGGGTGAGCCAACATAGCTTGGGCAACATCTTCTAATTGTGTTTCGGCTGGCACAATAGTTGGCTCTAAGCCTAAAAGAGAATCTACAGATTCTACAGGCGTATCGCGAAGAATAGACCAATCTGATCTGAGGGCTGGCGGGGATACTTCTTGAGGAGGCTCCGGTTCAGCTTTATACACGCCAATTGTCTGCGAAACAGGAAGCACCATCATCACGCCGCTATTAGGGCGGTCAAAACCTCCGACAATGCGTTCGGCTTCAGCAATGGCTTGGGCTAATAAATCATCATCTTCAAAAACAGCCATTACTGTGCGAGTTTCAACTTCTTTGGTTTCAAACATTTTATTGATAGCACCTAAGCCAACGCGGCTAAGCCAATTACGGGAGGCGTGACCACCTGCACTTTGCAGGATAGTGGTGCCTGGAACACCAATTTCTCGCCAAACGCTTAATAAATCTGGCAATACACTGGTGTCATTCAATATAACAAGTAGTAAATTTGACATTTTTTCTCCTTAGATTTTTTCGTTCTAGCCCCTCTAACTCCCTCCAGAATAGGGGGAAGTAGAGGGGACAGTTATAATTATTCAGAAAGATTTTTTGAGTATAGCCCTCGAGGAAAGTAGTAAGAAAGCATTGCGTGTGAAAAACCGATTATGAAAATAGCTATGCCTATCGCTACGGCGAGTTGGATGGGGTTGTACAAAGTGTCGCGGGGCCAGAGCAGTAGTGCGGGAAATAATAATAGGGCGATTCTTGCGCCTGACATCCAATATGTCCGCTCTTTATGGAAGGCAGCTAAATTCCATCTTCGTCCTATCCAAGTGACGATCAAGCCGAGCAATGTCCCTGCGATTACTTCAACTAATAATAGGGTTGAAACTGGTTGATGAGCTTGCCACCCTAATAACAGAAATAAGCTTAGAATAAGACCAAATCCGCTCCAGGAATTGATGGGGGCAGGCAGTGTTTTTACACGAGAACCAACCTGCTTATATTGATTTAGCCAGACAAAGGTCATTACGCTGATCAAAGCTGCGGTGACTGCTGATACCCCAGCGAAATATGAGAACCAGTACGCTAAATATACCTGTCCGATACTAATCCATGGGTGAAGTTGAGGGTGCACACGTCGAAGTAGGTATAAAGCAAATATAGCGGTAGCAACCCCAAAAAACGCTGCGCTGAACATTCCTCCTACATAATGATTAGGAGATTGGATGGCTGTATCCACCTCTGTTAGTAAAAAAATTAAGGTTAGCGTCCCCATCTGGCTCATATAGCTTGCTTGATTTTCAGGCTCTCCCGCTCTCCAGATCATGCTGGCGATAATTATGCCAAATAATAGTGCCCCTGCCCAATTTAGAGCACCGATAAGCCAAAGGGTAATACTGAAAATGAGTACCGTAATGCCCCAGAGAGTGGTGCTGCCCCAGCCTCGCCAATCTGAGTTGATAATTCTGCGAATGTTTTGCCATAAGAGCAAGGGGATAATTATCCCTATGATTATTTCCCAGGGGGGGGCTATTTGACGAGCCGGTGGCAAGAATACGAGCAGAACCCCAAGAAAAATTGCGAATGCCGCCCATCGTTGCTGCGGGGGTTTTGCATTGAGTATTCCGCTCAGTAACAAGATGATAAAGATTGTATGTTCAAATTCGATCATATTTTGATTCCTTTTTGTTTGCTGAGGAATGAGAATAGACAACTATCGCATTTGTAAAAGCATGATAGTGGAGATTGAGTAGCGAAGGCACACTTACGCTTGGGGCGCAGAGACAAGTGTCGAAATCAGTGCTATCAGTACATCAACTGGATAGCTGAGGTTTTGATTTGCGTAATCGTTGATAGTAATTTACTACAATCCAGATAATCAGTCCAACCAAGAGTGCCCAGGGAGCGGTTTGCTTGACGATACCACTGATCCGCCACCATTCATGCCCAAGAAAATAGCCAGCCCCAACTAGGAGCGTGCACCAAATATATGAGCCGATTAGTGTATAAAGTACGAATTGTCCATAGGGCATACGAGCTAAACCAGCAGGGATATTGATTAGCGTTCGTACAATTGGGATCATGCGTCCAAAGAGAACAAATCCTTCTCCCCAGCGTTGGAATTGGTTTTCAGCACGCTCAATATGTGCTTTATCAAATCGAAACCAGCGTGCCATTTTGTCTACAACCAATCTGCCGCCAAGATTGGCTGCCCAATACATGATACTTGCTCCGCCAGTGCTCGCAAGGGCGGCAATAGCCCCTCCAACGAAGATAGTGTAAAAGGGGGCATCATGAGCTGCGAGAAGCATCCAACCCGCCAACCCCATGATGATTTCGCTGGGGATAATGCCAGTGGCATTTTCAAATAAGAGCAATGCTACTACACCAAACCAGCCAATACTGTCAAAGATGGTTTGCAGATTTTCAATAAGGAATGTTTCTATTTCGTTGATCATATTTTGTTAGGTGCCTTTTTTATACTAAATATCTACGTTTAGGTTGCAAAGCGTGGCATGAATTCTTCAAGTTTCTTCTATCTCAAAGCAGATATAATCATCATCCATTTTCGCTATTTAGCCCATATACTTCAAGCAGAGGTGCGATGAAGAGCAGCCCTGAATTGGGCTTCTCAATTCCTCCCACCGCATCTTGGGCTGCTTTGACTAAAGCATGAGCAATATCAAGATCTTCTACAACAGAGAAAAATGTGCGATTATGCGTTTCATCGCTTTTGAAGAGATTACTTAAACTTGGCATAAGCGGTATATTGTCACGAATTCCAGCTTGTCGAACACGCCCGATACCCGTACTCTCCAAAATGGTAATTCCTTTTGCGCCTGCATCTTCCCAGGCATCTAACACATCCTGGCAAAGGTCAGGGCTATCGAGAACAAAAACAACTATGTAACTCATGGTTTATCTCCTTAATGAACTTAGGTAAAACTTTAAAACTGAAATCAAGCGATTGCTTTGTTTTTTGCGAACAAAACGCGCAACATAGCCGGAGTTAGTAGAGTAGTGACAATTACCACCCCTACGATCACAGCAAAAATATCTGTGCTAATCATACCTTCTGCAACACCCACACTGGCCACAATTAAACCAACCTCGCCACGAGATGTCATCCCAGCCCCCATTTGAAGTGCTTCAAGGTTGGTGAAACCTGCTATGCGAGCTCCCAACCCAGAGCCTAAGACCTTACTAATAACAGCGACAACTATCATTGTCAGGAGTAGCCACAAACTTTCTCCTGTCAATAATTTAGCATTGGCGGCCAGACCCACATTGACGAAGAAAACCGGCACAAAGAAGCTATAAGCTAACGTGGAGACTCCGGTTTCGATACGGTCTTTTAAAGGAGAGCGGGCAAATACCAAACCTGCCAGAAACGCTCCTGTAATGGCTGCCATGCCGCCCAAGACTTCTGCAGACCATGCATAGAAGAAAGCCACGATCAGGACAAAAGCCATCAAGCCTTGGCTGATAGGCAGACTGTCTATTTTTCTGCTAAGTTTAGGAAAAAGAGCCATACCAACTGCGGCGGCGATACCCATATAGAGGAACATTCGCAAAGCAATCCAAACGATACCCCAAAACCCTCCAGAGCCAACTGCCAAAGCAACAAAGATTGATAGACCGAGCACCACTAAAATATCATCGAATACTGCTGCACCTAACAGGCCAATGCCTACACGAGTGCGTAGCACTTTCATCTCCATAAGCGTTTGAGCGGAGATACTGACGCTGGTGGCAGCCAAAACGAGACCGATGAACAGAGCGGATTGATCGTCAAAGGAAAAAGCCCGTGCCAAGCCATATCCCATACCCAAAGGTAGAAAAACGCCCAATGTACCTGCCAAAGCTGAGACTTTGCCAGATTTTGCCAAATCAGACAGGTGAAGTTCTAAACCAGCAATGAACATCAGCAATAAAACACCCAGTTCTGCGATGTGAGCAATTGCGTCAGCCAAATGTTTGTCTGTAAACGGAGCCCAGTGAAGCATATCTAAAACCGAGGGACCCAGAATAATCCCTACTGCCAGTTCACCTAAAACCGAAGGCTGACCTAATTTGAGAGAGAGATATCCGCCAATTTTGGCGGCGGCTATGATAACTACGATAGCGATGAGAAATTGTAAAAATGGTGTCATATATGTCCTTCCTCAGAAAGAGGATAAAGATTAAGTGTTTGAATTTGATTGTTCTTGCATTGCTTGTTTTGAATTTACAGAGATACGCGTTACCCCAACCTCGGCGATGCGTAGATTTTCACGTTTGCGGACTATAAATGTATAGCCAAATTTTTGAATCTGGTCTCCTTCAACAGGTATAAAGCCCAATTCTTTCATCATGAATCCGGCAATCGTTTTGTATTTTCCCTTCGATTGGAATTTCACCTTTAGTAAATCGCTAATTTCAAGAATCGAGGTCTGACCGGGTATGAGCCATTGACCTTCAGCCTCTTGCACAGAAGAACGAGTAACGGGACTATGTTCGTCTTCGATTTCTCCGACAATTTCTTCCAGCAAGTCTTCGAGGGTTAATAATCCATGCGTCCCGCCAAACTCATCGACGACAATGGCTATATGACTGCCCGTTTCAGTAAGGAGATCAAAAGCCCCCGGAAGTGTGCTGTTGCTGGGGATAAATCGAATAGGACGGTAATATTGGCTAAGATTAGCACTTTCGCTTGCCCAAATAAGGTCTTTGACGTGTACAAATCCTATTGCCTGATCAATATTCTCTCGATAAACAGGATAGCGGGAATAACCAATTTGCTTAGCGACTTCAAGCGCAGCAGACGTAAGTGTTTTTTCGTCAAATGCGATGATCTCTGTTCGAGGAGTCATCACATCGTATAAACGGCGCGTGGTGTAATCAAAGATTCTACTGATTAATTTCTCTTCTGATGATTGAATAACACCCTCTGCGGCACCTTGTTTGACAAGCATTTCGATTTCTTCTGGGCTGGTAGATGGAAAACGCTGTTCTTTAACTCCGATTAGTTTTAATGCCCATTCTGTTGACTCAGATAAAAACCTCATGGGTAGATAGGCGATCCGAGAAAGGGTATTTAACGGAGCAGAAAGGGTCAGAGCAATTTTTTCAGCATTCAATAAAGCCAACCGCTTAGGTACTAATTCACCAGCTACCAGTGTGAAGTAGGCAATCAGTATAATAACCCCAGTCAGGGCAATTCCTTCGGCATAGGGTTCCAGCATCGGGAAACGGGCAATCTGGGGAGCAAGAAAGCGGACAATCCCAACTCCACCGATGGCTGATGCCGCGGTTCCCACCAAGGTGATCCCAATCTGGACGGTGGAGAGAAAATCTCCAGGATTATCTTGGATGCGCAGAGCTAAATTTGCACGTCGATCACCGCTTTCAGCTAAAGCTTTTAGACGGGTTTTTCGAACTGTTAGCAGAGCCATCTCAGCCGCCGCAAAAAAACCATTCAGTAGGATGAGGACACTAATAAGAAAAATATCAGATAACATCAGCTTATTTTGAAAGCAAAGCGAAAGCCTGTAAAACCAAAGCCAATCTGTCTTGTCGCGATAACCAGCCATTGCGGGCAATTCGTAGCGTGCTGGTAGCTTGGTAAAATCTGGCTCGATATAAAAGACTTTCTTTTTCCCAATGGGAATGCAGTTCATTGCAATAGGCAGTCGCTAAATAGTTGGCAAAAACGTTCCCCTCTGCAAAATCACCGCCATGCTGGTTGACACTATGTGTAATTTCAGCCATCAAGCGACCCAAATCGGATGCCGGGTCTGCTTTTTCGCTACGTTCCCAATCAATGGCTACGACACCACCTTCGGGGGGGAAAATAAAATTAGAGCTAGTGGCATCTCCATGAATCTGAGTTGCCTTATAATCCCACATGAGAGGATCACCAATCCACTTTTCAATCAGACTTCCTAATCCGTTTTGGACGCTGGGATGTTTTTTCAGCACCCCATGTTTTGCCAGATTATCGACTAATTTATACGCGTAATCTGCTGCCTGGCTAAAATCTAACGTGGATTTTGGCTTGCTTCCGTTCCCATGCAGCTTCGCTAAAAAAACAGCGGAGGCTTCGAGAGCACCACGCAATTCTCCTGGCTGGCTACGCCGAATGGCTATTTTGTCTTCCAGAGTAAGCCCCTCTATGAAACCCAAAAACAATATGCCATTCCATAATCCCAGAGGCTGTGCAGCCTTGAGTTCCTGATCAGACCCCGAGTATTTCCAAGCCTGTTGGGTTAAGCGATACTCGCGTTCTGCATGATGGGTGGCATCTTTTCCTGTTTTGAGTGCGTGGAATTTAGCAACAACTTTCCAGCCAGTTGCTCTTTCACGGTATACATACGCGGAGCGGGAAAGTCGGGCTGCCTGCCAACTATCGGAAGCAAGCTCCTCATCCAGAAAAGAAGCGGTTATATAATCCGTTATTGGGTCAGAAGCAGGTAACGAGAACCAGCTACCAGCCTGATTGTCTTCAGGAATTGCAGGAGGCGAAAAAAGAGTTGTTGGAGAATCTAAGGAAATAGTATTCATGATTTATTAAAAATTGCTTTCAAGTTGGTTCATAGATTAGGGGAAAAGTGGGTAGAAGATTGGCAAAAAAATCATGGTAATGATAAACAGAAAAACCGTCAGCAATGCGCCCACGCGGGCATAATCAAAGAATTTATAGCCACCAGGACCAAAAACCAAAACATTGGCTTTATGACCAACCGGCGTTAGAAAACTGGTTGCAGCACCAATCACTACAGCCAGAGTAAATGTCAGATGATTAGCTCCTAAGCTCATGGCTGTATCAAGTGCTATTGGAACTACCAGCACCATCGCTGCGGCATTAGACATGGGTTGTGTAATCAACGCGGCTAAGAAATAGATGCCAGCTAATGCTGCCATTGGCCCCATGTCTCCAATAGTGTTCAACATTAAATCAGCAATATATTTGGCTGTTCCTGTCGCTTCCATAGCCGCGCCCAAGGGCAACATACCAGCTACCAGAAAAACGGTGCGCCAGTCGATACTGGCATAGGCTTCATCCATGCTCAGACAGCGGGAAATAACCATACCCACAGCCCCAATCACCATTGCTAGAGAAATATCTATACCGCCGAATAAGGTTAATCCAATTACGAGCAACATCAATCCAATTGCGATAGGCATCTTACGGCGACGGTCTTTAGGGATTTCAAGCGGCTCTAAAACCAGAAAATCGTTCTTCGCTTCCAAAGCTGATGCGCGCCGGTGCGGACCCTGGAGAATTAGGTCGTCTCCAAATTTCAAGTCTAAATCACTTAAATGTTCAGTGATAATCTCACCCTGCCGCCGAATTGCCAGTACCATAAAGCCGTAATTTTCGCGGAAATTTAACGAACGCAGGCTACGATTTTCCACAGATGAGCGCGGAGCCAAAGTGGCCTCCACAATATGCATCTCTTTTTCGCTAAGTTTATCTAATTCAGCATGTTCTTTATTTTCATTAGCAATCTCCAGTCCTAACTCTTCTCTTGCGCGCAACAGGTCTTCAGTAGAACCTTCGATTAATAAAATATCATCTACTAGAAAACGTGTATCACGTGTTAACTTTGTAATGGTTTCATGTCCCCGCACCACAGCTATAACAGTTATGTTATAGCTTGCTCCCAGTTCAGAGTCTAACAAAGTACAGCCTATCAACTTTCCCTTCGGCAAGACGCGCATTTCGCTGATAAAGTTGCGTAAGACTTCTTTTGTCTGTGATTCTCCTGGCGTTTGCCGAACAGGAAGCAAATGCCGCCCAATGAAAACCATATACAAAACACCAGTGGCTAAAACAACCAATCCGATTGGCGCAAAATCGAAAAAGCTAAATGTAGGTAGCCCTTTTTCGCTGAGAATACTGGTTGCTAAAATGTTTGCAGGTGTACCAATTAGCGTTATTTTGCCGCCCAGCAGAGAAGAAAACGAGAGCGGGATTAGCAATTTCGAGACAGGGATTTTAGTCTGTTTCGCTACACTGATAACGGCTGGCAACAACATCGCGGTTGCCCCAACATTATTCATAAAAGCAGACATCAAGCCGCAGGTCAACATAATAACGACAATCAGGCGTACTTCATTACCCCCTGAGAGCCGTAAAATAAATTTCCCTAAAATATCAGCAACACCCGTCTTGAATAATCCGCCTGAAACGATATAAACCGCCCAAACGGTAATAACCGCCGAATTGGAAAACCCTGCAAAGACCTCCTTAGGACCAACGAGACCTGTCAATCCAACGGTTATCAGCACCAAAAGAGCAACAACATCCACACGTAATTTTTCAGTCCCAAACACGACCAAAGCACCAACGATGATAGCTAAAGTAAGGGCAATTTCAGATGTCATGATTTTTGTCCTTTTTGTGTTTTTACCAATTAATCTTTGGCAGTCGCTTCTAATTTGTCGGGAAGAGATATATCTAAACCCATCAACTGCCTATAGATATAGCGTCCTAAAACCCCGGCAGAAGCCAAAACAGGCACAATCACCAACGCACCCAAAATCCCCTGTAAAACCACTGCCGCCATAATGGTGATAAAAACAATCCCATCGTGCATATGTACGCTACGAGCAAAAATACGCGGTCGTATCCAGATGCCTTTGATATTGATTAAAATCATATAAATACCAACAACCAGGAGCGCAAACCAAAAGTTGGAGATTTCCAAATAAGTAGAACCCTCAAATAAAGCCACTATAGTTGCCAAGACTGCCGCAATAGCTGGGCCTAAATCTGGAATAATCGTCAGAACACCAGTAATAATTCCTAAAATAAGCGCACCGGGTAAACCAATCGCTAACCAAGCAAGGGTAAATAATATGCCTGTAATGAGCATCAATGCCAAGTTTCCTCGCAAATAGCCCTGCCATATTTGCTTTATTTCTTCATAAATCAAGCGGAAATCTGGCTGATATATTTCAGGTATCAAAGCAAATAACCAATCGCGTAGCCGCCCCCAATCTCGTAGCAAATAATAAGTAGTTGCGAGAATAACCAATCCCCAAATCATATTTTTGGTGGTGGCTTCTAAAAGATGAAAGGCGTTTTCTGGGATTGCAGTAATGCTTTCTGAGAATAATCTGGTGATATCTGGCATCAGATACTCAAAATTGAGTTCCCAGTCTAAAACTGTTATAGGCTGAGAAAGTGTTTCTTGTGTTTGAAAAAAAATTGTTTGAAGATCAACAAATAAAACCTGGATTTCGCGAATAAGTCTTGGCATCATTAGGGCAGAAAAAGAGATAAGCCCTCCTAATCCGGTAAAAAGGACAATAGTCGCAGCCCAAGAACGGGATAGTTTCGTATGCCGCGTCAAAAAGCCAATTGCCGGATTCAGCACAAAGGCAATTAATGCGCCAATAATCAGCGGGCTAATTAACTCTCGCGCAAACCAAAGCACCCCAACAAATAAAATTACTAGGGCAGAAAGAACCCAATAGCGAAAAGAAACACTCCAGTTTTTTGTCATATCACCTCATTTAAAAATATTTCATCAGAAAGAAGCATATCTGATATGCACTCAAGCGTCCTTATGGCAAACTAAAAACAACCTTAAGTTCACCTTAAGGTTGTTTTTGGGATGGCATTTTGTGCTGAATTATTTTTATTGGATGAAAAGCATCGGTTCGCTCATGACCTCAACCTGTATGCCGCCAATTACATTTTCTTGGCGTGGGCGGGATACCGTTTACGCCGAGAAGATGCTTGGGAGCAGCACCCAAGCCCAAATCAAGAGCGATGCGGCTTCACATCCCCCAACTATTTTTCTTCAGACGAAATTGGCAACCAAATAGTGAAGGAACTTCCTTCTCCTGGGGTGCTTTCAAATTCCAAACGCCCCTGATGGGCTGTGACCAAATCACGGGCAATGCTCAACCCCAATCCCATCCCCTGAGGGAATCGGGTTTCTGTGCGACCACGAAAAAATGGCGTAAACACAAAGCCCTGATCTTCAACTGGAATTCCGCACCCCGTATCTTTTACCTGAATCCAGACTTCATTGGCTTGAAAACCAGCTTCTACAATAACCGTGCCGCCTTGAGGGGTAAATTTGATGGCATTATTTGCGAGATTTCCAATAGCCTGCGCCAATCGTTCAGGGTCTATCTGCATTGTGGGGAGTTGATCTGAAAAATTGCTTTGCCAGCGTAATCCTTTGGCGCGAGCAACTTCACGTTGCGTATGAAAAAGATTCGGTAGCCATTTATTTAGGTCTATAGGGCGATCTGTCAGAACAAACGAGCCTACTGATTGATCGTATAAACCGGTTAGATCATCGAGCAATCGCCGTAGAATGCCAAGCTCATCTTCCATCCCCGCCAATAGTTCTTGACGTAAAACCTTGTTTTCAACTGCGCCCGCTTCTAAGGCTTCGACAGCGGGCAATAACGCGCCCAAAGGACGACCAATCTCATGCACCAGATTGGCGAGCAATTTTCGGCGGGTGGTTTCCAACGTGTGCAAGCGTGTGACGAGAGCCTTTACCGTTCGCGTTAAATCGCGGACTTCTTCTGGCCCCTGTTCTGCTGGTAAAGCAACTTCTTCTCCGGCAGCCAGTTGTTGAATTGATCCTGTAATTTGGCGCAGAGCATCGCTCATATTCACGGCGAAGAAAAGAGCCAAGCCCACACCAAGAAAAACACCGATTGTTAAGATTGCTATAATTACACGCCGAAGTGCCAAAAATTGCTCATATACATCATTCAGATGATAGGTCATCTGAATGATGCCTATCAGAGCCCCAGTATCATCTCGGACGAGGGTAAAGACATCCACTACGCTGGCATCCAAATGGCGACTATATGCAGTCTGGATAAGAATATCTTCAGCAAGGAGATCTTCGAGTTGTATTGATAACGGCTCAGTGGATTTTAGGGAGGCATCGGTTGACCCTAAGAAATCACCTTCCAAATCAAAAAGAGAGACATTGGGAGTTAGTATCGGTTCAAGCTGGACGAGATAAGTTTGTGCCTCTTGAGCTTCATCCCAGATATTTGGCTGGTGTGCTGTTAATTCAGCTAATAGCTTTGCTTCGCTAGTCAGCTCATCGGCAAACCCAGGCAATAGGATACGCGTTTCCACTACATAATCCAAGACAAAACCGGTTAGCAAAATAATAATTAGAAGCGGTAAGCTATGGCTGATGAGCAAGCGAGTTCGTATAGAGCGCATGATTAAGCCTCTTGAGCTACGAGCTTATATCCAACCCCTCGAACAGTCATAATCCGCTGAGGTCTATTGGGGTTTTCTTCGAGTTTTGTGCGCAGAGCACGAATATGAACATAAACCACCTGCGGTTGCCCAACATATTCCATACCCCACACTTTTCTCAACAAATCATCTGCTGAAAAAACATGACTGGGTTGTTGGGCAAGTGTATTGAGCAATTTGAATTCAATTGGCGTTAGCTCAATGAGTCCCCCCTTTAATTTGACTGTATGTGCGCGAGGGTCAATATCTATATCACCTGCTGAAAACGCTTCGGGAGCGGATACTGGTTCTTGCTTTTTCTGCGAACGGCGCAGCACAGCTTTGACGCGTGCCAAAAGGATACTGGTATCGAAGGGTTTGGTGATATAGTCGTCAGCCCCCAACTCTAAGCCCAAAATCTCATCCAATTCCCGCCGACGAGCCGTGAGAAAAATGACCGGTGCGCCAACCTGATCATTGAAATGGCGTAACGCTTCCAATCCATCCATGCCCGGAAGCCCGATATCTAGCAAAATCAGATCAACGGATTCTTCAGCCGTAAACTTTAGACCGTCTTCGGCACTGCCAGCCGTATCCACTTGATAACCAGCTTGCTCTAAATGAAAACTCAAGCTACGCCGAAATAGTGCATCATCATCTATAAGTAGGATTTTTCTCATTTGAAATTCCTTTTGTGGTTTCTCAATCACAAACACACTCCAATTATATATGGATTATGTGAGTAGGGAGGATAATCTTCAAAATCAGTGTTTTATGGTGATTTCGAAGATCTGCACCAAGTCCCATATGTGGGTTTCGAAAAAATATTCAATAAGGGATGATGAAAATCCTTAGTTGAAATTCAAGCTAGAGTAGAATAGCATACTATCTCTCTAACGAACGTTTTTCAGATTTAGATTATTAATTTCTCTATGCTTTTTGGTGTTTAGATATTTAGAATATTCGGAGTTAAACGAGTATATTTATGATATAATTTTTATTAGAAAACTCATAAATATTAAAATTACTTAGGAGAGAT
>JABGOQ010000043.1 GCA_018645405.1 Anaerolineae bacterium | reverse complement strand
CAATAATCGCTTTTTCTTGCCTCTTACTTGGCTATAAATTTGTTGTCCCCATCACAGCTACAATACTTACCATTATTAGCATCATTTACAAGTTCTCAATAGATGGCATTATTACACCCTACGATGGACGTATTGAAACCCAGAGTCAGGTCTTCTGGACATTGATTGCTGCTATTCTGATTTCAGGTAGTTTAGTCTATATCATCATGTCTATTATCAATAAGAATATAAAGAAAACTTTGCGCTCAGAAAAACGCCTGAAACATATCTATGAAATTACGTTGAATGGTTGGGCTAAAGCGCTTGAATTACGCGATCATGAGACAAAAGGGCATAGTGAACGTGTTACGCAACTGACTCTTATTCTTGCAAAAAAAATGGACGTTCCCACGGACGAGCTAAAGTTTATTCGTTGGGGAGCATTGCTGCACGATATTGGAAAAATGGGTATCCCTGACAAAATCCTTCTTAAGCTTGGGCAACTTACAAAAGAAGAATTTGAACAAATTAAGAAACACCCTCTTACTGCTAAAAAATTATTCAAAAATATTCCTTATCTAACTCCTGCTCTGACTATCCCTCAATATCATCATGAAAAATGGGACGGCAGTGGCTACCCCTATGGCTTAGCGGGTGAAGAAATCCCATTGCCTGCCCGTATATTCGCCATCATTGATGTTTGGGACGCACTACTAAGCGAGCGTCCTTATAAAAAAGCTTGGGCTAAGGAAAAAGCCATCGATCACATTAAGAAGAATTCAGGGTCACATTTTGACCCCCACATTGTGAATACATTTCTGGATATTGTACAGCATTAGTTATTATATTCTGGGAGAAATTTGTATGCGAAAAATGCCTTTCATTGAAAAATATTTTGCCGAAAATAAAAAACCCGCCCTTTTTTAGAGGTCGGATTTAAGAGATACTTTACGGTATTTCGCAGCAACAAAGAATTTTACTCTGGGTTCATACTGGTATAAAGCGCAATCTGATTGCCCGTTGGGTCTTCAAAGATACCAAACCAGCCCATATTGGCAATTTCAGATTTTGGGTGAATAGTCTTGCCACCCAACGCTTCGGTCTGTTTTAAATCAGCATCAATATCTGGGCTATCAACATAGATTACAACCTTTCCGACCGGATTCCGTAAAGCCACCGCCCGGTCCCTCTGCTGGTTCAAACATGGTGTAGTTCATTTCAGGGAAAGTTTCAATTTTCCAACCGAAGAGATCGGCATAAAATTTTCCTGACGTTGAAGAATCACTGGTAGGAATTTCAATATGGACAATATTTCGTTTAGACATTTTTACTCCTTTTAGGTAGGCTTATATTATAGAACATTTGAGCTGTTTAAGCAAATTTAAAAACATCAGCTGCGCAAATTCCTTGACACATCCCCTTCCCTGCTGTAAACTTGCGCCAATCTTATGAAGAACATAACCTTTAACGCCTTCTACTTTTATTTTTATTTTGGCTTCCGAAAACGGAAACCGCTGGCGGCGTTTAACTAGGTAATATTCCTAACACCTTAAAACGTGAGACCAACGGTCTCACGTTTTTTTATTTAATTCATAAAGGAGCAAAAAATGCCAGTTCGAGGAATACGTGGTGCCACCACTGTAGCCCGAGATACACGCGAAGACGTGCTTGCCGCGGCCAGCGAACTACTTCAGAAAATCGCAAAAGCCAATCCCAGCTTAAAGCCCGAAGACATCGCCAGTGCTTTTTTCACTGTCACCGACGACGTCGTTTCAGCCTTTCCCGCTGAAGCCGCACGTTATAATGGCTGGAAAAACGTCCCTCGGCTTTGCGCTAAAGAGGTCCCTGTCGAAGGCGGAATCAGCATCCCGTTTTGTATCCGTGTCCTGCTGCACTGGAACACAGATATAGCTCCAGAAGGGGTCAAACATGTCTATCTTAGAAATGCCAGAAATTTGCGTCCCGACCTCGTGGATGCCGCAAAGGAGAAATAATTTATGATGATTATCATGCGCACAGGCGCAAGTAAAGAAGAAGTGAAAAATGTGGTCGCTCGTGTCAAATCTTTCGACCTGGACGCGCATCTCTCAGATGGTTCAGAACGCACCGTGATTGGCGTGGTCGGCGATGGTCGCCCTGTTGATAAAAACCTATTCATTCGTCTCCCCGGCGTGGATAATATCCTCCCCATCTCGAAGCCGTACAAGTTGGCATCGCGCGAGTTTTACCCCGCAGACTCTCTTGTCCCGGTTGGCGAGCATAAAGTTGGGAACGGGAGCAAAGTTATTATTGCTGGGCCCTGCGCTGTAGAAAGCCGTGAGCAATTGATGGAAACCGCGAAAGCGGTCAAAGCCGCGGGCGCACATGCTTTACGAGGCGGTGCTTTTAAGCCTCGCACATCCCCTTATTCCTTTCAAGGACTGGGAGAAAAAGGATTAAAACTCCTCGCCGAAGCCCGTGACCTCACAGGTCTGCCCATCGTGACCGAAATCATCTCCCCCGAACTTGTCCCTCTGGTCGCAAGCTATGCCGATGTCCTCCAAATTGGGGCGCGAAATATGCAAAATTATTCCCTACTCAAAGCGGCGGGATTAACAAAGCGCACCATTCTCCTCAAACGCGGAATGAGCGCAACCATTAGCGATTTTCTAATGGCGGCAGAATATATTCTCTCCAAAGGTAATCAAAATGTAATTTTATGCGAGCGCGGCATCCGCACCTTTGAGACTGCGACTCGCAACACCACTGATATTAATGCCATCCCCGTTCTTAAATCGCTCACCCATTTACCCGTTGTCCTCGATCCCAGCCACAGCACCGGCGACTGGCGTTTCGTTTGTTCACTCGCTCGTTCCGGCATCGCCGCAGGCGCAGATGGGTTGATCGTCGAAGTCCATCCCGATCCCGCTAATGCCCTCTCCGATGGCGCACAATCGCTTAAACCAAAACGATTCGCAACTTTGATTGAAGATGTAAATGCGATTGCAGATGTATTGAAAGAGAGAAATATAACGCCCATTCCAATGCAATAAGATCTCAGACCACAGACTTCAGCTTTTAGCTTATGTCTTAAGTCAAAAGTCTGATGTCTCCTATAAAAGGAACAAAAATCTCATGATGATAATAATGAAAACCACCGCAACAAAAGAAGAAGTAGAAAATGTACACCAGCGTGTCAAAGCCTTGGATCTCCACCCGCATCAAATTTCGGGCGCGGAGCGCAATGTGATTGGTGTTGTCGGCGACGGTCGCCCTGTCGAAGTGACCGCCTTCATACGCCTCCCCGGCGTTGCCAGCGTCATTCCCATTTCTAAACCTTATAAACTTGCCTCACGTGAATTTTTCCCCGAAAACACCCTCATCCCCATTGGCAACAATCACGTCGTCGGCAACGGCACTCCTACCATCATCGGCGGACCTTGCGCTGTTGAGAGCCGCGAGCAAATTCTCGAAGTTGCCAAATCAGTCAAAGAAGCAGGTGCACACGCCCTTCGTGGCGGAGCCTTCAAGCCGCGCACTTCCCCTTATTCATTTCAGGGCATGGGAGAAGAGGGACTAAAACTCCTCGCCGAAGCCCGCGATCTCACCGGTCTGCCCATCGTTACCGAAGTGACTGCTCCAGAACTCGTCCCCCTCGTGGCAGATTATGCCGAAGTGCTTCAAATTGGCGCACGCAATATGCAAAATTATGCTCTGCTCAAAGCCGTTGGGCAAACTCAGCGCACCGTCCTTCTCAAACGTGGTATGAGCGCGACCATCAATGATCTTCTCATGGCCGCAGAGTATATCCTCGCAAAAGGCAATCAAAATGTCATTTTATGTGAGCGTGGCATCCGCACCTTCGAAACCGCCACTCGCAACACCACCGATATCAACGCCATTCCCGTTCTTCAAGCCCTAACCCATCTCCCTGTCGTCCTCGACCCCAGCCACAGCACCGGTCATTGGGAGTATGTCTCTGCCCTTGCCCGTTCTGGTATCGCGGCGGGCGCAGATGGCATTATCGTGGAGGTCCATCCGCATCCATCTCAAGCCTTTTCAGATGGCGCACAATCTCTCAAGCCGAAGCGTTTTATGCGGCTCGTAAAGCAGGTGAATGCCATTTCTAATGCTCTCAAGGCTGAAGATATTTCGACTAATCCGCTACAATAATTATGGAAGAAACTGATTTTTTACGCGATCAAAATATAGCCATTGTCGGATTAGGGTTGATGGGCGCATCCATCGCGATGGGATTGCGCGGTCGCTGCAAAATGATTCTGGGATCAGATACTGATTCGCTCGTGTGTCAGCTTGCTACCGCTAAAGGGATCGTCGATTCAGCGTCAACAGATTTGCGCGAAATCCTGCCCCTCGCAGACGTGTTGATTCTCGCCACGCCAGTTTCTGCGGCACTAAAGATTATCTCTACGCTCCCCACACTGGTAAGTGTCCATAACGGAAGCAAGCTGATCGTCACGGACGTTACGTCTACAAAAGTCCAAATAATGCGTGCGCTTGCATCCCTCCCGTCAAATTTTGACATCATCGGAGGGCATCCGATTTGCGGCAAAGAAAAACTGGGAATCTGCCATGCCGAAAAAGAGATGCTCTACGACTGCACCTACACGCTCACGCCCGCCGAACGGACATCAGCGCGGACAAAATCTTTGCTGACGCAATTGGTAGAGGCGATTGGCGGAAACCCGCTCTGGATAGGCCCCGAAAAACATGACCGAATGTTGGCGAAAACCAGCCACGCACCGCATTTATTGGCAGTAGCCTTGATGCACGCTACCGAGTTGAATCTCTCAAAATTGAAGGCAGGCGGATTCTCGAGCGCAACACGGCTCTCTGCCACACCGACCAGCATGATGCTCTCAATGGTGATGACGAACGCCGAAAACACAGTCGCCGCGCTGGAAGCGGTGAAGACTGAAATTGACGAAATCGTGAAGTTAATGAAAGCTGGCGATGAAGAAAACTTGGCAATCTTGCTAGATTCGAGTAAAGCAAAACGTGAGGAGATGATGAGGAGGGCATGAGGAATAGGACGCGGATTTTCGCGGGTTAGGCTAATTTGCGCGGATTTAAAAAAACCTTTTTATTTCTTCTTCGTGACCTTCGTGTCTCTTCGTGGATAAAAAAATATGACAAAGCTCATTCACCCCATCCCCCGCCCCCTCGACGCCAGCGTGCGCGTACCAGGATCAAAATCGCTCACCAACCGCGCCTTACTCATCGCCGCACTTGCGGAGGGAAAAACAACGCTCATCAACGCACTTTTCTCTGATGATTCGCATTATTTTGCGAGCGCACTCAAAGATTTAGGTTTTGATGTGTCGCTTGATGCATCAAATAAAAATATGACTGTGGTTGGCTTGAGTGGGAAAATCCCCGCGAGTAAAGCAAATCTCTTCATCGGCAACGCCGGCACCGCCGCGCGCTTTTTGACCGCGTTCCTAACTTTAGGAAATGGGGAATATATCCTCGACGGCGAGCCGCGTATGCGCGAACGTCCCATTGATGATTTGGTGAATGCGTTAGAGCAACTTGGTGCAAAAATTCAATCCCCTCGTAGTGGCGACTTTAGTCGTCTTTCTCACAATCCAGAAGAGCAGATTTATCCTCCGCTTAAAATCTTTGCTTCCAATTTTGCTGGCGGAAAAACAAGAATTGCAGGGAATATCTCCTCCCAATATCTCTCCGCACTTCTAATGATTGCGCCCTATGCTCAATCTCCTGTAGAAATCGAACTCAGCACCCAACTCAACTCAAAACCCTATATAGACATGACCCTCTCCATCATGCGAGACTTTGGCATGGATGTGAAGCGTGATGAATATAAATCTTTTCACATTAGGCCTAAAACCTATTCCCCAATCCCTAATTACTCCATAGAATCCGATGCCTCCGCCGCATCCTATTTCTTCGCCGCACCAGCCATCTGCGGCGGGACAGTGCGCGTAGAAAATATCTCGCGCAAATCCGTGCAAGGCGATATTGATTTTCTGGATGTTTTAGCTGAAATGGGATGCATAATCAACGAAACCTTACCCCCACCTAGCCTCCCCCAAGATGGGGAAGGGACAGATTCTCCCCCCGCACTGGGGGGAGTTAGAGGGGGGCACATCGAAGTCTCCTGCGACTCATCACTAAAAGGTGTGGACGTAGACATGCGCGACATCTCCGACACTGCTCAAACTCTCGCCGCAGTTGCCCCTTTCGCATCATCGCCAACACGAATTCGCGGTATCGCCTCGGCGCGCGTCAAAGAAACAGATCGCGTATCCGCTGTTTGCGCAGAACTAAAACGATTGGGCGTTAAAGTGGAAGAATACGAAGATGGGATGAAAATCTACCCCTGCAAAAACTTCAAGCCAGCGAGCATCAAAACTTATAATGACCACAGAATGGCGATGGCATTTTCGTTAATTGGCTTGCGCGTGAAGGGCGTGCAGATAGAAAATCCTGACTGTGTGTCAAAGACTTTTCCAAATTATTTTGATGTGATAGACGAATTGAGAACACAAAAACTTAAACACAAAGGACAGGAAGGAAAACAAAGGTTTTAAAAATGTTTTTTCTTCGTGAATCGTCGTGTCCTTTGTGTTTAGAAAAGAGAAAAATATGAAAACCCTCAAACTCGGTCTCATCGGCTACCCCCTCAGCCACAGCAAATCGCCTGAACTTCATCAGGGATTTCTTGCAAAGTGTGGACTAAATGGTGAGTACAATCTTTACCCAATCCCGCCCGATGACGCGGATGCTCTCAAAGCATTACTCAACCGCGTCCGAACAGGAGAAATTCATGGGCTAAACGTGACCATCCCGCACAAACAGAATGTCATTCCGCTGCTTGATGAGTTGAGCGATACTGCACAGACGATTGGTGCGGTAAATACGATTGTGTTCAGAGACGGAAAACTTATCGGAGAGAATACAGATGCGCCAGGATTTGCAAAAGATTTGCAAATCCTAATACCTATTAGGCCTCGCGCCAACGCACTTGTTCTTGGCTCAGGCGGCGCGGCGCGGGCAGTCGTTTACGCTCTTCTCAATGCAGGCTGGGATGTCACCCTCGCCACTCGCCACGCCGACATAGAGCAAGCCCATATTCTCATTGAAGATTACGCAACACGCAACACGCAATACGCCGCAAAACTCTCGAACATAGAACTAAAAGCCTCTACCCTCTCCCCACTCATGCCTGCGCTCTCTCTCATCGTCAACACCACACCAGTTGGGATGTCGTCTCATTTGCAAGGCTCGCCCTACCACAAAGATTTACCTTTTCCGCCCAACGCCGCACTCTATGATCTCATCTATAATCCATCAAAAACCCAACTAATGCAAGATGCCGAAAAAGTGGGGCTACCCGTTCGCGGCGGGATTGGGATGTTGGAGTCGCAAGCGATGCTATCTTTTGAAATTTGGACAGGACGCAAAATTGGAGATAAAAAATGACCCTAAAATTTATGACAGCCGGAGAATCGCATGGTCCCGCCGTGACTGCTATTCTGGAAGGAATTCCTGCTGGATTAAAACTGGGCGTTTCGCGCGTGGACGTTGAACTTGCTCGCCGTCAAAAAGGTTTCGGTGCGGGCGGACGCATGAAAATCGAGCGCGATAAAGTCCAAATTTTGAGCGGAATCATGGATGGCAAAACAATCGGAATGCCCATCTCATTGCTTGTTGAGAATCTCAACCATAAACAATGGAAAAGGAAAGAAACCGACCCAATGACGGCACCCCGCCCCGGCCATGCCGATTTGACGGGGGCTGTCAAATATGGCTATAAAGATTTGCGTCCATCGTTAGAGCGCGCTTCTGCTCGAGAAACCACGATGCGCGTCGCAGTCGGCGCGATTTGCAAACAGTTCTTAGCAGAATTCGGGATTGTGGTGGGCGGGTACGTGAAATCTATCGGGCAAGTAGATGCTCAATTTAACGGTAGCAAGTACAAGGACAGGTTTGAAGCGGCGGAGAAAAACGATCTTCGTTGCCCCGATGTTGATGCTGCCGAGATGATGAGGGCGGCAATCCAGCAGACAATCCAAGAAAAAAATACGCTTGGCGGCGTGATTGAAATTATCGCCCTGAATGTGCCTATCGGACTTGGCTCTTTCGCCCAATGGGATACGCGCCTAGAAGCAAAATTGGCGCAGGCGATGATGTCTGTGCAAGCGATCAAAGGCGTAGAAATTGGAGACGCATTTGCAAACGCGAGATTACCCGGAACACAAGCCCACGATGCAATTGTTTTAAAACCTTCAACCTTAAACCTTCAACGTTCAACCAATAGAGCAGGCGGCATCGAGGGCGGGATTTCAAACGGGCAGCCAATTGTGATCCGTGCTGCAATGAAGCCAATTGCCAGCACACTCACGCCGCAAAAAACCGTCGACTTGGCGGCTGGCGAAGAGACTGTTACAACCTACGAACGCTCAGATTTTTGCCCCGTGCCGCGCGCCGTGCCAGTTTTGGAGGCGATGATAGCTTTCGTTCTCGCAGATGCGCTGATAGCCAAATTGGGCGGCGACTCTCTTGCAGAAATGTTGCCGCGGTTTGAAACTTTGCGAAAAGCAACTTTAGATGATTTGAAAATGGATAATCAGACACATATTTTTTGGAAATAAATTCTCACGAAAAAATTTAAACACAAAAACACAAAGATTCTCTAAGAAAAAAAGGTATTTCCTTTGCGTTTCTTCGTGCCCTTCGTGTTTAAAAAGAAGGAGTAACCATGACCATCTTCCTCTACGGCGCATCTGGGAGCGGAAAATCTACGCTCGGCGCAGCACTCGCCCACGCACTCAACCTAGGTTTTCTCGATTTAGATGCCCAAATTGAAATTGATTTGAACGATAACATTGCAAATACTATCGCTACACACGGCGAAGAAGTTTTTCGGGATGCAGAAACTGCTGCGTTAGAAAATGGTGTGGTGGGTAAAGAAAAAGTAATCGCCCTCGGCGGCGGCGCACTCCTTCGCGAGCAAAACCGTGCCCTCGCTGAAAAAAACGGAAAAATTACCTTTCTCGAAGCCGATTCAGAAACGCTCGCAGAACGTCTCTCCAAAGATGAAAATAAGCGTCCCCTTTTGGCTGGTGAATTAAAAGAAAAGTTGACCACACTTTTAGAAAAGCGCGCAGCACATTACGCCTCCTTCTCTTTACGCGTCAACGCCGCAAAAGAAAAAAAACAAACTCTCTGGGATATTCAGCGCAAACTGGGGCGTTTTCACTCACGCAGTATGGGGACTGGCTACGATATTCTCATCCAAGAGGGCGGGGTTGATAAAATCGGCGAAATGCTCAAAGAAAGAGATTTGCGCGGACCCATTTTGCTCGTCAGCGATAGCAATGTCGCCCCGATATATGCCGAACGCGTCCTGAACGCGCTCAAATCAGCAGGATATTCTGCCCAGCAAAGTATCATTCCTGCGAGCGAGGCGAATAAAACGCTGGAAACCGTCAGCCAACTTTGGCGCGCCACGCTCAACGCTGGGCTAGATCGCAAAAGCACCATCGTCTCTCTCGGCGGCGGCATGACCAGCGATCTCGCGGGCTTCGCGGCCGCCACCTTCATGCGCGGCTGCAATTGGGTCGCCCTCCCCACCTCCCTCCTCGCGATGGTCGATGCCAGCATGGGCGGCAAAACCGGCTTCGATCTCCCCGAAGGCAAAAATCTCGTTGGCGCGTTTCATCCGCCCCGCCTCGTTCTTGCCGACCCCGAAACCCTCGCCACACTCCCCGAACGCGAGTTGCGCTCTGGTATGGCAGAGGTGCTGAAACACGGCATCATTGCTGACCCTGCGCTCTTTGAGATTTTCACCACAAAGACACGAAGAATACAAAGTTTTTTTGAGAAAGAAGAGCTTGCTGAAATTGTGCGGCGCGGGATAGCGGTCAAAATCAAAATCATCGAAGAAGACCCTTACGAACAAGGCATTCGTGCCGCGCTAAATCTCGGACACACCATCGGGCACGCGGTAGAACTCGTCAGCGGATTTGAACTCTTGCATGGCGAAGCAGTCGGGATCGGGATGATCGTCGAGGCAAAATTAGCCGAACAGATGGGCATCGCCGAAACGGGATTAGCAGACAAAATCACCGAAACGCTCGTGGGATTGGGCTTGCCCACCGAAATCCCCCAACACTTGCCAACCCCAAACATTATCCGTACGATGCAGACAGATAAAAAGAAATCGGCGGGTATAATCCGCTTTGCCTTGCCTGTGAAAATTGGGGAGGTGAGGATTGGTGTGGAAGTTGAGGGGTTGGAAGAGGTATTAGCGAGTATTGCGTAAAACGTATTTCGTAACAGTTTTCTTTACGTAATACATAACACAATACGTTTTTGGAGAAAAACCTTATGAAAATCTTAATCCTACACGGGGCCAACTTAAATCTACTCGGCACACGCGAGCCAGAAGTATACGGCTCACTAACTCTAGAATCCCTCAACGAAAAGCTGATTGCAGAGGGGCAAAAAATGAGCGTAGAAATTACCTGCCAGCAATCCAATCACGAAGGAACGCTGATAGATGCCCTCCACAGTGCAAACGAATGGGCGGATGGCGTAGTCTTCAACCCAGCGGGGTATACGCATACATCGGTGGCATTAAGAGATGCGATCGCGTCTATAGAAATTCCCGTTGTGGAGGTACATATTTCTAATGTGTATGCACGTGAAGAGTTTCGGCATAAATCGCTGGTTTCGGCGGTATGCGTAGGGAAAATTTCAGGATTTGGGTGGATGTCTTATAAATTGGCATTGGAAGCATTGGTGGAGATGCTGAATCTCTAAACATTGAGGAATACCAAATTGGAACGTATTGCGTAATGCGCGTAATGCGTATTACCTAAGTCATAAATTCATTACGCTACACGAAATACGCACCTTCTATGAAAAAACACTTCTTCGCTCAACTCGACGAAACCATAGCCACACTCAAAACACAAGGCGTGGATGTGATCCGTCTCGATATTGGCTCTCCAGATTTGCCACCGCATCCCAGCGTGATAGAAACGCTCAATCGCTCCGTATCGCGTGCAGATTCGCATGGCTACCAATCACATTTAGGACCACTCTCTTATCGCGAAGCATGGGCAGGAATGTACAAACGCGTCTTTGACGTTGAGCTTGACCCCGCGAAAGAAATCGTCACCTTATTAGGCACAAAAGAGGGAATTTTTCATTTCAGCCAAGCCTATATCAATCAAGGCGATGTGGTACTGATACCCAATCCTTATTATTCAACCTATCTGCGTGGCGCAGAATTTGCAGGCGGAGAAGCCCATTTTATGCCCCTCTTGGCAGAGAATGATTATTTACCCGATTTAGATGCCATCCCCGTAGAAATTGCAGATAAAGCAAAACTAATGTGGATAAATTATCCGAATAACCCCCTCAGTGCGATTGCGCCGCGTAGCTTCTTTGAAGAAATTGTAAGTTTTGCTAAAAAACACGATATTTTAATTTGCGCAGATGCAGCGTATTCACAAGTTTATTATGGCGAAGATGCACCACCAAGTATTTTACAAATTGAACGGGCAAAAGATGTCGCGATTGAGTTTAATTCGCTTTCAAAATCACATAATATGGCGGGATGGCGCATCGGCACGGCGGTGGGGAACAAATCTGCGCTAGAGAAATTGCTCAAGTTGAAAACAAATGCCGATAGCGGGCATTTTGGTCCAATGCTGGACGCCGCATCCCATGCTATGGTGTTAGAATCAAGTTGGATACAGGAGCGTAACGAGATCTATCGTCAACGTAGAGATGTGATTATCCAATCCCTCCGTAAACTGGAGGTTGATATTCAGAGTCCACAAGCATCCCTCTATATTTGGTGCCCAATCCCGACGAGCTGGACATCCGAAAAGTTTGCGATGGCAATGCTCAAAGAAGCAAATGTGAGCGTTGCGCCAGGGACGATTTTTGGCTCGCGGGGTGAGGGATTTATCCGAATTTCAATTACGCAACCGAGAAAAAGAATAGAAAAAGCCATGCAAAAGATGAGCACATGGTGGAAAACCGGAGACAAATAAGATGGATAAAAAAATCGTAGCATTTCAAGGCGAGGCGGGGGCCTATAGTGAATCTGCCGCGTATAAACATTTTGGAAAAGAAACTGAAACCCTGCCATGCAGAAGTTTTGAAGAACTTTTTGGCGCAGTCACGGATGGCAAAGCCACCCACGGAATTGCGCCCATTGAGAACTCGTTGGCGGGCAGCATTCACCGAAATTATGATCTTTTATTGCGAAATGATTTGCAAATTATCGGCGAACATCATTTGCGCGTCAGCCACTGCCTGATGGCCCTGCCGAGCGTGGAGCTTGCAGATGTGACGCGCGTTTATTCACATCCACAGGCCTTGGCGCAATGTGAAAAGAGTCTAAAAAAACTCGACTTGCCCTCCGTTGTCGCTGCCGACACCGCTGGCAGTGCCCGCGGGCTCAAAGAAAACGACGATAAAACTTCTGCCGCACTCGCTTCTCGGCTGGCCGCGCAAGTATATGGCTTGAATATCTTGCAAGAAAATATGGAAGATAACCCCGCTAATTACACGCGTTTTCTCGCCCTTGCGACGCAAAAACTCGCTCAAAAAAAGGAGCTTGCGTACAAAACATCTATAGCTTTTACTCTCATCCACAAGCCCGGTATCCTTTTCAACGCCCTGAGCATTTTTGCCTTGCGCGAGATCGATTTGACCAAAATCGAATCCCGTCCGCAAGCGGGAAAGCCCTGGGAATATCTCTTTCATATCGATTTTATGGGGCACGTGGATGAAGAAAAAGTGGGGAACGCGCTGAATCATCTGCGCGAGATTGCGCCCTTTATTCGCGTTTTTGGATCTTACCCCTCTGAAAAACAGGATTGGTGACGCGCGCGAAACGCTCCTGTTTTGGGCTTGCTTCCATTATCTTGACAGGTTCGCTACTCGAACACCTGTTGGATTATGAACCAAAATATGATACAAAGGAAGAGAAGGTTTATTGATTTTCCATTTACCAAAGGAGGCAAAAATGAACACCTTTCTTTACCTCTTACTCTCTCTTCTAACAGCCTTACTTGGCTTTTTCACTTTTCGTGTGATCGTTCGCAGAGATTATCAAAAGAAAGGGCAATTATCCTCTTTTGCAACATTTCTTGAATTTCTAATTTTCGCCGCTCACGCGAATCTCGCCTACACTTT
>JABGOQ010000005.1 GCA_018645405.1 Anaerolineae bacterium | reverse complement strand
CTTTCACCACGAACCGCTTTCTTATACGTCTCCATCAAACTTTCTATCCATTTTCCCTTATTCGAAGAACTCACAGAATAAGGCGGATTTCCCATCACGACCAAGACCGGTAAATGACGTTTGACTTGATTGGCGGCAATCGTTTCATCGGAGACCCATTGAGTGAAGAGCGGTAAACCCGTCATTTCGTGGGCTTCTTCCAAGGCGTCGGTCAGGTAGATGCCGAGGCGTTCGCCCTCACTGGGGATATAGGAAAACGCGCTAGAGATCGGGTCGGGCAAGTCGCGTCCAGCCAGTTGCAAGCTCAATTTGAAGTGCGCTACGGCGTAGGGCGCCATCAGCAGTTCAAATCCAAATAAACGCGGCAGTAGGTGATTCTTCACATATCCCGCCCACATCCCAGCATTCCCCGCATCAATAAATTGCTGTCTAATATGGTCGATCACGGCGTAGAGGAATGTGCCCGTACCTGTGGCGGGGTCAAGAATAATCACTTTATGGCTTTCAATTTCTTTGCGAATATCCTTTTTGCCCTTCACCTTTAGGCTGGGATCATAATTAGGAATTTTGATTTTAGTGCTATCGGCTAAACCTTGCGGGCTATCGAAACGGGTTTTGAGCAAATAATCGACCGAGCGCACAATATAACTGACGACCGGCTCAGGGGTGTAATAAACGCCGCGCGACTCACGTAATTTGGGATCGTAGGCTGCCAAAAAAGTTTCATAAAAGTGGACAATTGGGTCTTCCTGACGCGTGCGTTTACCAAAATCGGCGAGCACGGCGGACATATCGGTGTTTGCCAGAAGATTGACCAAATCATCGACAAAGGGCGCAAAAGGCTCATCGTTCAACTCGACGCTCGTAATTTTAGAGAAGAAACGCCGCAAAAATGGATTCGACTTGGGGATCAGATTTTGGGCTTCATGACGGCTGAAATTTTCGGGGGTCGTATCCATCACCCGCGCTGAAAAGAGACCATACGCCAGCGTTTGGGAGACCATATCGGCAAAATCGGCGGTGCGTTCTGGCTGCCCTAAATCCGCAATCAGGACTTCGGCAAACGCCTCGCGCCAGCCCTGCAAGAGATTGGACGCTTGCCCTGTTTCAAAGGCAGTGATGATAATATCTCGAATGATATGCGTCAGCTTTGCCATCCGCTCCGCGAGGTCTTTTGGAGAATTGACAGCTTCTGTTTTGTGAGTAAGAAAATTATTAAGTAGTTCTTCTACTGCCTGAATACCGCCCTTTTCATTTTTAAGTTTCCCGCTTGTTTCGGAACGAGCTAACCGCGCTTCTTGGCGAAGTTCTCCATCCACATACCAGCGGAATTCAAGATAATCGGTCAATATCAAATTGCTTAAAGCGCGTTTATAGCGTTTTAGCTGCTCCCCCCGCTCAATCTCATGCAGCGATTTTCCGACATCTTTGGCTTCGATATAGCCTATCGAAAAATCAGCCCGCGTGACGATGTAATCGGGTGCGCCGCAAGCAATCCGTTGGGGTTCATTGGTTGCGATGATACTTGGGTCAAGTTCTTCAAGAAGCATTTTTAGCGCGGGGCGGTGGGTGTGTTCTGTCGCGTTGCCCGCCTTGAGAGAGTTTTCTATGTTTTTGAGATATTGCTTGAAAATAGTTGACATTGCATTCCCTATCGGCAATTAACTTCAATTGAAATGTATTTTTATGTTATACAAAAGTCTTCATCCTAACTATCACCGTTTCCCTGAAATTGTACGCCGAACGGTTTGCGTTATTGGCAGGTGGGCGGGTGTGGACAATGCTTGAAAGCAGTATAAACGAAAATTCTCGAAAAGCCGCACGTGGCAGCCGATATGTCGGATAGCCCGATGAGATTTCTTCCGACATGTCGGCTCATAGGATCACCTAGGACAAGCGGAGCTCATGGCCATAATGCAGGGTCGATCTCAGCAAGAGAAGCGCACAGGCGCGCCGGTAGTGCCGTCAAAGAATGCCGGGCACGTGGCCGATGGTACAACATCAGATAAGATCGCAAGGATTGAATCCCCCTCCTACCTCGTACTAGAAACGGCAACAATATACATACCGTGAACTTGGAGACAACG
>JABGOQ010000032.1 GCA_018645405.1 Anaerolineae bacterium | reverse complement strand
ATTCGATTGATAAGGTTCTGTTTTCCGAAACGATCTGTTGATGTATGACAATTACGCATTACGAAATATGCAATTGGAGATATAAAATGAAAACAATTCGACGTATTTATTTCTACGCAGTTGCCCTGATCAGTATGGTAGTGGTTTTATGGGGAATGATCGGGCTGATGCGCTCCATTTTTTCTGATTCTGTTGGCGGCGGCGTGGATCAACTTGCGCAAGCCCTCGCGCTGATTTTGGTCGGGGTACCGGTTTTTGGCATCCACTGGTGGGCAGCGCAACGGAGCACAAATAAAGATGAAGAAGAGCGTGCATCCACTGCGAGAGCAGTTTTTCTTTATGCCGCCTTGCTCGGATTATTCATCCCTCTTACTCAAAACGGCTTGGCTTTCTTCAACCGTTTGATGATCAATCTCTTCAATATCCCCTCTTCACGTGCGCTGATTGGCGGCAACCAAAGTCTGAGCGATAACTTCATCGCCGCGCTAATGAACGGGTTTGTTGCAGCATACTTTATCAGTATTTTGCGTGGCGATTGGCAAAAAGTTGTCGAGAAAGCCGCACTCATTCTTACGCGCCGTGTTTATCGCTATATCTGGGTGCTCTATTCACTTATCATGTCGATCATCGGTGTATATCAGATTTTGCGCTACCTATTTTCCCTTGCAACGGGCTTTACCAGCTCCGATAATTATTACAATGCCCTCTTCGCAAATGGGCTTGCGCTCACCATCATCGGGATCCCGCTTTGGGTATGGGCATGGAAAGTTCTTCAAGATTCACTTACCGACCCAGCAGAACGCGCCTCCCTCCTTCGTTTGGGGATGCTCTATATTCTCTCCCTTTCGGGTGTGATCTTCGTCCTCTCTGCAACGGGCATCGTCATTAACGAGCTCCTCCAATTTCTCCTCAAAGAAACCAGCAGCTTTAGCAAATTTTTCGAGGCAATCAACAGCCCACTTGCTATTGCCATCCCTCTTGGCGCGGTTTGGGCATATTATGGGCATTGGCTCAAGCGCGATCTAGCCACCCTCCCCAGTGCGCCTCGCCGTGCTGCCTTGCGCCGTCTTTACTATTACATCCTTTCGTTAATCGGATTAGTCGCCACTTTTGTCGGCATTTCCATGCTACTCTCCTTCGTCATCGATATGAGCTTCGAGAGCAACATTTTGGGAAGCAATCTTAAAATTCGCCTTGCCGATTCTTTGGCAACCCTTCTTGTTGGCTTGCCGCTTTGGCTCAGCACCTGGCGTCCCATGCAATCAGAAGCCCTCGCCCTTGATGAAGCAGGTGAACATACTCGTCGCTCCATTATTCGCAAAATTTATCTGTACCTCGCCATCTTCACGGGCGTGGTCGGAGGGATGATCGCCGCTGTCCAACTCGTCTCGTTGATTCTCGAAGCCCTGCTCGATTCTGCTCCGAGTGGTTTCACCAAAGACCTCCTCGACTCTCTTCAATGGCTGATTCTCTTTGGCGGATTGCTCGCCTATCATTGGCAAGCTTTACGAAAAGATGGGATGCTTCGCAGTGAGATTCTCCGCGAAAAAGCAGATCAGTTTACCGCCCTCCTCTTCGATAGCGGCGACGAAACGCTCTCCAGTCAACTTGCTTCCCTTATGGAAAAAGAATCTGAGGAGATCAATTTGATCCTGCAACCCCTCGACGAGGAAATTCCCTTTGCCGATGCCATTATCCTGTCCGAGGCTCTTGCCCTTGATCCCCCCGAGATTCTAAAGAGTTGGCTTCCTAAATTTAACGGTAGCAAGTTGATTCTCACGAGCGAAACAGACGACTGGTATTGGATGAGAAATCTCCAGGAGATAAAAAAATCCCTCCGCCAATTGGCAGAGGGAGAAGAGATCAGTCAATCTAACAAATCACCGGGCTGGATGATCGCGGTCTATATTTTGGCCGGGATGATGGCGTTACAAATCCTGTTTATCTTTTTGACTATCGTCTTTGATAGCTTTTAACCCTGCTATCTCTTGACAACGATTTTTAGTTGCGCATAACAAAAATAGTGTATGCCTTTGCGCATTGACCAGGTGGTCGTATATGTACCGGTTTCTTTAGGCGCACGCATTTTAATTTTGAAAATGGCAATTTCTCCCGGATCTGTCGGTTTATCTATCGCAGCGTGTTTTTTTATATAGTACTCTGCCCCACTCGCGTATTTTACTTGAGCCGTATCAGGCCACCATTTTGCAGTGCCTATATTTTCAACTTCCCAAGTCCATTTAAATTCTTCGTTTGGTTTTACAGTATAAGTGCTTTCAGGGGATAATTTGACTATATTACAAGCGTAGAGAATATCTCCTGAGCCGCTGGTAATATTGGTGGGCGTATAGGCGGGTGTAGCAGTTATTGTAGGAGAGGGGGTGAAGGAAGAAACAACAAAGATAGTCGGCGTGGAGAATGGTGTACTTGTGATGCGAGGCTTTGTTGGCGTAGGTGGGATAAGGGTTGCCGTTGGCATCGCGGCAGCTGTTTGCGCTTTTGCGACAGCATAAGTTGCGGCTACGATGGTCTCTACAGATGAGGGCTGTGGTGTAGCGGCAGGTGTGCAGGCAGAGAGGGATAATATCGTAATAAGTAAAATATAAAAGAAACGATGTTTTTTCACTTCAGTTGCCTTCTCTATAGGAGCAACGCATATTCAAAAATGCGTTGCTCCTTTTTGACCTTTATTTTACGGTAATCACGATATAAGGCCAGCAAAAACCGCCTTCAAGTTTGAAATACATTCCTTGGTTTACTGCATTTTTATTTGCTGCGGGCGCAACAGCATCGTAAGGACCTACAGTATAACTAGCTCCCGGTTTCATTTCTGGAAGTTCCACGAAAGGGAACCCTGCAGTTGTCATATCGGGGCCATCAACATGGTGAAGATCTTTTCCGAAGTCCCAAGTGCTAGTACCTGTATTTACGATAGTGAATTTAATATCAAAAGGATCACCTTCTTTGAATACAGTCAGATCGTAAGGTTTCTTGGTGGAGCTAACACCTTCATCACAAGCATCTGGATAGGTGATGACACCGCCACCACCGCCACCGCCACCACCACTGGACGCAGTCGCCGTTGGAACAAGCACAAGAGGTGTAATAGTCGGAATGGGCGTCAAAGTTGCCGGAGCAGGGATTGCCGTACTCGTCATTTCAAGCGTTGCTGTTGCCAAGGGAGCATTTTCTGCATTTTGGGTTGCTTGTGCATCTAGTGCCTGAGCAACCGCAGTTTCAATCAGCTCCGCAGCTTGAGTCGCATCAATCGTAGACCCATCTGCACCTGTGGGGAGGCAGGCTGCGAGCAAAAGCGCGGCAGCTAAAATCATATAGGCAAAACGATATTTCTTAAACGTATTCATTGGTACTCCTTTTACGAGTTATCTTCTGAGTCTCCGCTCCCGATGCCCAATGGCTGCCATTTTGCATCATCTTTAAGGCGATGCTGAATGCCGCCACGATCATGGAGCAGGTCGAAACCTTCTGGTTTGATAAACATCTGATCACCATCTAATAAGCCTGTAATTCCCGTTTGTCCAAATTCTGGGCGCTTATTCTGGCAATAGGCGCAAGTTTTTGCATCATGCGCCTGATATGTTGAAGGCTCTTCATAAGTTGTTACATAGCCTTCGTAATTGCGCAAGATAATTTTATGATCCGAAGAACTGAGCATATAATTTGGTTGTAGCGGAATTTTACCACCCCCGCCAGGAGCATCCACAATAAATTGGGGAACTGCATAACCAGAGGTATGCCCACGCAAGGCTTCGATGATCTCAATCCCTTTTGCAACGGGTGTACGGAAATGCCCCGCACCCTCAACTAAATCACATTGGTAAAGATAATAAGGGCGTACCTTAATTCTGGTCAGCTTCTGGACTAAATCCCGTTGAATATGGGGGCAATCGTTTACGCCAGCCATTAGTACAGATTGATTTCCCAAGGGGATGCCCGCTTTGGCAAGTTTATCGGTGGCTTCATCCAGTTCTGCTGAAATTTCGTTGGGGTGATTGACGTGGATATTGACCCAAAGTGGATGATATTTCTGGAGCATCTCGGTTAGTTCATCGGTAATTCGCATCGGTAGAAAAACCGGAACGCGCGAGCCAAGACGGATAATCTCAATATGGGGAATTTCTCTCAATGCTTTCAGGATTTTTTCGAGAATTTTTGGCGCAAGCACCAGAGGGTCGCCGCCAGAGAGGAGTACATCACGCACTTGGGGAGTCTGTTTGAGATATTCGATTTGCATCTCAAACTCGTCGCTGGAAAAAGTGGCAGAGGGGTCGCCAACAATTCGGGAGCGCGTGCAGTAACGGCAATAGGTTGCGCATTGGGTGGTGACGAGCATCAACGCTCGATCAGGGTAACGATGCACCAAGCCCGGGACAGGAGAATGCTTGTCTTCGGCGAGAGAATCTTCCATCATCGCGGTGAAGGGTACCATCTCGGCAGCGGTGGGGATAACCTGTTGTCGGATCGGATCGTTGGGGTTATCGGGATCAATTAATGAGATGAAATAAGGTGTTATATCAACGCGAAACAAGCCTTGGGTCGAGAGCGCTTCCCGCTCGCTATCCGTTAGTTTAAGAACTTTTTCGATCTCTTCAAGCGTGTTCAAACGATGGCTGAGTTGCCATCTCCAGCTATTCCATTTTTTATCGGGGATGTCGGCATAAATCGGGGCACGACGGGATGTGAATTTTGTGGTCATTTTTTCTCCATCAAAAATAAGTGCAAGTGAATATCAATAAATAATATTTTTTAAGATTTATGCCGATTGGGAGGGTCATGATCGGGGAGATAAAAGCCTCCACAGGAAGAAAAGCTATTTGCTGACATAGTTGGATTGTACGAGAAAACAGAAAGAGGGTCAATGAGCGTTTTTTATTATCTTATCAATTTACAGAAGGCAGGGAGAAAAACCCTTCTTTTCATACAATTCATATCATTTCTTTACCTTAGCTTTACATGTTTTTGCTATTATATTTGTGAAAACAAAAACAAATATGATTTATTGAGTTATGGAGGTATGCACTATGAAGAAAAGACCTACCGTCTCTACACAAACCCTTAATAATTGGGGGGTTGATTTTTCTCTATTCATTAGCGGAGTCGTCGTGTTTTTGTCTGGGGTATATTTTCTCATTCTGCCCGTAGGCGGTTATAAAGGTGGACGCAATCCTATGTATGGGATCATCATCCTCTTCGACCGTCATACTTGGGGCGATGTCCATATTTGGGGAGGGGTTGCAATGCTTTCTATCGCAGCACTGCACATTCCCCTCCACTGGAATTGGATCGTCATGATGACAAAGCGAGTAATCAAGATTTCTTTAGGGCAATGTAAAATCATGAATTCTCGCGGAAAATTTAATCTGGCCGTCAATGGTGTGCTCGGTTTGAGTGCCCTCATCGTAGCCATTAGTGGGCTATACTTTTTGCTAATTCCGGGCACTTCTCATAACTCCTCTCTCCCAGATCCTAGATGGCTATTTACGTTGGCAACATGGGATATCATCCATACTTGGTCTGGTGTAATCATGAGCGCAACGGCTGTGTTACATCTTGATATTCATTGGAAATGGGCTACAAAAGTAACGAAAAAAATCTTCTTGGGCATTGTCCAACCCCCAGCTTTTCAGTCTGAAAAATCGTCTGCTAAATCTTCATAAGGAGCTCAATATGTTAAAAAGAGCAATTTTCTGGCTTCTCTATCTTCTATTCGTCGTCGGTCTTATCTGGGGAGCGATCAATCGCACTTCATCAGTGCTGGAAGAAAATGATAGAAGTAGTGGCTCAAATCATACAAGAGAGATCAATCAAACCGCTGAAATAGAGGCAACACCCTCTGAAGATCATTCTGATCGTGAAGTCATCGTCAGATGGGAAATCTTGAAAGCCGAAATCAGCGTTCTCAGCAATCGCGACGCAACTATGATACTGGAAAATGGAGAGATCCTTTCTCTAAACCCCCGCTCATGGCGTTTTGCGCAAGCTCAAGGGCTTCAAGCCCAATTGGGAGACTCACTTTTGTTAACAGGTTTCTTTGAAAATGAAAAATTCGAAGTCGTTCATCTCAGAAATCTAGATAATGGTACCGTTGCCCAAATTCGAGACGAAGCTGGGCATCCCCTGTGGGTGAGCGGAGGAAACGGAGAATAGGATTCGTGCCTCTGCACTTGAAGCGAAGCAGGGAGATGACCTGAAACTTGCTTCCGTATCCGAAACTGTTTCCACCCTTTGAGCGTATCACGTTAATCGGCAGCCACTTCGACCACTGAATCCAACTGAACGGGAGATAGCTGATCTTTCTCGAATCCGAAACGCTCGAAGATATCGGCAAATGTGGCGATAATTCCCGCGCGTGTATAGCCCATTTCTTCGTAAGAGTAGTCATGCTCTCCACGGCGCGCTTCGGTTGCTTTGATTCCTTCGGTGAAGGCTTCATCTAATTCGATTTGGTGCTCATACCCAAATTGGACGTAGAAATCTCGAATAATGCTTTTGGGGTGCTTGATCATTTTGTCGTAGTTAAGAATAAGATGATTCGCCGAGGGGTGCTCATCCAGATAAGCGAGGGGGTAACGATACCAATGCTGGGAGAGTTCGCAAATCTCGTCAAGATAGATATATTTCTCGGCGGGCTCGCCAAAGATATTCCAGGCATAATTCAGCCATGAGACGGTCGAGGGGAGCATATCGAGAGGGTTGCGAACAAGGTAGATGATGCGGGCATCGGGGAAAAACTCTTTCAGTGTGGAGATTTTTGCGCTAAAAGACGGATTTTTAGAGACAAAGTAAGAGGCACCGGTCGCATATAAATGCCGCTGAAGCATGGATTTGTAGAAGCCCATGATCCTGTTCTTTTCGTCAGCGGGCAAGTCTCGGTCAAAGAATTGGTACGGAGGCAGTTCATCCAAAAATGGGAAGAGATAGATGATCAGAAAACTTGACCAATTATGCAGGAGGATATTCTCATCTTCTTCCGGCTCAAAAAATGAGATCGGGTGAATGGCTACTTTTTGTAAGCCGATCTGGTCAATTTTTTTGATAAGATGATAAAAGGGGCTGCCAAAAAGGCTGTCGATTTTCTTAAGCAGATCAACCAGTTTGCGCTGTGTGATGGAGGGGGTCAGGTAAATATCCCAGGTGCGCATGCTGGTGAAGTTTTTCTGGTCGTGAGAAAGGAGACGATGCAGGAAGGTGGAGCCGCTGCGATAATTGCTAAGAATAAAGAGCGGTTTTTCGACAGGGTGATTTTTATAGGCGGGGAAGAGGATGTCATCCAGCCCGAGGCAGATCCATGTAAAGATGGTGACGGGAATCCAGACAATATAGAAAATGATGAGAAAGATAAGGCGTTTTTTTGTTAAACGTCCGGGTGTGTTGGCGGTTTTGATAAAAGAGCGGTAAGTCATTCGCCAAAAAAGGCGCAGGTTATAAGGCATAGAAGAGTCTCGTTTTGATAAGATTTGTATCTACGAAACCTGACAGGTTTTCTAGGTAGCGTAACCTGTCAGGTTTGTATTGTATAGATAAGCGGGGGGATTCTATCAGGTGCGGGCAAATCAGTAAACCGTCTACTTGGATAGACAGTCTCGTGAATCCCTGCCATAATTGGAGGAAGAGTTTTTAATGATAGCGGCGGTTGAGTAGGCGATGCTCTTCGCCGTATCGATATCATGCCCTTCAGGGTAAACTAGAGCGGATTTGCGAGAAGAATTCTTTCTTGATAATTCGCTTTGATTTCGATACGCTATAGCATGACGGTGATACTGTCACCCTACTCAATCGCCGCTACTATTTAGTTTTGAAAAGGGAAAAATATTTAATTCCTGTTCTTAAGCAAAAATCCTATCAAGGAGAAAATAATGATAAAAGTTGGTGATAGCGCATCTATAACAAAAAGCTTCAGCGATGAAGATGTCCGTAAATTTGCAGAAATTTCAGGTGATAAAAACCCCGTTCACCTAGATGATGAATACGCCGCGCAGACACAATTCAAAAAGCGACTGGTACATGGCATGCTAACAGCAGGATTGATCTCAGCCGTGCTGGGAACAGAACTCCCCGGCGAAGGGAGCATTTATCTCAGCCAGAGCATTAATTTCCAGGCACCAGTCTTTATCGGTGATACGATCACGGCAACGGTGACCGTAATCAAGATACGCGAAGGCAAACCAATTATTACCCTGGAGACGATCTGTAAAAACCAAGATGATCTGGTTGTGATAAAGGGGGAGGCAGTTCTGCTAAAGCCTGAAGAAAAGTAGAGAGAGGGTGAGGGTTTTTTAACACGAATTACGCGAATTAGCGCGAATTTTAAAAGATTAAACACAAAGAGTACGAAGGGACACAAAGAAAAAACTTTTTTTTCTTTGTTTTTAACTTTGTGTTTCTTAGAGTTCTTCGTGTTTAAACCTTTTCCAACTTATCTAACAACGCCTCTGCCTCATGATATTCGCATAATTCGTGATAAAACGTTAGACCCTAGCCGACCTAATCCCCCAATTCCCAAATCACCAATCCCCCTACTCCACCTCATAAACAAAAACCTGAATATCCAACCCATCGCTATTCAGCAATTCGATCGTCGGCATCAGAGTCGCATCCTGGATCGCACCCATCTCACCCGCTAGAGCATAGACGCTCAGGCGCGCCTCCTCATCAGACATTTTCGCTACCTTAATTTCTGCACTCGCACTGACTTCGTTGATTTTTCCTGAAATTTGTTCAATACCTTCATCTAAAGTCATTTTATTTCTCCGTTTAGAATTAGCTACCAGTAAAGTATATCAAGTTTCTGAAAACTGCAAGAGATGGAACACAGATGCCGCTACGCTAAAAGCAGATTTACAAGCATTTTAAAAGCTATTTTTTAAAATCCGCGTAAATCCGCCTGATCCGTTAAATCCGTGTTCCATTTTTTTTCGACCTCTCCAAAAGCCACTCAATAATTTCCCAATTCCCCAATTACCTAATCCCTTCTAAAACTTCACCACCGTAACCCCTGCGCCGCCTTCGGTCGGCTTCCCCTCCTCGAAAGACTTCACCTGTGGATTCGCCCGCAAAGCCTCCCGCACCACCTCGCGCAAACGCCCCGTCCCCTTTCCGTGCACGATCCGCACAAAAGGCATCTCGCCAATATAAGCCTGATCGATATAGTGTTCGAGCCTGTCGAGCGCATCTTCGGCGCGTTCTCCACGAATATCCAATTCCATTCTTGGGGTCGCCACATCAGGCGTAGAAACCGCCTTCACGATTTCCTTCTTCACCGCCCTCTTCTTCAGCTGCAAATCTCTTAGATCTGCCCACATTCGCAACGCGCCAACTTGCACTTCTGCCTCTCCGTCGCCCAGCGCAATTACATCTCCCTCCGCGCCCAATTTTTTAACCAGCACCCTATCCCCAACGCTCGGCGTACCACTGATCCCTGTTTCCTGCTCCCTAATTACCTGCTTTTTTTTCTTTTTGGGAATGGGCTGCGGGATTTTCTCCTCAACACGCTTGATCTGCTCTTCAACTTCTTCGATTTCTTCAAGCGGTTTCTCAGCTTCTTGCAGCCTGCGTTTCATCTCCTGGATTTCGGCTTGCGCGGCTTCGACTTGGCTTTTTGCCTGTTCCCGAGCTTGGTCGAGAATCTTGAGCCGCTCATCTTCAATTTTTTCTAGTTCTTCATCTAATTGCCGTCTGAGACGATGGGCATCAATGCGCGCCCTTTGGGCTTTATTTCTATCTTTACGCGCAATTTTCTTCTGACGGTGGATATCGTCCAACATGGAATCAACGCGCATCTCTCCGGGGTCAATCTCCTCTTCAGCCGCAGTGAGCACGTTTGGGTCAAGTCCGAGCCGACGCGCAATGGCGAGAGCGTTCGAGCGTCCCGGTAATCCGATGGTCAATTTATAGGTCGGGCGGAGGGTATGTAAGTCAAATTCCAAAGAAGCATTCACCACTTTTTCGGTCGTATGCGCAAAGGCTTTTAGTTCAGGATAATGTGTGGCGACAAAAGAAAGCGAGCCGCGATTAAGCAACTCGGAGAGAATGGCGCGAGCGAGGGCAGCCCCCTCTTGCGGGTCGGTGCCTGCGCCCAGTTCATCTAAAATAACGAGAGATTTTTCATCCGCTTTTTTCAGAATTTGACTGATATTTTTGATATGCCCCGAAAAAGTGGAGAGCGATTGCTCGATGCTTTGCTCATCCCCAATATCGGCGTGGACGGCTTGGAAGCAAGGCAAAGCTGAGCCAGAATCAGCGGGAATATGCAAACCAGATTGTGCCATGAGCGTGAGTAGCCCCACCGTTTTGAGCGTGACGGTTTTCCCGCCCGTGTTGGGGCCGGTGATAACCAGCGCACGCGTTTCGGCATCGAGGCTGATATTGAGAGGAACAACTGTGGCAGGGTCAAGGAGGGGGTGGCGGGCGTTGATCAGGTTTAAGGTTTGAATGTCTAATGTTGAAGGTTGGCTCGAAGTTTTTTTCTTTGAACCTTTAACTTTCAACTTTTGACCAAGAAGCGGCTCTGTCGCTTCAATCGCATCCGCATATTTCGCCTTCGCAAAGGCTAGGTCAAGCTCGGCAAGTGCTTCTACGCCTTGCGTGATTTCATCTGTATTTTCGCCTATTTGTGCGCAAAGTTCGGCAAGAACACGGCGTTCTTCGTCTCGTTCGGCGAGTTGTAATTCTCTGAGTTTATTATTCGATTCAACGGTGCTGAGCGGCTCAATAAAAAGTGTTACTCCTGTAGATGATTGATCGTGGGTGATGCCTTTGATCTGTCCCTTATATTGCGCCCGCAGGGGAATTACATACCGCCCATCACGTTGAGTGATGATCGCTTCCTGGAGCATCTTCGCGTTCTGCGTATTGCTGATGATCTTCTGCAATTTGGTCATCAAGCGATCGTGCGTGGTGCGCCGCTCCCTGCGGATAGATGCCAACTGCGCCGAAGCAGAGTCGAGGACTTCGCCTTTTTCTGAGATGGTGCGCGTGATCGCATCCACCAGCCCAAGGGGAGGCGGGAGTTTTTCAGCAATTGCATCAAGGCGCGGTGTCTCGTGGGATTGGGCATCATCCCCGCTTTTGGTGAATACATTTTTCAGACTTCGGGCAGAAATTAACGTAGATTTAATATCAAGTAAATCCTGTGTTTCCAATACCCCACCACGCGAGGTCAATTTAACTTTCTCGCGCACATCCCGTGCACCGCCCACGCTGACAGTCTCATTCGTGGAGAAAAGAAGCCGTGCTTCGCTGGTTTCTTCAAGTTGCGTTTTGGCTTTCTTAAAAGAAGGCGTTGGTTTTAATTTCTCGGCGAGTTCTGTTGAGGCACTAAAAACGCAATGAGCCTTAAGACGCGTGAGGATTTTATCGTATTCGAGGAGGGAGAGGGTTTTAGGGTTCATAATATGGAGAATAACTTTTTGGAGTTGAGTATGTAGGGTGTATTAGCCAAGCACTATTTAGTTAACCAATACTAAATAGAAGGTTTCAACAAACCATCATCCAATGCTTCAAGCGCACGCATCCTAGCTTCAAATTCCTTTTCGTTTAGAAGATGCTTTCTACGTAATAAGCGAATGTGGTTTTCAGCACTCCCACCTTGCTTTTTCCTGTTACATTGATGACAAGAGGCGACTATGTTTCTATACCCATTACCACCACCGTTAAGTTGCGATATAACATGATCAAGCTCACATGAGGCTTCACTAATATCACAAAGACAATAAAAACATTGCTCTTGCTCACGCTTCAATAGTGCTATCAGATAGTCACGGTTTTTGTAAAAATCTACAGTTTCAATATCAACTAAATTTTCTGCCGGTGTTTCCTCTGATATTTTAAGTTCATAAGGAAGAAGTACTTTTACAGAATGTCCTTGACGTGTTTGTTCCAGTTCTATGCAACCCTTTTCTGCAAGGGAGCGAATAGTTTTCCGAGACTTAAAATCAGAACATTGAAGTGCAACAGAAATCTGTGGTAAAGGTATTGTTGCAGAATCAAGTCCTCGAATTCGGGTTTGGCTAAGTAAATAATAATACATTCCTCTTTCCCAAACATCACCTTTATAGTGAGGGAAGAGCTTATCTTCTACATCTGTATAAATTTTGACCCAATTCATAATGCCCTTTCTTCTTCGTTTATAGAAAGCAAAATGCTACTCTCTCTTCTATTTATTTTTAATTAGATGTGTATTATACATAAACTCAGATGCTTTTCATCTAAGAGCGTCTCCTAATCTCGCTCATGCCCTTCCAAACGATTATCCCCACTGAGACTACAAAATAGGTAGACATGAGCGCGGCTTGGGCTAAATATCCAAAGCGGGGAACAAGGAGGAAGCTCAATCCTATTTTAGCGATACCCGTGATGACCATCACTTTTAATGGATAAGTGGGCATGCCCAGTGAGAGCAAAAGGGGGCGATTCCAGTAGAGGATATTGGCTGTGCCGAAGCCGAGGAGTAAAATCAATGCGGCGGGAGTGGCGGGGGCGTAATCTGCACCGTAGAAGAGGGTGATGAGCCATTCACCTGCAATGAGGAGAAAGATGCCGACTGAAAATGTCCACGCGGCGGAGATGGTGGTGAGACGTTTGAGGAGAGTTTTGAGTTTATCCCAGGCTTTTTCGCCAACCGCGCGCGAAATCTCGGGGAAGGTGGTAGCGATGAAGGGGTTGATGGGCATCAAAATCAGGTTGATGAGGGCAAGGGCGGTTTTATAGTAGCCAGCGGCGAGTTTACCCACTTCGCCGGGGAGCAGGAATCCCAGCCAGAGAACTTCTGAGTCACGGGTGACGAGATTCACTGTGCCGCTGAAGTTGCTGGAAAACGCAAAAGACCAGAACTCGCGTTTTGGCGGTAGCAAGTTGAAAGGCGAGCGAAGCCATCCGCGTCCGAGCATTTCGTTGGCACGGCGCAGTCCCCAAAATCCCAGAGAAAGACCGAAGAAAACTTTTCCGATTAAATAGGCGGTGAGGACGAGCCAGATATCGCCATCTGAAAAATAAGCGTAGGCGATGATGCTAACGGTGAGGATATTTTGAGCGAGCGCGATTGCGGCTTGAGAGCGGAAGTGATCACCGAGTTGAAGAAGGGCAGCGGAGGTGCCAGTGACAAAATTGCTGAGGAGGGCGAGGGCGTAAAAGCGGATGAAGAGGGTTGC
>JABGOQ010000098.1 GCA_018645405.1 Anaerolineae bacterium | reverse complement strand
GACTTCGCGCTTCTAGATGTTGTCTAATATTCATATTTTAAGAAGGAGAAATACTACTAAATCTTTTTTCTTTTATTGCTATTAAATTTCCAAAGGAGAACCACTTATGAACCCTCTTTCTCTTGCGCGATGGCAATTTGCCGTCGTTACGATCTATCACTTCTTTTATGTTCCGCTTACGCTGGGGCTAGCCATCTTTATCGCCATCATCGAGACAAAATACGTCCGCACAGGCGATGAGATGTACAAAAAAATGGCGAAGTTTTGGGGCAAAATTTTCCTAATCAACTTTGCAATCGGTGTTGTCACCGGTATCGTGCAAGAATTTCAATTTGGGATGAACTGGTCAGAATATTCCCGCTTTATGGGCGATATTTTTGGTGCACCGCTGGCTATCGAAGCTCTTCTAGCCTTTTATATGGAATCGACTTTTATCGGGCTATGGGTCTTCGGCTGGGATAAGCTCACCAAAAAGCAGCATCTAGCAGCTGCTTGGATGGTTGCAATCGGCTCTAATCTCTCAGCTTTATGGATTTTAATCGCAAACTCCTTTATGCAGAATCCCGTTGGCTATACCATTGACCCAGAAACGGGTCGCGTGCTGATGTCTGATTTTGCGGCGTTGGTCTTCAACCCCAATGTAATGATCCAGTTCCCGCATGTGCTGACTTCTGGGGTTGCGTTAGCGGGATTCGTTGTTATGGCCTTCAGTGCTTGGCATCTGCTACGCAAGCATGAGGTCACGTTCTTCCTCCGCTCCTTCCGCATGGCAGCATTTTATGCTCTCGTCGGCTCGGTGCTGGTCGGCACAATCGGTCACTTTCAAGGTCAATATCTGGTTGAACAGCAGCCAATGAAAATGGCTGTCTCCGAAGCACATTGGAATACCGAAGATCCAGCATCCTTATCCCTTTTTACAATCGGTAATTGGGAGCAAACAGAAGATGTCTTCTCAATCCGCATCCCTGCCTTGCTCAGTTTTATGACCTATAACCGACCCTATGGTGAGATTAAGGGAATCAACGAATTACAAGAAGAGTTTGAACAAACCTACGGGCCTGGAGATTACGTCCCGCCGGTTGCGCTCAATTATTGGTCTTTTCGCACCATGATCGGTGCGGGCGGCGCAATGATACTCCTCGCTTTTTTGGGTGTGCTGTGGAGCAAAGATGGTAAATTTGATGGCAAGAAGGAGCTCTACCTGAAAGCGATGGTCTACGCCGCTGCTTTACCTTACCTTGCCGTTAGCACAGGATGGATATTAACTGAAACCGGACGCTGGCCATGGATTGTCTACGGCTTACAAAAAATTGAAGATGCTGTCTCACCCAATGTGCCTGCTTGGAATGTCGCCTTTTCGCTCGCGATAATGACCGTCATTTACACCATATTTACCATCGTCGCTTATAAACTGGCAATCAAATATGGCACAGGCGAAATCGAAGTTAGCCACTAATAGGCACAATTGGAGAAATAATCATGGATCTTAATACCATCTGGTTTATCCTTGTAACCATTTTATTCATCGGATTCTTCTTTCTTGAAGGTTTCGATTATGGCGTCGGTATCCTGATGCCTTTCCTGAGCAAAGAAGATAACGAGCGGCGTGCAGTCATCAACACGATTGGGCCACACTGGGACGGCAATGAAGTTTGGATGATCACCGCTGGCGGCGCGTTATTTGCTGCTTTCCCCCACGTTTACGCGACTCTCTTTAGCGGATTTTATCTCGCTCTTGTCCTTATGCTTGCTGCGCTGATCTTGCGCGGACTCGCCTTTGAATATCGTAGCCTTCGAGACGACCCCGTCTGGCGTAATCGCTGGGACTGGGCAATCTTCACGGGCTCCCTAGTCCCCGCTCTCCTTTGGGGCGTGACCGTTGGTAATCTCATGCGCGGTTTCGCCATCGACGCAGATATGAACTACTGGGGCGGATTATTCCCTCTGCTCAACACCTACTCCCTCCTCGCTGGATTTGTCTTCGTGGCTCTCTTCACCGCTCACGGTGCAAACTTCCTCGCCCTCAAGCTCGAAGGCGATCTCGCAGAACGTGCCAAGAAATTCGGCTTCCAGGCTTGGATCGTAGCGACCGTGCTAGCCGTCCTCTTCCTAATCTGGACTTTCTTCGAGACCAATATCATGGCACAGGGTCTAATTCCTGCGCTCTTAGCTGCTGTTGCGCTCTTACTCGCAGGGTGGTACGCCAAAAGTGGAAAAGATGGCTTGGCTTTCATCATGACTTCGTTGACAATTGTCTTCACCACAATCATGGTCTTCGCTGGCTTATTCCCTCGTATCCTTATCTCCAGCATTGACGCGGCATATACTCTTAATATCTATAACGCCTCGGCATCACCCTACTCACTGAAGGTAATGACCATCGTTGCTGCCATCTTCGTCCCGGTCGTCTTGGTCTACCAAATTTGGACATACAAAGTCTTCAGCGGCCGCATCAAAGCTGATCCTGAGACATTGATTTACTAAAAAAAGGCCCCCTATATCCTACGGGCATCTCCCCAAATTCTAAAAGCGGAATTTAGGGGAGAGACAACCCTCCCCCCCCGTTTTTGTTTTTCAAATGGGGGGACTGAGGGGGGGGGCGCATTATTCTCTATTCAATATGATTTAACGGTAAAATCGGCTGGCAGAGATTTCTGTCAGCCGATTTTTCTTCTACACAGAATATTCGTGTCATTCGCGTAATTCGCGTAAGTTCTTCTTCCTCCTCTATGAACCTAGACCGCCGACTCCTCTCCCTCGCCCGCGATAGCCGCACAGCCCTGATCATCACCATCCTCGCTGGATTTCTCGGCGGGATATTGACCATCGCCCAAGCGCGCGCCCTCAGCCTAACCATCAACAATATCTTCATCAACGGGGAAACGCTACAAGATGTGATGACTCTCCTCCGCGCCCTGCTCTTCATTATCGCAGGGCGCTCCCTTCTCGTCTGGATTAGCGAAGTCAGTGCAAAAGCAGTCGCCGTGCGCGTCAAAAACGACCTGCGTGAGCGGCTTTTCGCCCATATCGTCACACTCGGTCCCAGCTTCACCCGCAAAGAGCGCACAGGCGAACTGACTGCCGCCGTGGTCGAAGGCGTCGAAGCCCTTGATGCCTATTTCAGCCAATACCTCCCCCAACTGGTCTTATCTGCCCTCGTTCCCCTTTCTATTCTCGTTTTCGCCTTCCCCATCGACCCTCTTTCTGGGCTAATCCTCTTCCTCACCGCCCCGCTCATCCCCGTTTTTATGATTCTCATCGGCAAAGGTGCGGAAGCCATCACCAATCGCCAATACGAGACGCTCAGTCGGCTCAGCGCGCATTTTCTCGACAGCCTGCAAGGCATCACCACCCTCAAACAATTTGGGCAGAGCAAAGCCCACGTCCGCATGATCAAAGAAGTCAGCGAGCAATTCAGCGACACCACCATGACGGTTTTGCGCGTCACTTTTCTCTCCGCCCTCGTGCTGGAACTCGTTGCTACCCTCAGCACCGCGGTCATCGCTGTCGAGATCGGTCTGCGCCTAATTTATTATAAAATCGAATTCGAGCAAGCCTTTTTCCTCCTCATTCTCGCCCCCGAGTTTTATATTCCCCTCCGCACCTTGGGGCTTCGTTTTCACGCTGGTATGAACGGTACTACCGCCGCGCGCAAAATCTTTGCGATACTCGAGATAAAGCCCGATATTCGAGAATCCAATCTCGATTCACCGAATACCGAATTTTCCAATATCGAATTCTCAAATCTTTCCTTCACTTATCCCGACGAATCCATCCCCGCTCTCAACAAAATCTCCTTCACTATAAAAAAAGGGCAGAAAACCGCACTGATTGGGGCAAGTGGGGCAGGAAAAAGCACATTGGCGCATCTCCTTCTTCGGTTCATCCACCCCAGTTCGGGTCAAGTTCGTGTAGACGGCTCGCCCCTCAGCCAAATTCCCACCGATGATTGGCGCGAGCAAATCGCTTGGGTTCCGCAAAACCCCTTCATTTTTAACGAGAGCATCGCCGAAAATATCCGCCTCGGTAATCCTCATGCGGATTTGGATGCCGTGCAGGATGCCGCCAAAGCAGCTCATCTACACGACTTCATCATCTCCCTCCCAGACGGATACGAAACGCGCGTGGGTGAGGCTGGGTCCCGTTTAAGTGGCGGAGAATCTCAACGATTGGCATTGGCACGCGCCTATCTCAAAGATGCGCCCATTCTCATCCTCGATGAACCCACCTCCAGCCTCGACCCCATCACTGAAGTTACCCTCGAAGAATCAACAAAAAAACTGATGCAGGGGCGAACAGTAATAACCATCGCCCACCGCCTCAACACCACCTTCCAAGCCGACAAAATCCTAGTGCTAGAAAAAGGGAATTTAGTCGAGCAAGGCACGCATGAAGAGTTGTTGACGGAAAATGGCGTTTATTCAAAAATGATTAGAACGCAAAAAACAACTTCACCCCCTCGTAGTAGCGACTTCAGTCACTCTCTCAACGAGCAAAGGCCTAAAACCCTTACTACAACACAAGAGCCTTCAAACCTTCAAATTTTCAAACCTTCAAACATTTTCACTCGCCTTTTAGGTTTTTTAAACGGTTCTTGGAAAGAAGTTGCCCTCGCCACCCTCATCGGATCAGGAACCATCGCCAGCAGCGTCGCCCTTATCGGGACATCCTCATGGCTCATTTCTGCCGCCGCTTTGCACCCCTCGATTGCAGAATTACAAGTTGCGATTGTCGGCGTGCGCTTCTTTGGAATCAGCCGCGGCGTTTTTCGTTATTTTGAACGCTTAACTTCCCACCAAGTCACATTCTCATTGCTCGCCCGCCTGCGGACATGGTTCTACGAAGCCATCGAACCGCTTGCCCCCGCGCGCCTGATGCGCTACCGCAGCGGCGATCTTCTCTCTCGCGTTGTCTCGGATGTGGAAACACTGGAAAACTTCTATATCCGCGTTGTCTCGCCTCCGCTAGTTGCGTTGATTATTTCACTCGGCGCATCTGCCTATCTCAGCATTTTCTACGCCCCGCTGGGCTGGATATTATTCGCATTTTTGCTCGCCAGCGGAGTAGCTTTACCGCTATTAACGCGTCTTCTAAGTCGAAATTCTGGTAAAAAATTAGTCGCCGCGCGTGCTACGCTCCACACTCAACTCGTGGATGGGATTCAAGGCCTCAGCGATATTCTTGCTTTTGGGCAATCAGCACCCCGTCACGCTGAAATTGCAGAAATCGGCTCATACTATGGCGCAGAGCAACAACGAAAATCTTGGCTGACTGGCTTCCACAGCGGATCAAGTCTGTTTCTGACCAATCTTGGGATGTGGGCAATTCTCATCTTCGCCATCCCCGCTGTTGATGCGGGAATTATCTCTGGCGTAATGCTCGCCGCGCTGACGATGATTGCCTTGGTCAGCTTTGAAGCAGTTGCACCGTTGCCCCTCGCTTCACAAATGCTTGGAGAAACAAATGAAGCCGCGCGGCGGTTATTTGAGATCGTGGATGCAGAGCCGGAAGTGAAATCGGGAATTGAGAATTGGGAATTGGGAGTTGGGCGTGGTTCAACTCCGAGTATCGAATTTTCTAATATCGTCTTTTCTTATGCAGAAAACGATGAAAATGCGTTGAATGATATTTCTTTTACTATAGATGCAGGGAAAAGCATCGCGATAGTTGGAGCTAGTGGTGCGGGGAAATCTACCTTAATGAATCTCTTACTGCGTTTCTGGGAATTTCGTGAGGGAGATATTTTGCTTGACGGAAATTCTCTACACGATTTCCCCGCTGATGAGATTCGCTCTAAAATCGCTGTCATTCCGCAGCAGGCGTATTTTTTCAACGCCAGCGTACGCGATAATTTGAGCTTGGTGCATCCCGATGCCAGCGAAGATGAAGTCGTGAACGCGGCAAAGCAGGCGCAAATCCATGATTTTATTGAAGGTTTGCCAAAAGGATACGAGACTTTTATCGGGGAGCAGGGGGCGCGGTTGAGCGGAGGGGAACGTCAACGTTTGGCGATTGCACGGGCAATTCTCAAAGATGCGCCGATCCTGATTTTTGACGAGCCGACTGCTAATCTTGATCCGATTACGGAGCAAGAAGTGCTGAAATCTCTTTTTGCGCTGATGCGTGGGAAAACATCGTTGTTGATTACACATCGGCTGATTGGGTTGGAAAATGCGGATGAAATCCTTGTTTTGGAGCGGGGAAAAATTGTCCAGCGCGGCACCCAAGCTCAACTCACGCGCGAGGCGGGGTTATATCGTCAAATGCTTGCATATCAAAATCGAATTTTGGCAGAATAATTATCCATCTCCTCTTTCCATAAATTCAAAAATCTCGCTTGCGTAGCCTGAATGAACATGCTATAATTTTTGAGTTCCCCAAAACACCTTGACAATCATTACAAACAAGTTAACCAAACATTTTTTGTCCGCTTGTTTTTAAACCCCATCTTATTTTGAAAAACAAACCTATTTGCATCAAAAACAATCTATATGCCCAAGCTCTCTGGGGGCATTGTTTTATCTATTCCTAATTAGAAGAATTGAGAATCCCATGAAAACTATCCTTGAACTCGAAAAACTCCGCCTTGTCGAATTACGCACCATCGCAAAAAAACATGATATTCTGCGTGCCAATCGCCTAAAAAAAGAAAGGCTTGTCCTAGAAATTCGACAAGCCGAAGCTGGAAAAGAAGGCCTTGAAATTCGCGGAGGTATTCTTGAAATAATGAGCGAAGGTATTGGCTTTTTGCGAGCAGATAATTACCGCATTGGCTCAAAAGACATCTACGTCTCACAAGCACAGCTTCGAAAATATAACTTGCGAAATGGTGATATGGTCGTTGGGTTTGTACGTGAACCACGTCAATCTGAACGCCATTTTGGGCTAACAAAAGTTGAAACCGTCAATGGCATTGATCCCGAAGAAGCCCGACGGCGACCAAAATTTGAGAGTCTTGTGCCTGTTTTCCCTGACCGACGCTTTGACCTTGAACATGATCCGCGTGAACTAGCAACACGCCTCATCAACTTAATTGCTCCCATAGGACGTGGTCAACGCGGCCTAATTGTTTCACCCCCAAAAGCAGGTAAAACAACCATTCTCAAAAATATCGCCAACGCAATTTCACTTAAAAACCCTGAAGTGCATCTAATGGTCGCACTGATTGGCGAACGCCCCGAAGAAGTAACCGATATGGACCGTTCTGTAGACGCCGAAGTGATTGCGTCCACATTTGATGAGCCGGTCACATCCCATGTCCGTACAGCAGAGATTGCATTAGAGCGAGCCAAACGACTCGTCGAGGTCGGGCGTGATGTCGTTATCCTGATGGATTCGATTACACGCCTTGCTCGTGCCTATAACCTCGTTGTCAACCCTTCTGGGCGGACGCTCTCTGGTGGTCTTGATCCTTCAGCTCTTTACCCACCAAAACGATTTTTCGGTGCGGCGCGTAATATTGAAGATGGCGGCTCATTGACCATTGTCGCCACTTGCTTGGTAGAAACTGGGTCCCGCCTTGACGATGTGGTCTACGAAGAATTTAAGGGAACAGGCAATATGGAATTGCACCTTTCACGCCGCTTACAAGAGCGACGCATTTTCCCGGCACTCAATATAGATGCATCTTCCACCCGCCGCGAAGATCTCCTCTTGGGTCCCGATTTGCTCAAACAAGTTTGGCTGATGCGCCGCATGTATATCCAAATGACTACATCCAAACCGCAAGGTGCGGGGATGGCGCAGGGAGCCGCTATGGAAGCCATTATCCAGCGGTTACGATCTGCAAAAGATAATGAAGAATTCCTTGATTCACTAACAAAAGCATTCTAAGTATTACCATCAAATCTCCATGCCCTTTCTAAAAAAACATCTTTTTTCAATCCTTAGTTGGATTGCCACCTTCGCGCTCGTCGCAGGCATCCTTTTTCTTGCCTATACTAACAAAAACGCCTTCGTAGAAAGCGCGCCTCCTATCATCATTGAGGTAACAGCTACGCCTGAATCTAACGAGGCAACCACTGCAGCAACGGAAGATAATACTCATCCTGTCGAAAATAATGCTGGTGCTATCAGGCGCTATATTACCCTCAAAACCCTCATCCCCGAAGACCGCCCCGATTACGAAATATTTCAATACACTGTAGCGCGTGGAGATTCCACATTTAGTATCGCCACAGAGAATAATATCGAACCAGAAACACTCCTCTGGGCAAATTACGAGACCCTTGAAGACAGCCCCGATAGCCTGCGTGTTGGCCAAGAACTTAATATCCCACCTGTAGACGGTATCTACTATACATGGAAAGAAGATGACAGTATAGACAATATTGCCTATGAATTTGAAACCGATTCAAAGGATATTCTAAGCTGGCCCGGCAACGACGTCGATCTAACCGACCCGACCTTTGAAGCTGGTGATAAGATAATGATTCCTGGCGGATCGCGAGAATTTGTCCAGTGGGTCATCCCAATTGAAGCGAGCGGTTCTTCTGGCACATCTGGTGTTTCTGGCAGTAGCTGCCCAGCCGGTGCAGTGGGTTCAGGCTATTTCATTTGGCCTGCCGACAATCACTATCTTACTGGCAATGATTTCTGGTCTGGGCATCTTGCCATCGACATCGCTGCCAATACAGGTGCTGCCATTTACGCAGCAGATAGCGGCGTGGTCACGATGGCTCAAGGTGGCTATAATTATGGCTACGGCAATGTCATCGCAATTGATCACGGCAACGGCTTCGCTACCCTTTACGCCCATCTCAGTCAAATCAATGTCGGCACTTGCCAAAGTGTTTACGCTGGTCAGATGATAGGTCTTTCTGGCAATACCGGCAATTCCTTTGGCGCGCATCTCCATTTTGAAATTCGCCATAATGGCGCTTTTGAAAACCCTTGGCGCTGGTTGCCATAAAACCCATCGCTAACTCATAATGAATGCAAAATCCCTCCAAACCGCCCTGCAAGATATTCCACTGGGCGGTTTTCGCTATCTTAAGCAAGTTGACTCAACCAACGACATCGCTCTTAATTGGATGGAAGAAGGCGGGCAGGATTTCTCTCTCGTTATCGCCAACGAACAAATTAAGGGACGTGGTAGAGATGGGCGCAGCTGGCAAACCCCGCCCGATTCCGCCCTTGCATTTAGCTTGCTACTGCTCCCAAGCATTGAAGAGGCGAAAAACATCTCCCTCTTTACAGGGCTGGGCGCATTAGCCCTCGTGGACGCCTTACGCGAGCATTACGAGCTAGATGCCAAAATCAAATGGCCTAATGATGTATTGGTTGATGAAAAAAAACTAGCGGGCATTCTCGTTGAAGCCAATTGGCACGGTGATAAAATAAAAAGTATTGTCTTGGGGATGGGCGTCAATGTTTACGCCAACTCAGTGCCAGATGATGTACTTTTCCCCGCAACAAGCTTAGAAGAATCTAGACCTGACAGTTTTAATAAACCTATCAGATCTCTACTCTTATATCAGATTTTAGAAGCCTTCATTAAACGGCGACCAAGTTTGGGGCGCGGAAATCTGCACAATGCCTGGGAAGAGAATCTCGCTTTTCGTGGCAAGCAAGTTGAAGTCACGAGCGGGAACGGGCAAGTCATCCAAGGAAAGGTTTTAGGGATTAATCTGGATGGCAGTTTACGTCTCGATACCCATCAATCAATCCATTTTGGGGATGTTCATTTGCGTCCGATGCGGTTATGATATACCAGAAAAAAACGAGCAAAGAGGTGAGTATGTTAGATAATTTACGCGATGATGCCGATTCTTCATCCTATTTTGATGATGATGAATTACCAGATTTTCTTGAAGATGTAGAAGAAGAAAAGCAATCAGAAACAAGTTCTGCTAACTTTTTAACAGATTTAACACCCGTGCAACGATTTATTATTGCTGCGATGCTCTTTATGGCTGTTTGTTTGATCGGTTCGATGTTTTTACTTGTAACAGGACGTTTCGCAATACCTTCTTAAAAGAACTCTAATCTAAAAGAAAAGAGCCGTGCTGATTTGCACGGCTCTTTTTGTTTATAACAACTCTTCCTGCCCACCTTCTGGCATCTCGCTCTCATCCTCAAGTTTTGCCCCAACCTGTTTCAAATCTTTTGCCGCAATTCGAGCAACTGCCGCAACGGTATCGCCATCTTTCGTGCGCATCAAATGCACGCCACGCGTGGCACGCCCAGCGGTTTTGACTTCATTTACCTTTAAGCGAATAATTACGCCCTCTGTAGACATCAGTGTAAGATGATCATCTTGCTGAACAACACGTGCCGCAACGATTTTGCCAATTTCTTTAATGGCTTTTTTGTCCATTGTCAAAATACCTTGCGTGGCACGTCCTTTTGCCGAGTATTCTTCGAGCGGAGTTTGCTTACCGATACCCGTTTCTGTAACGGTGAGCAATGTGCCCCCAGGCTCAACGACATCCATTGTGGTGACTTTATCGTCATTTAGCAATTTGATGGCTTTTACACCTGCGGCGGGTCTGCCCATAGAGCGCACATTATCTTCTTTATAACGCAAAGCTTTGCCTAACTCAGTGACAATAATAATGTCGTCCTCTCCGCTGGTGAGACGTGCCCAGCCGAGCTTGTCATCCCCTTTCAACCCCATTGCGATCAACCCAGAAGGACGCACAGAGGCAAACTCTGAGAGCTCTACGCGCTTTATCTGCCCTTTTATGGTCGCCAAAGTGCAGTAGGATGCCTCGTCAAAATCTGGAACAGGGATTGCTGCGGTAATTCTCTCATCAGCCTCGAGCGCAAGAATATTGACGATGGAGATTCCTTTTCCAATTCGGCTTGCTTCGGGGATCTGATAAGTTTTCTCGGAGTAGACTTTTCCTTTATCCGTGAAGAACAGGATCGTATCCAGCGTACGCGCTGGAATCATCATTATTACTTCATCTTGGTCTTTTGTCGTGTGCCCCTTGATGCCACGCCCGCCACGTCCTTGTGTACGGAAAGTTTTGGCAAGAACGCGTTTGATATAACCACGCTCAGTGATCGTGACTAAAACTGCTTCATCTTCTACCAAATCTTCTTCGTTCAAACTTCCACTAGCACCAATGGCAATGTGAGTTCGCCTTTTATCGCCATATTTTTCAGCGAGTTCTAGTAAATCTTCTTTGATGATCGCAAGAATTTTCTCTGAATGAGCAAGTAAATCTTCATAATAGGCAATTTTCGCCATTAATTCTTTATGCTCTTCTTCAATTTTCCAACGCTCTAGTGCCGCTAAACGGCGTAATTGCATATCAAGAATAGCCTGCGCCTGGAGTTCACTCAATTTGAAGCGTTTCATCAAATTATCTTTAGCAACATTCACATCCGCTGATGAACGGATAGTTTCGATGACTGCATCTATATTATCGAGCGCAATAATAAGACCATCTAAAATATGCGCTCGAGCACGGGCTTTTTTCAGATCAAATTCAGTTCGACGGGTGATAACTTCTTTACGATGTTCGACAAAATGCAATAAAGCACGTTTTAACGAAAGCAGTTTTGGTTCTTTATTAACCAACGCCAACATCTGCACACCAAAAGTAGCCTGAAGTGAAGTGTGCTTATAGAGTTGATTTAATACTTTCTTGGGCTGGGCACCACGCTTGAGTTCGATGACAATGCTCATGCCACGTCGATCGGATTCATCGCGCAAGTCAGATATGGAGTCGATTTTTCCACTCCGCGCCATGCTGGCAATACGTTCGATTAACGTCGTCTTATTAAGTTGATAAGGGATTTCTGTTACTACAATTCGAAAACGATTTGCAAGCATTTCTTCTACATGCGCTTTTCCACGCATAATCACACGTCCACGCCCGGTGCTATAAGCTTGGATGATTCCCTCTTGCCCTACAATAATCCCCCCTGTGGGAAAATCAGGCCCAGGGATAAATTCCATCAATTTATCTATGCCTATTTCATCTGTATTATCATAATTATCTATTATGTGGATGAGAGCATCAGTAAGTTCGTTCAAATTATGAGGAGGGATATTGGTCGCCATCCCAACCGCAATACCCGATGCTCCATTAAGCAAAAGATTGGGTAAACGGGAGGGCAAAACATCTGGTTCTTCAAGAGAATCGTCAAAATTGGGGGTGAAATCAACGGTTTCCTTGTTGATATCAATCAGCATTTCCTCGGCGAGTTTACCCATCCGTGCTTCGGTATAACGCATTGCAGCAGGGGAATCACCATCTATGGAGCCAAAGTTACCTTGCCCATCTACAAGCATATAACGGAGAGAAAAGGGTTGCGCCATACGTGCCATAGATTCATAAACAGCCGAATCGCCATGCGGATGATATTTACCTAAAACTTCACCCACAATACGCGCTGATTTTTTATGCGATCCAGTAGCACGAATACCCATATCATGCATAGCATAAAGAATGCGCCGATGAACTGGTTTTAGCCCATCACGCGCATCAGGGAGGGCACGCGCAACGATAACGCTCATCGCGTAATCGAGATAGGCTGAACGCATTTCTTGATTTATATCAATTTGTTTAATATCGCCTGCTTCCATAAAAATTCCTTCTTTTGCACAAAAGAAAAACTCGCCATTTAATAGAAATTTGACGAGAAAAATACTGCGTAAAAATCTATTTATATTATACCGCGAGACTCCCCCAAAATGTGCTTAAAACCAAGAGGTTTTTGTACATAATCACAGCTACCTTTAAAGCCAATTACTCAAATCTCGATCAATCAAATCCTGTAGCTGCTCTATATCCTGACGATAGTATTCAGTAAGCTCTCTTCGTAGCTCGACAGAGAAAGTGGTTCTTTTCAAGTCTCTAGAAAGCCATTCAAAAAGATGGTGGCCTGTTTTCTGTGGCATCAAGGGACGTATGGCAACTCTTAATTTCCCAGAACGAGTCCATAAAAAACGCAAGATTGGGTTACGAATAATTCCAGATGCATTATGTCTATGAGACATGTCGGGAACAAAAGAATCATCTACGTCAAGAAAATTAAAAATTCTCTTAGCAAAGTCCAATGGATTGCTTTTCAAGTCATCAAAAAGTGAAATATGGAGCTGATCTTGATCAAACATTTCCAAATAGCGGCTAAGGTTTTCGAAATATCGCCCCTTTGCTAAGTATTTACGAGAAACCCAACGATCACGTAATCCTTGGCGTTCTTCAAGCAACGCAGTTGCAAAATCTTCATTGGTCTCAATACCGTCTCGTAAATTATGAGAAAAAGAGGAAAATGCTCGATCGGCCGGTTGGCGTAAAATTACCAATAACCGT
>JABGOQ010000010.1 GCA_018645405.1 Anaerolineae bacterium | reverse complement strand
TTGCAGGTCTTGGACCCAAAGCCTACGAACAAAGTGTTGGCTTCATGCGGATACGAGATGGACGCAACCCCTTGGACACATCCGCCATTCACCCGGAATCCTATCCCATAGCGGAAGCTATTTTGGGCCGCGCGGGGCTTCCGCCTGAATCCACTATTGAAGAAAGGATGCCGGCCCTCGAAGCATTGACCGCCAAAACATCCCTGTAAATTTTATCTGCTGAATTGGAGTGCGGCATCCCGACCCTGAAGGACATCCTCGAGCAGCTTGTCCGCCCGGGGCGTGATCCACGTACAGACACCCCTGCCCCCATCCTACGCTCAGACGTGCTGAAGGTGGATGACCTGACAACGGGGATGAGCCTGAAAGGCACCGTCCGCAACGTGGTCGATTTTGGCGCATTCGTCGACATCGGTCTCAAGCAGGACGGGCTGCTGCATAAATCCAAGATCCCCTTTGGCACTACGCTGAAGGTGGGCGATATTATTGAAGTGGATATCCTGCAAATCGAAGCTGAGCGTGGACGGATTAGTTTTGGGTGGGGCAAGAAATAACCACTTTCAGCATTATCTCTGTTCTTTGGTTTACTCGATAAGATTATCATCTGATAAAGTAGCCACCACAAAGATTTTCTGATGACATGCTTTGGATTCTCTTCTTAGCACAACCCTTCACTGTCCAGAAGGGTCGCATGATAAAAGAGTTTGCTAGCAAAGATTTGTTTTTTCTACGAGAGTAAATGTTATTAATTTCCGATGATATTACTTTGTTTCCCCCTGGTTATTATGTCCATATATATTTTCTATCGGTTGCGCTTGAGCTCTTTCATTGTACGTCCTTAGAGCTTTCGGACACAATCTAATGGAGACTTTCTGCTTCACTGATCTCTTGCCCGTATCGAGAATAACAAGCCTCGCGGTTACTATATATTGTATCCTCTGGGATTACGTCGCCAATATCAAAGAGCAAGGAGATTTTGGATTTTTTTCATCCTTGCTTTTTTAGAAAGTATTGTGAAAGAAAAAACCGTAGGCTAAATCATAGACAAACCATAGAGTTAGCAAAGTTTTGTGTGTTAAAACTGCTTCAGTACCTTTAGAGCAGAATAGCATAAGAGATGGCCTTCGGTTATAATGACATTTATGGAAGATTGGTTGACGACTTTTGAAGCCGCGCGTATTAGTGACTACAACCCAGACTATATCCGGCAATTGATTCGCACTGGCAAAGTAGAAGGTAAAAAATGGGGGCTATCTTGGCAGGTTAACCGAAAATCGCTCGAAGAATATATAAAAAGATCTGATCGACAGGGCCAACGCCGCGGCCCCAAACACAACCCCAACGCTAAAAGACGCTAAATAGTAACCCCTTGAGGGAGTTTCTTTTTTCTTTCCTGTATGGTATAAATATCGTATCAATACGATATTCTCTTTTAGGTTAAAAAACCATATTTCATCCAACAAAATAAGAAAATGCTTATGCTCAGTTCATTTAGAAAGATGAACCAAGAATATCCAAAACTTAGTAAGGAGATGATCTTGTGAAAAAGCAACGTGATTATTTAGCAAAACGAGCCGTTTTGTATGCCAGAGTATCTGGTGATGACCGAGGCAAAGAGGGGCGCAACTTAATCGGTCAAATAGAAATGTGCCGAGAATTTGCTCAAGATAGGGGTTGGAGCATCATCGAAGAAATTGCAGAAGATGATCGAGGGGCTTCTGGTGCATCATTTGAACTACCCGAGCTAAGTCGTATTATTGATATGGCACATGATGGAGCGTTTGATGTCATGGTTGTTCGAGAAATTGATCGTTTAAGCCGTAAATTGGCAAAGCAATTAATTGTCGAGGAAGAGTTAACTCGCAATGGGGTTGAGATTGCTTATGTTATGGCTGAATATGATGATACACCAGAGGGGCGTCTTAATAAACACATTCGAGCCACAATAGCAGAATTTGAACGTGAGAAAATCAATGAACGCATGGTTAGAGGGCGTCGCCAAAAAGTGAGGGCAGGTAGTGTATTGGTGGGAAAACGTCCACCCTTTGCTTATAGAGTTGTTGAGAAAGATGGAATGTACGCCTTGACAATTCATGAACCAGAAGCACAGATTATTCGTTTGATCTATACTTGGTATACAATTGGGGATGGAGATACTGGACCTCTGGCGATCAGGGCAATCGCCAGAGGTTTAAATGAAATGGGGGTACAAACGCCCCAAAATGGTATTATGAAAGGCAAAAAGTGGGGCCATGAAACTATAAGAAGGTTCCTGAGCAATGAAACATACGCTGGAAAATGGACTTATGGAAAGACACGAAGGGGAAAAAAGAATTCTCCCGACAAACATCTTTCTGTTAAAGTACCAGCAATCGTCTCCGCTGAAGTGTGGCGCACTATTCAGGTGCAACTAATAAAAAACAGGAAGAATTCTGCTAAAAACGCTAGGCATGAGTATTTAATGCAGCAACGCTTGGTTTGTGGAAAATGCGGGAACACGCTACGTTCAATAGCACAGGCACGACAAGGTTATAAGGCTTACAGGTATTATTCCTGCCATGGGAGAAAACTCAAGGTGTGTGATCTTATGTCGGGAAATAGCAGTAAAATTGATGAGATCGTATGGAACTGGGTAAAATCCATAGTCCTCGACGGGAAGGCTTTAGAGGAAGGTTTAGATAGTTACCAAGAAGAATGTGAAGTCCAAAGTGGACCTCTTCGTGAGCGTTTAGGGGTAGTAATGGATTTAATTGCAAATAATGAGAAGCAATTAGATATGTTGCTCGATTTGTATTTGAGTGGTGACTTTACTCGGGATTTACTTACTGATCGTAAAAGTCGATTAGAAACCACCATTGTCGCATTAGAAAAAGAGCGTGAGAAACTAATTGCCTCGTTAGATGCTGCTACATTTACCCCAAGTCAGCTCGATAGTATCCGTGAATTTGCTAATGATGTAGCGAAAGGGTTAGACATTGCTAATCAAGATTTCAAAAAGCGCAAACGAATTGTTGAGCTACTAAATGTTTCGGGGGCCTTAGCTGATGAAGATGATAAGCAAATTCTTTACTTGCGTTGTATATTAGGGCAAGATTTTTTACCGGTTGAGACACCTGCCATAAGTGGATGATGGCTCCGAAAGGGGCGGCATTCCTTCATGCACGGCGAGATGTGCAAAGTTGGCTGGATCCGCTGGTGGTGAGTTGGGGCTATGATGCCGAATCCGGTTTTGGGAGCGGCAATCTCTTTATTGATTATCACGAATGGCAGGGGACGCGCGATATTGCCGCGTTTCTGTCTGTCCCCGCGGCAATTGATTACCAACGGGAGCAAGATTGGGGTCGCGTTCGTTCCCATTGTAGAAAGTTATTAGGCGTTACAATGGAGAGAGTCCAAGCCATCACAAAAATGCCACCGATTATGCCAATTCCCAAAGAATGGTTGGGGCAAATGGCTGTTCTCCCTCTTCCCAAAGATGTAGATGGCGCAGAATTGAAAAAGCGACTTTATGATGAATACCAAATTGAAATACCGCATACTCGCTGGGGTGAGCAATCTTTTTTGCGAATTTCAGTCCAGAGCTATAACAACGAAGAAGAGATTGATTATTTTGTGAAAGTTTTAGAAGATTTGTTGGGAATCTGAATTTCCTAGCAACACTCTGCGTTGCGCCATTAAATCCCAACGTAGAGCATTAGGGATAGCCTAAAAAGTTAAATAAAAAACGTCCGATGGTTCTCAACCTTCGGACGTTTTTTTGTCGCTTATTTATCCAGCACCATTTCCATCAAATTTTGGATGCGGGATGCCATGCTCGAGGGGTCGGGGTGCAAACCCTCGACGAGCAAGGTGTTGTCGTAAATTTGTTCGATGATTTCTTTTTGCAAATCAGCCTCAATATTTTCGGCGAGCAAACTTTTTAGAATTGAATGCGAAGGATTTAGCTCTAAAGTTTTCTTGGGGTCTTCATAATCTTTGCCCAAATAGCGATAAACTCGCTGCAATTCAGGATTAAAATTATCATCTGCCACAATCAGACGCGCGACCGATTGTGAAAGCCGATTGCTAGTGCGAACATCCTCGACACGTTCGCCTAAAGTCTCTTTGAAGAGTTCGAGCAATGTGGCGAATTCATCTTCTGGAATTTTCTCCGCCTCGCTCTCCTTTTCACTTGCTTCCGTTGTGTCAACATCTGCTTGTGCGACACTTTTTAGCTCATACTCTTTATATTTAGTTAATCCCATTAACATAAAGGAATCCATTGGGTTGGTCAGCAAAAGAACTTCGGTGCCTTGCGATTGGAAATAATCCAAATGCGGGCTAAGCAAAACGGATTTGGGATCATCGCCGACAATATAATAAATCTCTTTTTGCTCTTCCTGCATTCTTTCTACATAATCATCCAAAGAAGACCATTCCTCTGGATTCGTATTTGTTTTAAAGCGCAATAAGGGCTGTACTTTTTCGGTTGCCATTGGCTCAGATGCAATACCTTGTTTCAAGAAAACGCCAAACTCTTCCCAGAAACTAATATATTTTTCAACATCTTTCTTCGCCATTTTTTCCAATTCTCGCATGACCTGACCAGTGACGATCTTTTTTAGGCGCGGCATCAAGCCACTAGATTGAACTGTCTCACGCGAAACATTTAGGGGCAAATCTTCTGAATCAACCACACCCTGCACAAAACGCAGATATTCGGGTAAAAGGTCTTTAGTATATTCATCAATCAAGATATTACGGGAATAGAGTTTTAACCCATCTTCTTTGCGAGCGGAAAACATACCTCGTTCCGCTTTGCTGGGAATATACAGAAGCGCAAAAAGTTGCACGGGCGCATCTGTTACCGAATGAATACGATAAAGCGGTTCTTCAAACTCCATCGTCATTTGGCGGTAGAAATCGTTATATTGCTCGTCTGTAATTTCGTTACGAGCTGTGCGCCAAAGCGATGATTGGGCATTTGCCTGCTCTTCGCTATCTCCGATATAAATGGGGAAACCAATATAGTCGGAGTGTTTTTTAATGATAGTGTTTAAGCGATAGTCTTCGGCAAATTCTTCAGCATCTTTCTTTAATTTGATTTCAATCTTTGTGCCGCGCTCGTTCATTTCTGCGGGGCTGATTTCAAAATCATCTTCGCCTGTGGCGTACCAGCTAACAGCTTTGGCGCGCGGTTTATAGGAACGCGATGTTACTCGGACCCATTCTGCCGCCATAAAAACGGAATAGAAACCAACGCCAAATTGCCCGATCACTTGCGCTAAATCTTCTTCGGCATCTTTGGTCGCTTCAATAAAATTCCGCGCCCCAGATTGTGCAATTGTGCCAAGATTTTCGATAATCTCATCTTTGGTCATGCCGATGCCAGTATCTTGGATGGTCAACATCCGCTCATCTTTATCTGCTGTGATGCGGATATTCAACTCCACATCTGCGTCTAGCACGTTTTGATTGGTCAACATCTCAAAGTGGACGCGATTGAGCGCATCAGATGCGTTTGAAAGTAATTCTCGTAAAAAGACTTCTTTATCTTTATATAAAGAGTGGATCAAGATATTCAGAAGTTGTTTTGTTTCAGCTTTGAAAGTAAAAGATTGTGCACTTGTTTTTTTATCTTCGGTCATAGTAGCCTCCTAAGCAAATTTCTAAGTATGATTTTATCAAAACATAGCATCTAATTTCATAGGAAAAGTATTAACGTGAGAGAAGTAAAACGTATTGGGTAAAATCATTACGGAATACGTTTTACGCAATACGCAAATATCCCTCCCTGCAACTTTTTAAACCTTCGAGTATCCTTGCTTGTGAGAGTCGTAAGTCCCGGTGGGGCTCCCTGTCTTCAACTGTCACTCCAAAAGATGGAGTTTTTCAAACAGTCCATAAAACTTTTTGTGATCTTTTTCTATAGTTCTGGCACCATAAATCGTTTGAACCCCTGCAATATCCATTTCACTTAAATACCCATCGCCCGACCAGCGGGGATTGCAGTAGTTCATCACAGAATCCAGGTCCCAGCCACCAATCGGCATCGAGCCCTCTGTGCCCTGCCCCTGATCGCACCAGGAGGGTGTGTCGGATCTGTTTTGTTCATGGGCAAAGCTCAGGGCATGACCAAATTCATGCACAGCCGTAACCCGAATAAAATCTTCTTTTGCATAACTATGATATGGAAAAATACAGGCCATTTGATTGTAATCAGAATCTATGCACCCCCAATGATCGAAGGTGACGTTTAACACCATCCCATTTTCCAGGCCATCGATACTCGTTCCCAACCCCTTTGTATGCGGGGGTTCATCGCTAAGCCGAATTCTTATGCCTCTTGATTCAGGCGTGCATGCTTCCCAGCCGACAAAATCAACCAGCGAAACCGCTTCCCAAGTGTTCTCAATCACGCTTTGAATCAGAACTCTCTCCGCCTCGTTATTTTGATCTAGGTTTTCCCAACAAAGATCAATGATATTACTCTCCCAAATCGATTCTTCGAGCACATAGAGTGGTGATATGCTTTCAGGAGGATTTTCATAGGGGCTTTCTTCGGGTTCAGCAGCTGGCTCCTCGACAGGTGCAGCACCGCCTCCGCACGACATTAATAGCCAGAGCGAGAATATGATGATGATGAGTAAAATTCGATTTCTCATGATGCTTTTCCTTATAGGCATAACATATTATACCCAGTCATCATTACTCCAGCCTTGCAACCTTTTCCGCCTTCGAGTATCCTTGCTTGTGGGAGTGGTTAAGTCCCGGTGGGCTTCCCGGTCTTCAACATCGGTGACGGGTCGCGTTGCGGGCCGTGGTGGGTTCGACTCCCATGCACTCCCGCCTAGTTTTTTGACGGTGGACGAGGGACGATAGACCCTAAAAGTCTGTCGTCCCTCGTCCACTTTTTCTTATCTGCGTAATGCGTATTCCGTATTGCGTAAAAAACTCCCTACGCAATACGGAACACCTTATGTCTCTTCCTGAAACCGAAATTCTCAATGCACTCGTTGCTAAAATCTTCAGAATCTCCAGTATCACTCTCGGTGATACCAAACGCGGATTCGTCGTTAGCTATCGTGGTCATTTGCTGGGTGATGATTCTGCTACCGCCTACGACCAGCTAGCATCAAACATCGCCTCTTACTCACTCACCCCCCTCTTCCAAGAAGAAAAAGATGAACAAATTATTTTCCTTGTTCACGAAGCACCTCCGCCTGAGTTACCCAAAGTCTCGAAAAATATCCTCTTTTTCCTTGCTACATTAGTAAGCGTTCTATTTACAGGCGCGGTTTTCGAGTCTACCCTTCCTGAAAGCACAGAATTGCTCGTCATGCTCAAAGATGCGCTCTTTCATATCTGGCGCGGATTTCCCTTTGCTGCAAGTTTATTAAGTATTCTTCTCGCACACGAATTTGGACATTATTTGATGGGGCGTTATCATAAAACAAAAGTTACGCTTCCCTTCTTTTTGCCCCTCCCCTATCCTTTTAGCATTCTTGGTACATTGGGCGCATTTATCCAAATGAAAGAACGCCCGAAGAATAAACGCGTTCTTTTCGATATCGGCATCGCGGGCCCCCTTGCAGGGCTGGTGGTCGCTATCCCCGTTCTTCTCTACGGACTTTCTCTCTCTGAACTCTCGCCACTCACAGGAACAGGCATGCTCGAAGGGAATTCCATTCTTTACCTGTTCACAAAATATGCCGTTTTCGGGAAGTTTCTCCCAGAACCAACCAGCTATAATGGCGTTGCCCCATTTTTTTATTGGATACGCTATCTTTTCACCTCCACGCCCGCCCCAATCGGCGCGTTGGATGTGCAGGTTCATAATATTGCTTGGGCGGGCTGGGCAGGGCTGCTTGTCACCTCGCTGAATCTGATCCCGATGGGCACCCTCGATGGCGGGCATATTATCTATTCCCGTTTTGGTAAAAAAGCAAAAAAACTTGTTCCATTTATTTTTGCCGCTCTTGTTGCGCTTGGTTTTGTATGGCAGGGTTGGTGGCTTTGGGCACTTATGCTCAACTTCTTGGGGCGCAGACACGCTGAGACTCTCGACGAGATTACCGAGCTTGACCCTAAACGGCGCAAGATGGCCTTTTTTGCCCTGATCGTTTTTATTTTGGTATTTATCCCCGTTCCATTGGTGGTCTATGGGTAAACTTCGAATAACCTTCTTTTTGGCAATCTTGCTTCTTACGGCTTGCCAGTCATCAGCATCTGAGTCAACCGCTACGCCACCCCCCGTGACAGCGATGAAGACTCCGCGCCCCACTGCCACGCCTATTCCTGTCAGTAGTTTTGATCTTGATGAAGACGACCTATATGGCATTGAAATCGAAGTTTGGCATGCGTGGTTTGGTGCACCTGCCGCACTTTTTGATTTACAGATCGCCGAATTTAATCAAGAAAATCCATGGGGGATTAGAGTCAGCGCGGCGTATCAGGGGAGCTATAATATGCTATTCAATGCGGTAGAAGATGTATCAAATATATCGAATCGCCCGCATATTATCGTGGCTCTGTCCGAGCAAATTTCGGTTTGGGATGAGCAGGATTCCGTTAACGATCTGACCCCTTACATCCACGACCCTATTTGGGGATTTTCCACCGCTGAGTTGACTGATTTCCCCAGTGTTTTTCTTGCGCAAGATCAATACGATGACCGCTGGCTTGGTCTGCCTGCTCAGCGGACGGCGCATTTTTTACTATATAACCAAACTTGGGGAGAAGAACTTGGCTTTGATTCCCCTCCCCTTAGTTTTGATGAATTTGAAGAACAGGCTTGTGCCGCAAATCAATTCATGCTCAAGGATGAAGATTTTGAGAACGACGGTAAGGGCGGCTGGATCGTGGATTATGATTCGACCTCTGTTCTAGCATGGATGCTCGGGTTTGATGGTGGTCCCCTTGCTAGTGATGGCAGTTATAAGTTTGTGAGACCAGAAAATACCAAGGCTCTCAAAAGTATAAAATCGCTATATGATGATCAATGTGCCTGGCTTTCTACAGCCGACACACCCTATGAACAATTTGCCATACGTTCTGCGCTCTTCATTTCAGCCGATATGGAAGCGTTTTCTGAAATTTCAAGGACATTTGCAAAGGTCGATAGCCAAGACGAGTGGACGATAATTCCCTTCCCAGGGAATGAGCGTAGTGCGATGGTTGTCTATGGGTCTTCTTACGCACTACTCGAAACAGAAGATGCTGAAGCTTTAGCCTCCTGGCTTTTCGTCAAGTGGATGCTTGAACCCCAGAATCAAGCCAAATGGGCGAAGAGTACCGCCCTCTTCCCTCTGCGAATTTCCTCGTTGGATGAACTATCCGATTACGAAAAAGCAAATCCCCAATGGGCAGAGGCTGTCAATCTGATCTCGCAGGCAGAGATCCAGCCGCAATTGGCTTCGTGGCACAGAGTTCGCTATCTTTTGGGCGATGGCTTGGAATATATCTTCCGTTTTGATACACAGGCTGGCTCGGTGGCTGCGATTTTGACACAAATGGACGATGCTGCAAAAGCCATAAGTGAATAAGTTCCTTTTGCGGAGAATAAATGAAATAGTTGTTCAAAGAACAATCGAATAAGCCATAGACAGATGGAGGAGTACCGATGAAAAAAATAGGTGTTCTTACAGGTGGCGGTGATGCCCCTGGTCTTAATGCGGTTATTCGTGCTGTCGTCAAAACAGCCATTGGGAGTTATCAATGCGAAGTGGTGGGCATTCGTGATGGCTATGATGGTTTTCTGAAAGAGAAAGGGCAAATACCGCTTGGGCGCAGCGAAGTTCGCGGAATTTTGCCGCGCGGTGGTACCATTTTGGGGACAGCAAATCGTGGAAATCCTTTTGCTCGTAAAGTAATTCGCGATGGAAAAACAGTCATCGAAGATACTTCAGATGAAGTTGTGGCAGTCATTGAAAAACAAAAACTGGATGGGCTGATCGTCATCGGTGGCGATGGGACATTGAAAATTTCTCAGGAACTATTTGCGAAAGGCGTCCCCGTGATCGGTGTGCCCAAGACGATAGATAATGACGTGGGCGGAACAGAAGTCACCTTTGGGTTTGATACCGCGTTGGAAACAGCGACCGAGGCAATAGACAAATTGCACACGACCGCAGAATCTCATCATCGGGTGATGGTACTCGAATTGATGGGGCGAGATGCTGGTTTTATTGCCCTGCATGCAGGTGTTGCTGGAGGTGCAGATGTGATTCTAATCCCCGAAATTTCCTTCCGCTATGAGGCTATTGTAGACAAAGTTGTGCGGCGCGTTGAGAGTGGTCGGCATTTTAGTATTCTGGCAGTTTCAGAGGGCGCAAAATCTCTTGATGGTGAGCAGGTTTTCTCTCGCTCGGGCAATGAAATTTATGTTCCACGTTTGGGCGGTGTTGGTGAAATGGTTGGAAAATACGTTGAAGACCACTCCGGGCAAGAGACGCGTGTCACCGTGCTGGGACATATTCAACGCGGCGGATCACCGACTCCTTTTGATCGTTGGCTAGCGACTCGCTATGGTGCGGCAGCGGCAAGATTAGCAGCCAAAGGTGGCTTTGGGCGCATGGTCTCTCTCCGAAATGGGGAGGTTGTAGATATTAGCCTGGACGAGGCATTAGCGATTCCCAAACGTGTTAAAGTGGATGGTGATGCCGTTCGAACCGCACGAGATTTGGGCATCTACTTTGGAGATGAAAAATAAAAGCTGAGCGAAAGAGCATTTGCAGATTTTTTATATGCACTGACTTTCCTGACCCTATGCGCTGGCATCAGAAACGCTGAGATATTTTTTCTCAGCGTTTTTTTAATTCAGAAAAAAATAGATAAGGCTGGTAAAATTACGGCTACTTGGAATTATTCAACCCCAATCTTGTTTTAGTGGAGCCCCGTTATGCAAACAAAATATGCAAAAAAAGAACAAACCGCACTATATAAAAAGTTTGATGTACTGCAAAAGAAATTAGTTCCCCTTTGGGAGCAAATCGGTAGTTCTGACCCAGGCGGTACTTTTATCGAAGATGAAAATACAATGGTTGTTTTGCCATCCTTAACAGTAGATATCAAATTGGATTTTGCAGCTCAACAGGCGTATGAAGAGCGGATGTTATTCATGCTTTTTCTATTGCGCCAACCACATGTGCGTATCATTTACTTGACCTCTGCGCCAATCCAAAAAGAAATCATTGATTATTATCTGGATATTTTGCCGAGCGTGAGCATCTCTAGTGCGCGTAGGCGACTTATCCAAATCTCGCCACATGATCTTTCAGACCGCCCACTGGTCAAAAAATTGCTCGAACGCCCCAAGCTTATAGAGCAGATTCGTAACGCTATCCCTAATCTAGAAATGGCGCATTTGGCTCCATTTATGACCACAGATATGGAGCGCGATTTTGCCGTTCAACTTGGTATTCCTATGTATGCCGCTGATCCACGTTTTTTTGCCTTCGGGACAAAGAGTGGATGCCGACAAGTTTTTTCCGAAGAAGGTATTCAACATCCACAAGGCGCAGAAAATATCTTTAGCAGAGATGATTTGGTGCAAAGTCTTTCACAGATGCGCGCACAAAAACCTGAGATCGAAAAAGCAATTATCAAGCATAATGATGGCGTTTCTGGGTTTGGAAATGCGACACTGGATTTATCTGGTCTTCCTAAGCCTGAAGCAGCAGAAGAAAAAACGGCTTTAGAAGAACGCCTAAAAGAAATGCAATTTGAATTGGCTGAAGTTGATTACGATTGGTATATGAAAGAGCTTGAAACCAAAGGTGGCATAGCCGAAGAATTAATTAGCGGTGATGATCTCTTTAGCCCGAGCGTACAATTACGTATTGCGCCCACAGGAAAGGTGGAATTGCTTTCAACACACGATCAAATCTTGGGCGGACCCAGTGGACAAACGTATATGGGTGCGCGCTTTCCAGCTAACCCAGAGTATGGTCCCATGATCACTCATGAAGCGGAAAAAATTGGTAACCGTTTTGCCAAAGAAGGTGTTGTTGGGCGCTTCGCGCTAGATTTTGTTGTCCTCCGTTCTCGTTGGCGATGGGAGCAATATGCAATTGAAGTCAATCTTCGTAAAGGTGGCACAACCCATCCATATTTAACGCTACACTTCCTGACAGGTGGTAATTTTGATGCGAATAAAGGCGTTTATAAAACACTGCAAGGTCATGCAAAATATTATGTCGCAACCGACGCTTTAAAATCAGAAGCGTTTAAGAAATTAACGCCGCAAGAACTATTTGATATAGTCAGTAATCATCGTTTGCATTTTGACCATACCAGCCATACCGGGATCGTATTGCATATGATCAGTAGTGTTTCCACACTGGGAAAACTGGGACTCACAGCTATTGGCAATAGTCCGGAACACGCAGAAGAAATTTATCAGAAATTTGTCGAAGTTTTGGAAGAGGCAGCAAATTAAGCATATGGAATCAATCAATAACTTTCGTGATTTTGGTGGTTATAAAACTAAAAATGGAGCACGTCTTAAAAAAGGATTGCTCTATCGTAGTGGTGATCTTTCAAAAGCAACTTCTGCGGATTTAGAGAAAATCTCCGCTTTGGGGATCAAGACCATCTGTGATTTACGTTCTGAGCGAGAGCGACGGGTAGAACCGGATCGCTTCCCGGATGTGGAGCCGATCACGTTTTTCAACATCCCCATGCGCCCAATTGTCGATTATCACGCCCGCTCATTAGGACGTTTATTTTCCCTCATGTTCGGTGAAGAACGGAGCCGGGACTATATCGCCGAATCCTATAAAGCCTACCGTGAATATGCGACTGGCTATTTGCCCCAGTTCAAATCTTTATTGAAGCGTATTTCAAAATCCGAAAATCTGCCCGTACTGATTCACTGTTCGGCAGGGAAGGATCGGACAGGCGTCCTCTCTAATTTAATCCAGCAAATGGTCGGGGTTTCACCCGAAACAGCTCAAGAAGATTATCTTAAGACAAACGAAAATTTAAGCAAATATAAAGAAGAAATTATCAAAAAACTAAAAAGACTGGCTTATTTTGGTGTTCCCTGGAAAATGTATATGCCTCTTTTTGATGCGCGCACAGATTATTTAAACGCCGCTTTTGCACAAGTAAAAGATGAATTTGGTGCTGTTGATGATTGGATACGACGCGGTTTAGGCTTCTCAGAGCAAGAGCAAGTCGCTTTGGCAGAAGTATTGTTGGGGTAGTTATAGGGATTAAAGAGCATCAAAAAAGTCACCAGAAATGAACTGCCCCCCAAAAGGTGGACAGGTAATAAAAAGAGCCTAGTGAGTGTACGTCCTCAGACTTTTCGGACACATACTTAATGGAGGCTTTCCGCCTCGCT
>JABGOQ010000040.1 GCA_018645405.1 Anaerolineae bacterium | reverse complement strand
CAATTACTCCCAGGCTAACACCTACGTTCTCAATAATCCTGATTCGATCCGAAAAAACAGTTTGATATCCCTGCAGGATTTCATTTGTACTATCAATCGAACCATCATCCCAAATGGTAATTATGATATTGGAATAACTTTGATTAAGGATTGATTCTAATTGCTCACGAAGATATTTTTCCCCATTGTACGTTGCTAAAACAATTTCAACTTTTTCTTGCTCAACTATTATCATTGTTCACTCTTTACTTAACGTCTAAAGCGTCGTTCTGCATATTGTTTCTAGAATTGCTAAATCCTGCATTGATGCTTTGCAAGGCCAGAATATAGTACGATAAAAAAGAACCTGCATCATTGTCGGTTTCATCCAACGAATACTAGGCGACCAACTTGTCCCTTTGAAAAAGCCATTCGGTCAACTACATCGTATTCCCATACCCTGCGGAAGCATTGACGGGATAAGTTTCTTCTCATCACTCACGGTTAGTTGGTCAAGCAAGCGCGGTCTCAACACCAATCTGTTTTGCAATTAATGTAAATAAAGCTTGGTGACCAATAAGTCGTTCGGATGTTGTGTGAACGACTCAGATTGCATAAGAAATATCTGTTAGAAAATTCCTATCCCTTCCAATTATATCAAATATGAACTGATAGATAACTATTGTGTTTTGAGATAAACACCTCAACAATAACATCTCACAAGGGTATTCCTTGTAACCCTTGCGTCAATTACCTCCATAGTCTGATCTTCACGAGGATATCTATATTCGTAAATACTAGGTGCAAATTAAAAACTACTTCGTCCCAAATCGTTGGTCGATTACTTCTTGTGCTTTTTCGATATAAATATTAAGAGCAGATTTTTCAACCACTCACGTTTGCCCCACTTTGAAACCCTCGATCTTGCTGCCCGCAACAGGCGTCGAAAATACTGCAAGCTATGCCACTATACAAATCAGCCATTTGCACAGATATACGATTATGTAATACAAAGGGTTTTGATGTAGAACACATCTCGAACCTCGCGAGATCAGAGTCATTTCCTCCAATTTGCTTCAGTTTTCAAACCTCAGCATGGATAAAAATTGGTCTACACCAACTTGAGATCGTTCGAGTTGCGTCTCGTTAAGGGTACTCTCGTAAAAAATAGACACTCGCTCTTTCAAAGACTCTAAGTGTCTATTTTTTTACGTCATATCCTTCTGATAACTCACCACCTGATTACGCCCAAGCTCCTTTGCTCTATAGAGCGCATCATCGGCGTGGACAAGAATTTCTTCGCTAGACAGACCATCACGCGGAAAAGCCGCCACACCAGCAGAAAAAGCAATCCCAAACTCTTTCTCTTTGGAGAAAATTCTGATATTTCTAAGAGCCTCTTTCCACTGCAAAGCTCGCTCGAAAGCTGCTTCGGCTGGAGTCTCGTAGAGCATCACCAAAAACTCATCTCCACCGTAACGACAAATCGTATCCCCTGTACGGCAAACCTGCGTAAGCATATCAGCTAATCTCTTCAAGGCTTGGTCGCCACCGGCTATATGACCATAGGTATCATTAATTTCTTTTAACCCATCAAGGTCCAGAATAACTATACTGAAGGGATTTCTCCTTCGCGAGGCTTTAGCAAGTTCCTGTTCGAGAATCTCTTCCATATAACGACGGTTGAATAATCCTGTAAGCGGATCGCGAGTAGCTTGCTCGCGTAAAGCTACTTCCAATTTTTTGTTTTCATCCAGTTGTCTTTGCAATTCCTGATTAACAATTTTTAATGCATCTTCTGCTTGTTTACGCTCGGTAATATCGTGCAAAATTCCTTGAGTAGCAGCCCCCCCTTTATACGCGATATAAGATACAGACACACCCATTTCTATTTCCTTGCCATCTTTATCATAAGCCGTAAATTCATAGCGAGAGGGCAGATCTTCACCTAGGTTTATTTTTCTCGCTCTTTCCTTAACCATCTCTCGGCTCTGTGGTGCAACCAAAGTCATAAAATCAAAATCAGGAGAACATGCCTCCTCGGCTGTGACGCCAAAAATTTCTGTAAATTGGGAATTAACTATTTCAAAGTGATTTTCATTCAAAAGATAAATCACATCATTTGATTGCTCAATTAG
>JABGOQ010000014.1 GCA_018645405.1 Anaerolineae bacterium | reverse complement strand
CATAAGATTACTCCATTTAATAGGGGCCGCTCTTATTTATGGTATCCCTGGCCCATAAATATGCCAGTGCATATGTGGCGTTACGCCATCGGTTGCGGCATTGGTTCTGAGATAAAAACCGTTTTTATCAAGCTCTAGCTTAGTTGCTGTTTTCTGTATTGCCAAGACCATCGAAGAGAGCAGTTCACCGTTCAGGGCTTCTGGCTCAAGAATGGATTTGATGTGTTTCTTGGGAATAACCACGATGTGGATTTCAGCGGTCGGTTTTGGGTGGTGAAAGGCAAGAACGTGGTTGTTTTCCCAGACTTTGTCCACTGCTAGTTTTCCTGAAAGAATGTCGTCACAATACCAATCTGGTCTTGGCATTATTATTCCTTCAACATAGCCTTCAACTCCGCCATCGCTACATCTGGCGCCTGAAAATGGATGCCGTGCATGCCCAGTTTACAAGCGGCTTCGATATTTTCGATGAAGTCATCTATAAAGACAGTCTCTTCGGGGGCAACGTCTAATTTATCCAAGACCATTTCGTAAATTTTAGGGTCAGGTTTCGCGAACCCCATCTCGGCGGAGATGAAAATCTCGTCGAAGGCATCGGCTATTTTCCATTTATTGATGAGTATTTTGCGCAGGTTATCCCAAGCGTTACTGAGCATGACCGTTTTATAGCGTGGACACAGAGATTCGATATAGTCGATAATTTCTCTATCTACTTCGTCACCGATGAAGAATTCATCTACAAAGGCGTCGATGCTTTCATCTGTTTCGGGGAGGTCGAGGGTGCGCATGACGTGTTGCATATGGTCACGTGCGCTGATTTCTCCACGAGAAGCGCGTAAGCTGGATTTATTGCCAAAAAAGATTTGGTCCAGTTCAGTGTAAGTTTTGCCAAAACGCAAGCCCAATGCCGCGCGCGGAGCGGTATCTTCCGTCCGCACTAATACGCCCCCCATATCAAAAATAACGACTTTGATGCTCATCGTTTTCGTTTTCTCTTCTTCTTTTCTTTCTTGGGCTTGCCTTTGCTTGATGCAGCCTGTTCTACTAATTTTTTCTGTTTCTTTTCAAATTCAGCGGCGCGCTTCATCATTTCTTCGTACTCGGCTTCCCAGTTTGGGTAGGTTTCTTTCATCCGCTCGTCAGAAATACGCACGGCGTGCTGGCAGTGGAGGCAGGTGGCATCGTAATGATTTTGCCCATCGTTGTGAATGGCGTACATCCCAGCGAGGGCGGCATCTTTATTTTCGGCGAACATTTTATTGCAATGTGAACATTTTATTTGCATAATTTACTCCTTTTAGTTAGAGAAAACGGAACGCGGATTTGCACAGATTTAGCGGATTTACGCAGATAAAAACTGATTTTATTTTCTACATGGCAAAGCCGTGTTGAAAATAAACGGAAAAATCCGTGCAAATCTGTTTCATCCGCTAAATCCACGTTCTATTATTTATTCCTCTATAGATTGTACACTAATCTCCTTGCCTGCCCGCATCTCTTTCTCATATTTATCAAATTTCGAGAAGACAGACATGCCCGCTTTTTCGTAGAGACGGAGCGCACCAGTCAGGTTGCTTGCATCAACACCCAGGCCAACTCTGCGTTTGCCGCGTTTATAAAACTCGGCAAAGGAGTGTTGCAATAGAGCCAGCCCTAGCCCACGTTTGCGCCACGCTCGGCGCACGCCAAGAATAGATACCCAGCCCATATTATTATCTTCAAAAGAGCGCGGGCGGCAAATATTCAACCCGGCAATTTCATCACCATCATAAGCAATAAACCAGAGCGATGGGTCGTAATTCTCCGTTTTAGTCATATAGTGGACAAAGCGCGGGAAACCGACCTCGAAAGGCTCTTCGACAAATCCATAATGATCTCTGAAGGAATCTTCATCTGCCCGATAAATCGCTTCGAGATCGCGCGTGGGGTCAAATGGCTTCAGAACAAGATCATCGGGGAGGCGAGGGGCGGGTGGCTGCGATTCGTCCATCTTTATCTGCATCTGGTAAAAAGAGCGGATGGGACTGTAACCCATATTCTTGAAAAGCTCATGCGCTTCTTTTGCTCGGCTATCTACACCAAGCTCATGCGTAACGCGTACATCGGTCGGCAAAATATCGAGAACGCGCAGAGAGAATCGCTCTGCCCATTCAGTCAGTTCCGTACCCAAGCCGAGACTATAATAATCTGGGTGGACGCGTCCCCAAATCCAGGGTTTGACTGGGGGAATGCGCCGCGTCCAGACTTCGATGTAGGCAGCGAGCGTGCCATCTGGGGCAAAAACGATCCGCGTATCTTCTTCGGGGATGAATTCATCTAAACTCCATTCGGTGCGGAGTTCTTCGGCGGTGAGTTCACGGTGTCCCATTTCTTTTTCTGCCCAAAGATTAAATAAATCCGCACATGCGGGGATGTCGTCCATTGTTGCGGGGCGGAGGGTGAATCCTTGGGGGATATTTATGTCAGTCATGTTGTTTTCCTTTTTCCAGTTTTTGTAAGCTAATTTCTTCCCCAGCACGAAGCTCTTTTTCGTTTTTGTCAAATTGAGAAAAGACAGACATGCCAGCCTTTTTATATAGATCTAATGCGCCAGTTAAACTGCCTGCATCCACGGTAAGGCCAACTTTCTTTTTCCCTCGCTTGAAAAATTCGCCAAAAGAATGTTGCAGCAGAGCCAGCCCCAGTCCCTTTTTTCGCCACGGGCGGCGAACGCCAAAAGAGGAAACCCAGCCCATATTTTTATCTACACGTGAATAAGGTCGACAGATACTGATGCCTGCGATCTCATCCCTATCCCAGACGATGAACCACAGCGTGGGGTCATAATTTTCGGTGTTGATAAAATAGTGATGGAAGCGTGGAAAGTCGATTTCGAAAGACTCTTCAATATAACCATGATGGTCTTTGGAACAATCAATATCTGCCAGATAGACGGCTTCGAGATCACACTCCGGGTCAAATGGTTTCAGAACAAGATCGTCAGGCCAGCAAGGAGCAGGTGGTGGTGTGTCCACTACAATGTGCATCTGATAATACCTGCGATAGGTAGCGTAATCCATATTCTCGAATAATTCCTTCGCCACATCTACGTGTCCATTTATGCCAATCTCAAAGCAAACGCGTAAATGAGTGGGCAGCTTATCAAGAACGTGTGAAGCATAGTTCTCAGCCCATTGGGTGAGAAAAGTGCCAAACCCAAGATTCTGATAATCGGGATGGACGCGTGCCCAAAGACGGGGGCGAAAACCGGCATTTCACCGTGTGTCCACGCATCGGCGTAGCCGACCAGCGTTCCGCTTTCGGTGAAAACGAGAAGAGTATTTATTTCTGGGTCAAATGCTGGAGATTCAAATTGATTGAGAATCCCTTCTTCTGTCATATCCTTGTATCCGAGGGCATCTTCTGCCCAAAGATTGAACATCTCTATACAAGCGGGGATGTCGCCCATTGTTGCCGGACGGATTGTAAATCCTTCGGGGAGTTTTATGGCGGTCATTTTCTTTTCCTTTTTTTGAGACCACAGACATCAACAAAAGCTAAAACCTGAAGTCTGTAGTCTTAAGTCTTATAGCTCTTTCCCAGCACGCAATTCTTTCTCGTAGGTGACATATTCTGTGCCTACGCTCATGCCGGCGCGCTTGTAAAGGCGGGTGGCCCCTGTTTGACTGGCGGCATCCACGCCGAGGCCGACTTTGTGGGTATCACGTTCATAAAAGGCAGAAAATGTTTTTCGGAGCAGTGCCAAGCCCAAACCACGTTTGCGCCACGCTGGGCGCACGCCAAGGATGGCAACCCATCCGTTTCCCATTTTATATTGATTGATCGCGTACCCGACAATCTCATCTCCCTCCCAGGCAATAAACCAGAGTTCGGGGCGGTATTCGTGGCTATCAAGATTTCGCCTTTTCCACTCCTCGTGCGGGATGGGCGTGAAGCCCCAATGGTCTTTGAAGGCTTCCAAGTGGGCATCGTGCACCAACTTGACGTGGGCATCTGCATCAAAGGGGCGCAGTTCGATACCTTCGGGGAATTCAGAGAGGCTGGGTTTTTCATCCAGTTCTATTTCCATCCGCCAGAAAAAGCGGACGGGGGTATAGTCTTCATTCTCATGCATTTCACGGGCAACAGTATCGTCCATAGACATACTATTACGAATGAAAACACGTAGTTCCGCGTCAGCTTTGGCGATTTCTTCACGGGCACGTTTTTCGATAGCGCGGAGAAGAGCTGTGCCAATGCCGATGCTCAGATAATTGGGGTGGACGTAGCCATCGCCAAGTAGAGAGGCGTGTTGGCTTCGATTGTAGAATTCTTCGTATCCGACCACGTAACCCGTTTCTGTGGTGACAACCCAGGTATCTTTCTCCAGAGAGAGATTGGGGTCTTCCCAGATTTCTTTTAATTCTTCTGGGGTATAGGCGACATCTGGATCGCCATCATGTTCACAAACATCATAGACGAGTTTGACGACAGCTTCGAGATCATCCATTCTTGCAGAGCGGAGGGTGTAGCCGTGGGGGAGTTGTGAATTGGTCATTTTGTTTTTTCCTTTTTTTTAAGATGTGCGTTGCATCTTAATGATGCGCTGCACATCAGGTCTTACTAAACCGACATGCAATGCATCCAGTGCAGATGCAATGCATATCTTTCACTAAGTGCAACATGAATGTTGCATTATATTGTCCTGACAAATACTTCAAAGCTATATTATCGTTGTCATCACATTCTCCGAAACATTTTAGACCCGAAAGGTTTCAAATATTCCATAATCAAACCAGAATCTATGCTTTCAAAGTCTTCTCTTAAAAAATGTACCCAAATAAAACCTTTCGGGTCTGCTGAAGTCTGAAGTCTAAAGATTGAAATCTTCCTTTAACAAACCCATAAAGACCAAATCCCAGCGTTGATTATCGCGGTGGAGGGCTTCGCGCATCGTGCCTTCAATTTTGAAGCCAACTTTTTCATAGGCACGAATAGCGCGAGTATTGGAGGAGAAAACATTCAAGTTTAGACGATAAAGTCCAAGTTCTTCAAAGGCGTAGCGAGAAATAATTTGCATTGCTTCTGTGCCATAGCCTTTGCCCCAATGATCACGTTCGCCGATTCCGATCCCGACCCAACTGGTGCGATGATGCCAGGCGATTCCATCCAGCCCGACGAAGCCGATCGGTTTTTCGGCTTCGAGAGGACAGATCATAAACTCGATTTCCGTAAAGCTCTCTGCCTTTTCTTTCTTTTCAAGCCAGTCTTTCATCTGGTTTTTGCTCCACAGGCGGGGCGGGTCACTATCCAGCAGGCGAGCATAGGCAGAGTTTCGACCCCAAGATGCTGAGATTTCGGCATCTCTTGCTGATTCCATTGCAACCAAACGAATGTTTTTACCAATAAAGATATTCTTATGCATTTTGCTCTCCATTTTGCCAGTTGCTTGCAAGTAGGCCGAGATGAAGATTATCCCAGCGGCAGCCAAAACGATATAAAGTTTTGCGGCGGCGGACTTCTTCTTCAAAGCCTAGTGCTTGCACTGTGGAGATCAAAATTTTGTTATAAGCGGGGATGCTGATCCCGAGCCTATGCATTTGAATTTCTCTAAAGGCATATTCTTGTAATAATGCCAACGCTTCTCGTGTGGAAGCTCGGCTGTATTCGACCCAATCTTTCATACTGATCGCGATCGATGTTGCACCGTTGCTCCAATCTACCCAGGGGAAGCCAATGATACCGAGCAGTTCCTCGTCATCAAGGGCGCGGATACCAAACCAGAAGCTGTCGCGTTTTGTATCTTCTTCTTTGATCAATGCGCCAATTGCTTCTTTTGCCTGCGCTTTTGAGAGTGGGCGTGAGGGCATATCTTCAGACAGGGCTATGTAGCAACTGTCTTGTGTCCACGCAGAGAAAGCGCGGGCGTCGTCTTCTGCGTCAATCGCGGTGAGGCAGATTGACGCAGAAGTAAATAAGGATAAATTTTTCATCAGGATAACTCCTCTTGAACGGTAGCAAGTTTAGGGTTCACGCGCGTGGCGGAACTTTCATCCTGCTTAAAATATTGGTGGAAGATGACGAATCCGAGCGCGGCGACGAGAGCTAAAATTCCCGATCCGAACCAGACCCAAAGAGGCTTGCCCGCATCCATCACCAGCCCGGCGAGGAGCGGACCTACCGCCCCCGGAATGAGCCACGAGATGCCGAAGACCGCCATATAACGCCCACGCATTTCTTCGGGCGAGAATTTTGCAACGAGGGCTTGGGCAACGGGGGTCACGACCATCTCGCCGATAGTGATGATTGCCATCGCCACCATAAACATAGCGTATTGGCCAGTGAAGCCGTAAATGACGAAGCCGACTGCGTAGATGAGCGCGCCGAGTGCCATCATGAGCATGGGTGGGCGGTCGCCGATTTTGCGTGTGATGGCAAATTGCATCAGCACAACCATTGCGGCGTTGAGGCTCATTAACATGCCGAAGCCCGATTCTGGGATGCCGTGAATGTCGCGCAAGAAGACGGGGAGTGCGCCGTACATTTGCATATAGACGATGGTGACGATCATCGAGAGACCCATGTAGATGATGAAGGCGTGATCTTTGAGCACTTGTGCGTAACCACGGAAGCTATCGGCAAAACTCGGCTGGGCTTCTTTTTCTTCTTTTGTGGTGGCTTTGGGGAGTGTTTCAGCGACCAGTTTGTAGAAGAAGAAGGCGGTGATAGTGCTTGAGATCGCGTCTGCGGCGAAGAGCATCATATAGGAGCGCGCTGCGATGAAACCGCCAATGGCAGGACCGATGGCGACTGTTAAATTCATGGCGATTCGCATGATGCCGAAACCATCGGCTCGTTTTTCTTCGGGAAGCAGATCGGTGATCATCGCCTGGCGGGCGGGGCCAGCCATATCAGCGAAGAGACCGGTGATGACTGCCATCAGGTAGAAATATTCGAGTTTATTGACCAATCCCATCCCAACGCTGGTGAAGGCACTGACGATCAGCCCGATGATGATGACTTTCTTGCGCCCGATCTGATCGGTGAGTGCGCCACCAAACATACTGCCGAAAAACTCCGAGATGGAGAAGATGGCGAAGAGGATGCCGACTTCTGTCATTCCTACATTGAAGTTTTTAGTGACGTAGAGCGCAAAGAAGGGATAGAGTAACGCTCCACCGAGATGGTCTACAAATGATGCGCCGACGACGACCCAAAATTGTTTTGGGTAATCGTTGTAGACTTTCTTGGCGTGGGTGATTTGGTTTTGGAACATGATGTTTTCCTTGATTTTTCTTAACCACAGATTATGTAGAATTGTTTTTTAGGATATGTCTTGAGATTCTTATCCTGTTTGAACGGGATCGAGCGGGGCTGAAGCCTCCTGCTCAGTACATGAAAGTCCGTTGGACTGAGTTCTAGCCCGCAGGGCTTCCATGCTTTGAGCGAGGGCTTTAGCCCGTGCGGATTATGAAATAAAAAAGCCACAGAATTTCTTCTATGGCTTTTGGGCAGACCTGACAGTAAACCTATCAGATCTAAATATAATAAAAAAGCCACGAAGCGAAACGCTCCGTGGCTTTAGGTTATTAGAGAATATCTCTTCTAAAGAGTAACAGACGCATTTCGAGAAGGTGCGGGGGCTACATCGCCTTGAGAAACAAAGCGGATGATTGTGGTGATAATCATGTTCATTGAAATACGTCTCCTTTTTTAAGATTTGTTACTTCGAACTGTGCGAGTAACGGGGCGAAGTCTAACATGAGAAATTTCTAAGGTCAAGGATTTTCTTAGCCAATTTTTTATCTTCTTCCTGCCATACAAAAAATTGTAGCGATCATGAAACTCAAAATTCTTCGAACTATTCCGATTTCTCAGTAGGCGGCGGTGCAGATTCGGTAGATTTGACCTGTTGATTGAGCTTGGTTAATTCAGCGTTTAGGAACTCAAGCACCTTTGAAGCCTCCGCTCGGGCTTTTTCCTCGACTTCGCCAGCTTCCACGCGAGCTTTGAAATCTTTAGCTTCTGACTTGATCCTTTGCCCAGTTTCACTGGTTTTAATATCTTCAACAGCTTCGCTTGCGGCTTTGCCTAATTCGTTTAACCCGTTTTGAAGCTCCTCACGAAATTTCTGCGATTCTTCACTTTCCCAAGTTGAATTGAAAAAGTTCTTGATATTCTCTCCTAATTCACGAAACTGCGATGTGATATCAGGTTGGGGATTTTGGTTTTCAGACATGTTTTTCTCCTTTTGAAAGACAAGTAATTGGTTATTTGGTATATAGATGATATAAGATTTGATTGCTCTGTATGCGAGCCTTCAAAATCATCCATTCAACATACGGTGAAGTTTGTTGGAAGTTGCATATGTGATTATATAATATCTTCTATCGATATGAAACTAAATAGAAGAAATTAATCCACTATAATCTCCCCAGACATCATGTCAAAACTAAAACACGGCAAAAAAATCTTCTCGAAGAAAAAGAAAAAACGATTCCCCTTTTGGATATTCCTCCTGGGGCTTCTCGCCGTGCCCTTTTTTCTCATTCCTGAAACCCCGCAGGACACAATTTCTACCCCTGTCGGGCTGACCGTCGAAGCCACCTTCCCACCAACATACACACCCCTCCCGCCGCCCACATATACCCCGCTCCCCTATCCCACCGGCGTTCACGGTGGGCGCATCATCTTCACCTGCACGCGCGGCGACTACAATCAAATCTGCATGGTCAACCGCGATGGTAGCGGCCTCCTCCAGATCACGCATGAAAACGTCAACCATTATTACCCCTCTCTTTCACCGCAGGGCGAAGCTATTATCTACGCCTCCAACCAAAGCCTCGGCACCTTCGATCTCTATCTCCTCGTCCTCAGCACCTCCCAGCAAATCGAGCTCACCCGCGAAATCGGCAACGTCTTCTCGCCCGCCTACTCGCCAAATGGTAAAAAAATTCTTTTTATCAATAAAACAGAAGATGAGCCAACCGGTCTCTGGATCATGGATTCAACCGGTGAAAACGCTCAACTCATCTACGGCGGAAGGAAGCAAGCGGGTGTGAACCCTCTCGTCAGCGCGGCATGGTCCCCAGATGGGAAGCAGATAGCCCTCGCCATGACCGTTAATCAAGCCTTTGAATATGAAATCTTTCTCTTAAATTTAGCGGATAACGAGCTGCCTCGCCGCGTGACCTATGGCTTGCTCGGCATTACCGGAAGCGTCTCCTGGTCCCCAAAGGGGGATTCATTACTCATCTCTGCGGGGCCTCCCCTCGATAAAGATATTTTCGACTACGAAATAGAAACGGGCATCATGACGCGCCTCACCGCAGGCGGAAATAATAATTCCGCCGTCTACTCCCCCAGTGGAGAGTGGATTGTCTTCAACTCCCTCCGCAACAACGATCAAGCCGATTTATACCTCATACGTCCAGATGGGACAGACCTCCAACAAATCACTGACAATCCCGAACCCGATTGGCAGGCGCAGTGGGAACCATAAATTGAAAGGAGTAAGCTCCTCCCCTAAATTCCGCTTTTTGAATTTGGGGGAGGCTGGGTAGAGACGTTTTTTACGCAACACGAAACACGCAAGAAAAAATCCTGCTATAATCCCAGCCATGATCCTAGTTACAGGCGGGACTGGCTTCATCGGGCGAGCATTGGTACGTCAACTCGTTGAAGCTGGTCATGAAGTCCGCACCCTGATACGTCCATCCCCTAAAAGCCCACGATTACCCCAAGGCGTCCCCGTTGAAGTAGCGGTGGTCAGCCTAAACGATTTACGCGGGTTGCGTGCTGCTTTGCGTGGTGTGGATCATGTATATCATCTCGCAAGCGGAGAAAGAAGCGGGGAACTTTTTGAAACAGATATTAGCGGTACCAAAACCCTTGTCCAAGCCGCGGCGGGAGCAGGTGTCCAGCAAATCATCTATCTCAGCCACCTCGGTGCTAATAAAGCGTCCGCTTTTCCTGCGCTGAGGGCAAAGGGGCTTGCAGAAGAACATATCCGCAAAGGCGAGATTCCGCACACGATCCTCCGTTCATCTGTCGTTTTTGGTCCAGAAGATAACTTCACGACAAAAATTGCTCATTTGGTACGCATCGCCCCAGGGTTTCTTTTCCTGCCAAATAAAGGAGAAGTGAATTTGCAGCCAATCTGGGTCGAAGATTTGGTCACCTGCCTGCTTTGGTCGCTGGATAATCCCGAGTTGCAAAATCAAACCCACGAAATTGGCGGCAGCGAATACTATACGCTGCGCCAGATTTTTGAAGTGGTTCTCTCGGCAACGGGCAAAAAACGCTTGCTTTTCTCGGCGGCAACGCCGATCTTGCGGATATTGAATGTAGCCTTCGAAGCCTCAGTACCTACATATCCCATCTCTGGTTTTTTTCTTGATTATGTGGCAAGCGACCGCACCTGTGAAACGGATACTTTGCCGCGTATCTTTGGGCTGCTACCTGCCCGCTTCACCTATAGGCTCAACTATTTAGAAAAAAAATCCTGGCTTGCCACGCTGCGCTCAAAATTGCGCAAGGAAAAGGATACTTTTTAATTAATGACCCCTTATCAAATTCGTCTCCTTGAAACTGTAGAAGAAATGCACGCCATCGAAAAATTGACAGATGATATTTGGCGTGGTGGTGCAACAGAGATTGTTCCCGTCCACATGCTAACGGCTTTCATTCATAACGGGGGGCTTGCTCTTGGCGCATTTGATAATGGCGAAATGATTGGTTTTGTCTTTGGTTTTCCTGGCCTCATCCAAACACCGCAAGGCATTCAGGCAAAACATTGCTCGCACCAAATGGGCGTCCACCCCGATCACCGCGGCAAAAATATTGGCTTTGCCCTCAAACAAGCCCAATGGCAAATGGCTCGCCAGCAGGGGCTTGACCTCATCACCTGGACATACGATCCCCTCCTCAGCCGCAACGCCTATCTCAATATCGCCCGCCTCGGCGCAATTTGCAATACCTACAAACGCAACGAATACGGTAATTTGGAAGACAAACTCAATGCAGGCATTGCCTCTGACCGTTTTCAAGTAGATTGGTGGCTCAATACCAGACGTGTAATGCAGCACGTGGATTCAGAGAAACGGGTCGCATTAACGCTAAAAAATTATCTGGAAGCAGATGCGCAAATTCTCCATACCCCCGAAACAAACGTGGATTTAGGCTTGCTGATGCCTCCCAAACATTATTCTCCCCCGAAGAAAAAACTCCTTCTCCTCCAGATCCCCAGCGACTACCAGACCCTCCGCAAAACTGACCTTTCTCTCGCCCAAGATTGGCGCTTCTTCACCCGCGAAATTTTTGAAGAATCATTCAATACAGGCTACATCGTCACTGATTTTATTTACGATCGCAGCGAATCTAAACCCCGCAGTTTTTATATTCTTACAGATGGCGAAAGCACAATAGGATAATAAACACAGCTCTCTCTCTAAAAAAAACAAGAACCCGTTCCTTTGCAGGAACGGGTTCTTGTTAAGCGGATGAAATTGTTTAGACAATAGGGGTATCTTATATAGGCTTACCTCCATGGGGGTTGGTTCTCATCATTCGAACGAGCCGCCATCCCAACGGGATGATATGTAGGGTCGCTATTCGTATTACGAGTTTCTGAACGCTGTGATTGCGAAGCAGAAAACGTAGTTTGTTGTTTTGGTGCAGGGCTAAAACTTTGAGTCGCTGGGCGGGGGCGTTTATTAACCACCGTGCGCCGCTTATTTTTAGAATAGTTTTTGAATTTCGAAGGTTTATCCGCCATACTAAAAATGCGTTCTCCTGCAATCGAGAAAGCACCAATAATTAGAACACGGGTCAACCAAACCATCACCGCAACAAATATGGGAACAGCTTTAACCAATGTTGCCTGTGTGACAACAGCACTACCAAGAGCGGGGTTTTTGACCATCGCAACGGAGACTCCCCACCAGGTCAGCATTGCATTCATCGCGGCGGCAAGAAGCCAAGCCCCGAAAAGATACCAGACTTCGGCAGGTTCTTGACTCCCTTGTTCAGGGGTGAAAAGGCGGGCAACACCTGCAAAGTCGATTCCGCAGAATGCCAAGGCCAGGATAGTTGCCCAGCGCACACCGAGAAAACGTAGTTCACCCAACAAATCTCGCAAAGCAAAATCTGTTGAGCCAAAATTAAAGACCTCAAATGAGAGCAACGCGCCAAGCAAGATAAAGCCGAAGAGTTGACCTCGCTGAAGGTTGCTTTTTGAAAGAGATGAGAATGGTTGGATAGAAGATTTGTTCATGGCTGCCTCCTTATATAAGAACACCATGTGGAAGGGTAAATCTGGGGTAGCTAGACTATAGAACACTTGTTCTAAAAAGTCAAGAGGCAACTACCTTAAAGAATCATTGCAGTTTAAAAAAATCTATACTGTTATAATTTCCAAAAAAATTACGGAGTAATATTCCGCTGATTTCAAAATTTGCTAACTCATACCCAAATAGCCTACCTATGAACCCATACCTTATATTTATTCTCACTGTCCTGATTCTAAAATATCTACTGAACTTGACTGTTTCAGTTCTGGAACTCCGCTCCTTGGAGCCAAAACTGCCTCAGGAATTCAAGGATATTTATAGCCAAGAAAAATACCAAAAATCGCAAGAGTATACTCACGTAAGGGATATTTTTTCACGAGTATATAGCACCTTCTGGGTTATCTTGACGCTCATATTCATACTTGTGGGCGGTTTTAATCTAGCCGACTTGATGGCGCGCAATTTCAATCTAACACCTATCCTTACCGGGCTGATATTCATAGGAAGTCTGTCTTTTCTCTCATCCCTTATCAGCCTGCCTTTTTCGATCTACTCTACCTTTGTGATTGAAGAACGATTCGGTTTTAATAAAACCACGATAAAAACTTTTATCTTGGATATGATAAAAGGGACGCTTCTCTCCATCATCATCGGAGCGCCATTATTATCTGCTGTACTTTGGTTTTTCCAAACCACAGGAAATTTGGCTTGGCTATATGTTTGGATCGCGGTTACGCTCTTCACCTTCATCATCCAATTTTTGTCCCCCGTCCTGATCATGCCCCTCTTCAACAAATTCACCCCGCTCGAAGAAGGTGAGCTAAAAGAAATCATCACCAATTATGCACAGGTGCAAAACTTTGCTATCGAGGGCATCTACACAATGGATGGCTCTAAACGCTCCACGCGGCTTAACGCTTTTTTCACCGGTTTTGGTCGCTTTCGCAGAATCGTCTTTTTTGATACACTGATGGAGAAACTGGATAACAACGAAATCCTGTCTGTGCTGGCCCACGAGATGGGCCATTTCAAGCATAAACATATCTTCAAAATGATGGCGGCATCCATTCTTCAAAGTGGCGTGATGTTCTTTATCCTCTCCCTCTTTCTCGGCAACCAGCAACTCTTTGACGCCTTCGGTATGGCGCATATCTCCATCTATGCGGGGCTGATATTTTTCAGTTTTCTTTACTCCCCAATCTCCACCCTGCTTTCGATCTTCTTCAACATCTTCTCCAGAAAACACGAATATGAAGCAGACGCGTGGACGGTAAAGACCACAGGAGAAGCAGAAGCCCTGATCAGTGGGTTGAAGAAACTCAGCGTCCATAATTTATCTA
>JABGOQ010000092.1 GCA_018645405.1 Anaerolineae bacterium | reverse complement strand
TCCTGGCGGTGATGGCACGCTATCATCCCCATTTCAGAATATACAAGACGGCATAAACCATGCTACGCCGGGAACGCAAGTCCTGGTTGCAGATGGCGTTTATCACGAGGCAATCACATTCCCCAATTCAGGCAACACTGGCAGCTGGATACAAGTCAAAGCTAAGGGAAGCGGTGCAATACTAGATGGCTCTAAAAATCTTTCAGAAAATATTTGGAAACCACATCAAAAAGCAAAAGTTTGGTTCACAAAAGTGGACGTATTCTTCACTTATTTAGCACGTAATGAACAACGCTTTTTCAACTATGCTAACCTTCGAAGTCTTCTCTACGAACCAAAGGGAGATGGCTGGTACCTTGAGCGTAGCACAATGAAGCTATATGTACGTAGCCGAGACAATCCCGCAAATCACAGATGGCAAGTGCCTCATCATCATCATACCTTCGATATAAACAACCAAGACTGGATTTGGATCGAGGGCTTCGAAATGCAGTTCTACAACAGTTGTGGTGTTTGCACAGAAAACGCGTCCCATATCGTCATTCGTAAAAACAAAATTCACAATATGCAATTGGGCATCTATGTTAACTGGACTGGTGGTGAAGAACGAGGAAATGATACACGCATTGAATACAATGAAATCTATAATCCCCCCGTAAATGAATGGCGTTGGAGCGATACTAAAGGTTCTTCAATGGAAGGAACAGCCATTGTTCTTAGGGGGCACAGGGGAGCCATCGTGCGAGGAAACGAACTCCACAATTTCTTCAACGGAATCTACACGGGGTCTTCTGCCGCATCACAGATAAAGAATCCTGAACTAGCATTAGATATTGATGTCTACGATAATTATATCCACCATATCAGCGATGATGCGTTAGAACCAGAAGGAGCTTGCCTCAATCACCGCTTTAGAAATAACACCATCAATTCTGCCTTTGTGGGTGTATCCTTGGCACCAGTCACAATGGGGCCCACCTGGGTTCTGCATTCTACCTTCGCCAATTACACGGGTCGAGGCATCAAATGGGCTTATAGCTCTAATGGTCACGTTTTAATTTATCATAATATCTTCTGGACAATGGCAAGTGACATCACCGCAATGGATTTCATTACCCCAGCACAAAACACAATACTGGGCAATAATATCTTTGAAAATAACGGATATGCTATCTACGGAGTCCATGCTGGTTTCAGCAATCATGATTGGAGCAATAATAATTGGCATACCGCTTACACCCCCCCTATTAAGTGGGAAAATGCTGATTACGCTACCATCACAGATTTATGCATAGCAACTGGACTTGCCTGCAACAGCTATGAAGATTACCCTGGATTAACAAATCCGAACGCCGGCGATTTCACGCTAAACCCGTCAAGTCCAAATATAGATCGGGGTGCGATTATTTCCGGTATCAATGATGGTTTTAACGGCACAGCCCCCGATATTGGTGCGTATGAAAGCACATTCGCAGACACTCCCTCGCCTACACTATCACCTACGCCTACGACTACACCAGAAAGCACTATCACCACTCATCCAGAAGTGATTGAAATCTCGCGTATAGATTCCAATCCAACCTCTGCTAATAATGTCACGTTTTCCGTGCTCCTCTCCGAAGCCGTCACTGGCGTAGACATGGATGATTTTTCCCTAATACCCACAGGTAACATCAGCGGCGCTGTCATAAGAAATATCAGTGGCTCTGAAAACAGCTATGCCCTTACTGTTTTCACAGGAAACGGGGAAGGTACACTTCACCTGGATGCTTTAGATAATGACAGCATCATCAATATCACTGGTAATCCATTGGGCGGCAAAGGTGTAGGCAATGGCAATTTTCATACAGGAAAAATTTACACAATCGACAAAAAATCACCGATCGTGACTGCAATTCTGCGCTCAAACCCCAATCCGACTACAGCCAGTAACCTTAGTTTCAAAGTTGGCTTTACAGAAGCTGTATACGGAGTAGACGCAAGTGATTTTTCCATCCAGACCACGGGGGATATCACCGGTGCATTGATAACGAATATCAGCGGTTCTGAAAATATGTATACAATTACCCTCAGGACAGGAAATGGAAATGGCACCTTAGGTTTGGCTATCATTGATAACGACAGTATTCTTGATGCTCTCGGAAATCCTCTGGGCGGAGCAGGTGTGAGCAATGGCAACTTTACCCTAAGTGAAAAATATACGATTAACAAAATTCCCCAACAATTAACCACTAAAACTTTCAGATCCAATGGAAAAAATGATGGATGGATTTTAGAATCAAGCGAAAACAGTAATCAGGGTGATAAAATAAACGATCACGCTTCCACCTTGGTTCTGGGAGACAATCATCTAAACGGTCAATTTCGAAGCATTTTACATTTCTCCACTCACTCCCTCCCAAACGATGCCATTATCACAGATGCGATGATACTACTAAAAAGCTACGATATGACTGGCACAAATCCCTTCTTTACTCACCAAAACATTCTCGTCGATATTCAATACGGAGCCTTCGGATTTATAGGGCCCTTTCAACACAAAGCACTACAAAGCTCCGATTTTCAAAGTCCATCTTGCTTAGATTCGGCAGGAATAATTCAAAATACCCCGATGGGCAATTGGTACTGGGCATTTTTAGATCGCTCAGCCCTTGACTGCATCAATCGCTATGGCAATACCCAATTTCGCCTACAATTTCAAACAGACGACAACAACAACCTAGCCTATGACTATTTAAGGTTTTATAGTGGGGACAATAGACTACAAGACCGCCCGCGCCTAATCATCAAATACTACAAAAAATAACTTTACGTGGGATAAAAAACCGCGTCACGCGTGAATTTAGGCTTGCTCCCATTTAAATAACATCTTCCTGAAAAGATACATCTTGACTCTTTTTACATTTTGATATATATTTCGTTTAGTTGCTACTAAACATACAAAACTCAAAGAGAGAAACTATGCCACTAACAGAATTAACCGAAATAAAAGCCGACTTTACACAGGGATTAAGCCAAATAAGCCAATTTTGGGGTTTGCCCAAAAGCATGGGCGCGATATTTGCAGTCTTATACCTCTCCCCTAACGCACTTTCGTTGGATGAAATCGTTGCAGATACGAACTTCACCAAAGGCGCAATCAGCACCAGTGTCCGCACTTTGGCACGAATGGGATTAGTCCATCGCCAAACGAAATTGGGCGATAGAAAAGATTATTATCTTGCGGAAGATGATTTCTATAAGTCCATCCGCTCCATTCTGAAGGGACGCGAAAATAGCGAGTTTAGCCGCGCAATTGATTCGGTCGGTACCACGCTTATGGATCTGCAAGCAAGCCCAAATCAGGAACGGACCGAAGAATGGGATTTCGCTGAAAACCGCGTCGCAGAGATGAAATCCTTCTTTGATAATCTCGATAATCTAGTTCGCGTCATCACCGCGTTAGAAACAATGAATCAGAATACAGTCCAAAAAGTGATTGGGCTGTTGAAAAAATAATACTTTTAAACACAAAGGTTCTCAAAGTATAAAAAGTTTTTTCTTTATGTTTCTTCGTGCCCTTCGTGTTTAGCTCTTAAGGAGATCAAAATGAAAATTGCAGTAACTGGGGCTTTCAGCTATACCGGAAAATATATCACCCAACGTCTACTGGCGCGCGGCGATGAAGTCATCACGCTCACGGGGCATCCCGACAATCCAAATCCATTTGGCGGGCAGGTGAAAGCCTACCCATTTGATTTTGAAAACCCCGAAAAACTCACCGAGACTCTGGCGGGTGTGGACATTCTCTTCAACACCTACTGGGTGCGCTTTTCTCATGGCGATAATACCCACGACCGCGCTGTGAGCAATACAAAAACACTCATCCGTGCGGCAGAGCGAGCGGGCGTGAAGCGGATTGTGCACACCAGCATCACCAACTCCAGCATGGATTCGGATTTACCCTATTTCCGCGGAAAAGCAGAGTTGGAGGAGGCAATTAAGGCATCTTCTTTGGGATATGCGATTCTGCGCCCAACTGTCTTGTTTGGGGATGAAGATATTCTAGTGAATAATATCGCTTGGTTGCTGCGGAACTTCCCCCTTTTTGGCTTGCTCGGCGATGGAAGCTACTCTCTGCAACCGATCTTTGTGGAAAACTACGCTGATCTCGCTGTTGAGATGAGCGGGATTAGCGAAAACATTATTACAGACACAGTGGGACCAGATATTTTCACTTTTAAAGAAATGATACAAGTTGTTGCGAAAGAAATTGGTCGCCCCGCACGGCTGATAAAAATGTCGCCCAAATTGGCTTTGTGGGCATCCCAAATCATCGGAGCTTTTGTTGGCGATGTAGTGCTCACTCAGGGTGAAGTGGATGGCTTAATGGCAGGTCTGCTGGTTTCCTCTGAGCCGCCGCGCGCAAAAACGCATCTATCAGATTGGTTGCGTGAAAATAAAGATAGTGTGGGGATGAAATATGCTTCGGAGCTGAAGAAGCATTATCGGTAAAACACAAGACTTCCGAATTCTTTAAGAATTCGGAAGTCTTTCTCTTTATGGCTACTCTCGCACGTGCCCATCCCCAATCACCACCCATTTATAAGTTGTCAATTCTTCCAAGCCCATCGGGCCGCGAGCGTGCAATTTTTGGGTGCTCACCGCCACCTCTGCACCCAAGCCAAATTGCCCGCCATCGGTGAAACGTGTGCTGGCATTCACATAAACCGCCGATGAGTTGACTTCATTCACAAAACGGTTCGCGTTCTCCAAGTTATTCGTCAAAATACTATCCGAATGTTCCGTGCTATGCGCGTGGATGTGGGCAATCGCTTCATCCAAATCATCTACCACCTTAACCCCTAAAATCAAAGATAGCCATTCCGTATCAAAATCATTTTCTCCAGCGGGATTCACATCTGCGTCAATATTTTCCAGGATGGACAAAGCCTGCGGCTCCGCTCTTAACTCAACCTTGCTTTGCACCAACCGGGCAGCCACCTGCGGGATAAATTCTGCTGCCACCGCCGGGTGAACAAGGAGCGTATCCAAAGCATTGCACACGCTGGGACGCTGTACCTTCGCATTCTCTACGATATCAACAGCCCGCGCCAAATCAGCAGACTCATCTACAAAGATATGGCAAATTCCCATCCCACCAGTGATGACGGGGATGGTTGATTCTTCAATGCACAAACGATGTAACCCCGCACCGCCGCGCGGAATAAGCATATCTACATATTTATCTAATCTCAAAAGTTCTTTTACGAGGGCGCGGTCGGGAGTATCAATCACCTGAATTGCGCTTGTAGGCAAATCGGCTTTTTTTAAGGCACTCTGAATAATTTCTCCAAGTGCCAAATTGCTACGCAAAGTTTCTTTACCCCCACGCAAAATTGCTGCGTTGCCTGTTTTCAGACTGAGAGCGGCGATATCAATGGTCACGTTTGGGCGGGCTTCATATATCACACCCAAAACCCCGATCGGGATTCGGCGTTTGCTGAGGCGCAAACCATTTGGGAGGACTTTCGCATCAATTAACGAGCCTACGGGGTCAACCAAAATCGCAACGCTACGCGTATCATCTGCAAGTGCCTGGACGCGTTTTTCGGTGAGAAGCAATCTATCCAAAACTGCTTGACTTAAGCCAGCATCTTTCCCATCGTCAATATCTTTGGCGTTTTCTGCCAAAACAAAATCTACTTGGGATTCTATTTCATCAGCGATAAGATGCAAAACGGCGTTCTTTTCTGCGCTCGAAAGTGTTGCTAATACTCGACTGGCAGATTTGGCGTTTTTTCCCATTAGAGTTAAGTTTGTCATATTTTTTCCTTTTGACTATAAAAAATATCGCAACGCAGAGCATTTCTGCGAGAAAGAGCAGAAAAACTCCACGCCAAGAAGATGCTGACTAGCGGCAAGCAAGTTCAAATCAAGCGCGCGTTCCGGTTTTTCATCCCAATAAAATTAAATCATTTCGATGCACAGCGACAGCGCCATAGAAATACCCCAAAATTTCTGTGATTTCGTCCGATTGTTTCCCTTTTATTTTATCAAGGTCTTCGTTGTTATATTTGGCGATAGCACGTGCCAATTCTTCATTATTTTGGTTGAGAATGGAGATTGTCTCACCACGCTTGAACTGTCCTTCGACCTTCAAAACGCCTGCCGACAACAAACTGCGCCCGTTTTTGACAAGGGCTTGTGCTGCTCCGCTATCGATAAAAATTTTGCCAGCGGAGGCGCGGGCTAAAATCCAGCGTTTGCGTCTTTCGAGGGGTGTCGAGATGGCGGGGAAACGTGTGCCGACTGAATCTTTTTGGAAAACACGAGATATTACATTAGACGCGGCACCTGCAGCAATGACGACATCTGCCCCAGAGCGGCGGGCGTAATCAGCAGCTTTTAGTTTGGTAAGCATGCCGCCTGTGCCTAAACCACTTTCGCTGGGGGAAATTTCCACGTCCATAATTTCATCTATACTATTGACTTCTTCAATCAATTTTGCATCGGGGTTTTTGGTTGGGTCAGAGGTGAATAAACCCGGTTGGTCGGTAAGCATGATGAGCAAATCGGCATCTGCCAACATCGCAACCATCGCGGAGAGATTATCGTTGTCGCCAAGTTTGATTTCTTCGGTGGCAACGGCATCATTCTCGTTGATGATGGGGATAACGCCCTGTGCTAATAAAGCATTTAAGGTTTCTCGAGCATAGAGATAGCGAGAGCGGCCTTCAATATCAGAGCGGGTGAGCAAAATTTGCCCCACCTGAAGACCGTAAATCTCAAAAAGTTGCTCCCAAACATGCATGAGTCGGCTTTGCCCCACAGCGGCAAAAAGTTGCTTGCTTGCCATTGTGCCCGGGAGTTCAGGAAATCCCAGGCGATGCTTACCAACTGCAACCGCGCCTGAACTGACGACGATGATTTCCACACCCTGCTTATGCAACTCTGCACATTCGCTGACGATGTTAATCATTTTGGGGCGGTCTAGCTGGGGGCTGCCGCTGGTGAGGACACTGGTGCCTATTTTGATGATAATGCGTTTGTAGTTAGTCATGGGATTCAAGGGTCAGAAAGGTGACAAAGGGGCAATAGATGGAACGTGGATTTTACAGATTTAGCGTTCTATTTTTCTTCAAGCAAGTTTTCTAAAAAAGCAATTTCTTCTTTTTCGTTCTTCACTTCCCCATCTAGCCAGGCGGCACGGAGCTGGGATAATATTTCTTTATAACGTGGGCTTGGAGATAAGCCACGTTCTTTTAATTCTTCACCACCAATAGTGGGCTGGATATGCCGCCACGTGGAGATATATTGCCCGATACGCTCACGTAAAATCTTATCAATAGGGCAAAGAGATGCGGCGTAAAGTGCAAGAGGCGGAATCCCATCGAGGCGCATTGCCCATTCGCTGGCTTTGGCATCTAACAGGGATGGGAGATCGTCACAGAGGCTTCTTGTTGCGAAGAGGGCATCTTCTAGTGAAGCATGAAAATGTAATCTTTTGCAAACGATACGCAAATCCTTTATCGATAGAGGTAGCAGCCAAACCAGATAACCCAAGGCGCGGCGCTTGCTCAGATGAGCAATTCTTTCGATCTCACCAAATTCTGGAGGCTGCGAGGTGTTGAAGGCGGTATTTAAACGGTCAGCAAGCCCAAGGTCGCGTTTGAGGGCAGGAGAGATGGCGGGGAGCAAATCCAGCTCTATAAGGCGCGTAAACATCTCCACTGCGTGAGGCTCATCCAGTATCAAATCCAATTCGTGCCGAATTCGTTGCCCCGTTAGCTTGGCAAGAAGCCGATGCGCTTCATCCATTAACTCTCTGGTGCGAATGCCGAGCGTAAAACTAAAACGCTGCTCGAAACGGATGGCGCGCAAGATGCGGGTGGGGTCATCCACAAAGGAGAGGGAATGTAAAACACGGACAAGCCCGCGCTCAAGATCGACCAAACCGCCCCAGTGATCGTGCAGCTCACCATAATGCGATCTATCAAGGCGCAGAGCAAGCGTATTGACGGTGAAATCACGGCGGTGCAAATCAAGCTTGATGCTACCGCGAGAAACGGTGGGAAGGGCTGTGGGACTTTTGTAGAATTCTTTGCGGGCGGTAATAAAATCAAGGAAAGTTGGCAAGGCTGAAGATTGAAGGTTGAAGGTTGAAGATTCGAGGCGGTCACTTTCAATCTTTAAACTTTCGACTTTAAATTTTGAACCCTCAAGAAACCATTTTGCAGTGCCAAAGCGATCGTGCTTGGTTATACGCCCACCATATTTTTTTACCAAATTTGATGCAAGAGCAATCGCATCGCCTTCAACGACGAAGTCAAAATCCAGGCTGGGACGTTCGAGAATTAGATCGCGGACAAAGCCACCGACCAAGTAAAGAGCTACACGCTGTTCGGCTGCCGCATCTGCCACTTTACGGATCAAGTCCAAGCGTACTTTGGGGAGTGCGCTTTCAAGCAAGGCGGCATAATTTGTTTCAGCTGCATGTGGCGTATCTGGCGCAAGGGTTTTGAGTAAATCCGTGCGCGTTACGATACCAATCACTTCGCCTTTGTCCACAACAGGAATCTGCCCCCAGCCGCTGTCAGTCATTCGTTCTTGAAGTGTGGTGAGCGCATCATTTGGTGCAACGGTTACTTCACCGGCGTCCATTAGGCTGGCGGCTGTCATATCCAAATGATGAGAAATTGCCCGATCAACAGAGCGTCGATTGAGCAACCCAACCACTTTCCCATCTTCAACTACGGGATAGCCCTCATAACCAAACCGCTGCATCAATTGAGCGGCTTCTTCTACTGGTGTCTCCAGAGAAAGCACTTGCGGACCACGGGACATGATCTCAGCGACTGTGATGGATGGTTGGATATAGCCTGGGAGAATCTTGAGGAGATGGGCGCAGGGAACGCGCGTGGCATTTGGCTTGCTTCCCTTATGTTGGGCGTTTTCTGCGTCCCCGCCCTCATCCCAACCCTCTCCCGAAGGGAGAGGGTGTTCTTTTATGAGCGCAGCTGCCGCGCGGGGATGCCCGCCACCGCCAAATTCTGCGGCGATTTTGCCGACGTGGATATTATCTGAAGAAGAGCGCGCGACGAGGCGAATCCCTTCTTTGGTTTTGACGAGGATAAAGAGCGCATCAGGTTCAAGAAGGTCACGGAGTTTGTGGGCAAGGGAAGAAATTTCTTCGTCTAAAGCTTGTGCGTCACCACAGGCGATGACAACCTGATGTCCATTGATTTCATGAGTCTTGGCATTAGCGCTGAGTAACTCATAGATTTCGCGCTGTTTGGGAGAGAGGGGCGTGTTGAGAAAATCGGCGGCGATATTTAGGCTGGCTCCCTGCTCAAGAAGCCAGGCGGCGGCACGAACATCACGAGGCGTGGTGCTGACATAGGATAATGACCCTGTATCTTCATATATGCCGAGTAGAAGCAGAGTTGCTTGGGGCACAGAAAGATGTTGATTGGCATCACGCAAACTTTCGGTCAGGAGCGTTACCGTCGCGCCTGTTTCATCAACGGTGATTTGCCAATCGTCGGGCAGGTTTTCTCTAAGCGGATGATGATCCAAAACGCGGATGCGCGTCTTCTTCCCCATTCCTTTTAGCGTGACTAAAGATTGCGTATCCACGAGCAGGGCTGTTTCGATTTTTTCGCCAGAGAGATCACGCGGGTCTACAAAGGGAAACTCGCGCCCATAAAGCGTGAGAAAAGCCTGCAAATTACGATTAAGACGACGCGGCAAAACAGGCACCGCCTGCTCGTTGAGCAAAGATGCAGCAAAGAGCGAGGCAAGAGCATCAAAATCGGCTTGCTCGTGGGTGAGAATGATCTGCATGAGTTGATTTTATCATGTAGAATAGGGATTAGGAATTAGGTGATTGGCAATCAGAAATTAGGCAAGAGGAGGCTAGAATGAATTTTTCAGGAAAACGGGTGTTGATTACGGGTGGCTCACGCGGAATTGGAAAGGCCTGTGCAGAAGCATTCGCAAAACGTGGCGCAAAAGTAGCGATCAACTTTGTGCACAATGCTGAAGCAGCGCAGAAGACTTTGGATGGTTTGGATGGCGAGGGACATACCCTTGTGCAAACTGATGTCTCGAAACCTGAACTCATCGAAAAGATGATCGCGAATACCGTAAAAGCGCTGGGTGGGCTAGATATTGTCGTCAATAACGCTGGGGTTTCGCAACGCCACTCCATAGACAAAGTTGACTACGAAGAATGGCAAGAAAGCTGGGACAGAATTCTCTCGGTCAACTTGCGCGCACCTGCAAACGTCATCTATTGGGCAACGCAATATATGCTTCAACATGGCGGCGGGCGGATCGTAAACGTCTCATCACGCGGTGCCTTTCGGGGTGAGCCAGAAATGCCTGCCTATGGTGCGAGCAAAGCCGGTCTGAACGCGATGACCCAATCGCTGGCTCAGAAATTGGCTCCTGAGAATATTTATCTCGGCGTAGTTGCCCCCGGCTTCGTAGAAACAGAGATGGTCACCCACGTCCTTGAAGGTGAGATGGGCGATTCCATTCGCAACCAAAGCACAACGGGGCGCGTCGCCAAGCCCGAAGAAGTTGCGTATGCGGTTATCTTTCTCGCAGCAGAAGAATCGAAGTTCTCGACAGGAACGATCATTGATGTGAATGGGGCGAGTTATTTGAGAGGGTAGTTAAAGATTATCAGGAGAAAATAATTATGAAATATAGAGCATTAGGGCGAACAGGCTGGAAAGTTTCAGAGATGAGTTTTGGGGCATGGGCAATCGGTGGGACTTGGGGTCCTGTCAAAGATGAAGAATCGCTAGCGGCATTACATCGGGCTGTAGAGCTTGGTGTTAATTTCTTTGACACGGCTGATGTATACGGAGATGGTCGTAGCGAGCGATTATTGGCACAATTACGTCGAGACCACTCTGAACGCATCTATATCGCGACCAAAGCTGGGCGGCGACTAGACCCGCATCTGACAGAGGGCTATAATCGCGAAAATATCACTGCTTTTGTAGAACGTAGCCTGAAAAATCTGGGTACAGAAGCCCTTGACTTGCTTCAACTCCATTGCCCACCAACTGACGTCTATTATATGCCCGAGGTCTTTGGTGTGCTTGATGATCTCGTTAAGGCGGGAAAACTCCACTATTACGGTGTGAGCGTTGAAAAAGTAGAAGAGGCACTGAAAGCAATTGAATACCCCAACGTGCAAAGTGTACAAATCATCTTCAATATCTTCCGCCACCGTCCTACTGAGCTTTTCTTTGAAGAAGCAAAAAAGCGGCAGGTAGGAATCTTAGCACGCGTGCCCTTGGCATCTGGCATGTTGACGGGTAAATTAAAAGCAGACAGCACCTTCGATACTGATGATCATCGTGCCTTCAACCGTCACGGCGAAGCCTTTGATCGCGGAGAAACCTTCTCTGGCGTTGACTATGAAACTGGTCTAGAAGCTGTTGAAGAACTTAAAGCAATTTGCCCTGCTAATATGAGCATGGTGCAATTCGCCTTGCGCTGGATATTAATGTTCGATGCAGTGACCTGTGCCATCCCTGGCGCAAAGCGTCCATCGCAGGCAGAGGAGAACTTCTCCATATCAGACTTACCCCCGCTCTCTGAGGAAGCAATGAGCCAAGTTCGCGTTATTTATGATCGCCACATCCGCGAGTTGGTACATCATTATTGGTAAATATACTCGACGGGGACGACCATTGACGTCAACGGAGCGAGTTATTTGCAGTCGCAAATAAAATCTTCTGAAAATTTTGACATTTTAAATAACCCTTGACAAACTATGCGTTATCTGTATAATATTTCTATACTTATTTAGAAACTAAACTAGTTTACAAGGAAGCGGCTATGTCACAAAATCAAGATCTTAAACGTTTGGCAAAGAAAACCTATATGTCCTATCATCAGGATGGGTTGGTTGACCTGCTGATTGGCTGGATGATCATAGCCTTTGCAGCTATGATGGCTTTTGATCAATCAGCATTCACTTTTCTGGGCTGGCTCCCCATCACCCTCTACGTTCCGCTTAAGAAGCGCATCACGGCTCCACGCTTTGGCTATGTCAAATTCGATTCAGAGCATGGCGGGCAAGGCAGAATGGTTACCGCTTTTCTGATAATGGGATTGCTATCCTTTTTCGTTCTGGGAATATTATTCTTTCTCGTGACTGGCGAATCTCCTCCATCTTTCGTGCAGTGGATTCGGGAATATACAATCCTGTTCTACGGCTTGGTCGGCGCAATTAGCTTTATGATGTCGGGACTCATCACTGGAATACGGCGGTTCTATGCTTATATGCTGTTGAGTCTATTCCTGACTATCACAGGGCAAATACTCGAAACCCGTGAATTTCTACCAATCCTGCTTTTAGGAGTCGGAATCCTGATCTCTGGCATTATTCATCTGGTGCGCTTCACCAGAAAGTATCCAAATGCTGAAGGTGATATCTATGGCTCCTAATGAGACCGATGGTGAGCCTTTACAACCCATCGAAAACATTGACGCAACCATCCATGCGCCTACTCGCTTGAAAATTTTGGCTTACCTATCAATTGTAGAAAGTGCAGACTTCACCTTTTTACTCAATCAAACTGGGCTCACGCGCGGTAATCTCTCTCCAAATCTTCGCAAGCTGGAAGAAGCAGGTTATGTAAGTATCACCAAAGAGTTTGTAGACCGGGTTCCGCGCACACTAATCCGCTTGACAGATGAAGGTCGCAAGGCAATCCAAATCTACCGCGAAAATATGCAAGTGGTTCTCAATAAATTATTGAATAATTAGCTTGAACATCATCAAGATGAAGTTCTCAAATTCTCAACCTCATTCTCTTATCTACAACTAATTTTCGGTTCTAGTCCTGACTATGCTAATGGCTCCAGTCCCTACCCCGCAAAAAACTCCACCACCCACATCTAAATAGGTCCGCTTTTCATGTCAACACAAGGTTCCCAAAATCGGGAGTCTTTTTAATCCACCAATCTATACAAAAAAAAGACCGAAGAATAAAATCTTCGGTCTTTGCTAAAGTCTAAAGTCTTAGGTCTCCTAAAGAAGCCCTACATCCTTATTGAACTCATCGATCAGCGCATCAATTTCTTCAGCCTGTTCCTGAATGCCAGTGAAATAATCTTCACCGTACCATTGATCCTGAATTTCTTCGTAGGTTTTACCTTGTTGCTCAACCCAAGTGAAGTATTTGAGCTGGTGAACACGGCGGCGATCAGTATAGCGCAATTCTTCAAGATTATCGGTCGTTTGCCCGATCAGCCAGCGAGCATAATCAGCAGAAGCATCTGCTTCAGTGTATTCACCGTGTTCTTCGTGCATTTCTTCAAGGCGTGATTGGTATAGATCCATTGAATCGGTCAAGACCGTCAGCATAACGTCATTCTCGCCCATTTCATAGTATTTAGCAGCTTTGATAGCAGAAAGGACGTTGGAAATCCCGGAGAAACCGAGCAAACCAAGTTGAGAAATAACCTCATTTGAAACACCCTGTTTCTTAAGATATGCTTGTCCTTCTTTTTCATTGAAAAGGCGGCTGATATTAACAACAGCATTATCGTCAATTGCCACAACCATGTCGGTATTCTTGGAGTTATGGATCCACGGGACGTGTTTATCGCCGATACCTTCAATGCGGTGCGCGCCATAGCCATTCTCTAACAAGGTCGGGCATTGGAGAGCTTCGCTGGCTATAATTTTGCTATCAGGGTAAATCTGTTTCAAATAATCGCCGCTGGCAATCGTTCCGGCAGAACCGGTTGCAGAAGCCATACCGCGATATTTATCATTCGGTCCCATCACTTTCTGCAAAATTTCTTCCATTGCATGACCAGTGATTTCATAATGCCAGAGATAATTGCCAAATTCGTCGAATTGATTAAAGATCATCAATTCTTCGCCAGATTCGCGTAATTCCCAGCATTTATCGAAAATTTCTTTCACATTCGATTCGCTACCAGGGGTTTTGATCGTCTCATCAGCAACCTCTGCCAACCAATCGAAACGCTCTTTAGACATCTCTTCGGGCAAAATCGCAATCGATTCGCAGCCCAGTAGCGCTGAATCATACGCGCCACCACGGCAATAATTGCCTGTAGAGGGCCAAACGGCTTTTTGTGTGGTCGGGTCAAATTGCCCGGTCACAAGGCGAGGCACCAAACAACCATATGCTGCACCAACTTTATGCGCACCAGTCGGGAACCATTTCCCCACCATAACAACGATACGAGCATCCACACCGGTCAATTCTTTGGGCAGCTCAAGATAATTCACATCGCCAAATTGCCCGCCGCTCTCTTTTGCTTCATTCTTCCAGGTAATACGGAAAAGGTTAAGGGGATTAATATCCCACAAACCAACATCTTTTAATTGCTCTTTGATCTTATCGGGGATCAAATCAGGGTTTTTCATCTGTGCCATTGTGGGCAAAATGATATTCTTCTCACGAGCACGTTGCACAGCACGGTCTCGGCGTTCTTTCATCACGGTCAAGTCAATTTTAGCCATTTGGGTCTCCTAAAGGTTTAAGGTTAAAAGTTTAAGGTTGTCAGACAACTTGGATTATATACCAAATCATTTAAGATGGATAGGGAAAAAGGACAGTTGTCTGACAAATTTTAAGGATGACTTGCCGCGTCGCACGTATTTTGGGCTTGATACCGCTTAATCAACTTGGTCATATCTCAATTCATCCCCCGTTAAAACAACGAATCACGTATAATTAGCTTATGTTTAACGGCGAGTTTTTTACCCTCATAAAGGTTTGATGAACAAAACCCTTATCATTTTAAATTCGCGTTATTCGCCAATTCGTAAAATTCGTGTTAAAAAACGAAATTAACATTTTTTATCCCTTACCCAATACAAAAAAGATACCCTCTCATGAAAAATAAAATCACTCTCATCGCTACCCTCTCCTTCGGGCTAGAAGCCGTCGTTAAACGCGAGTTACAAGCTCTTGGTTTTCACAATGTACACGTTTCAAACGGGAAAGTTGAAATTGAAGCCACGCCAGAAGATATTCCGACTCTCAATTTATGGCTCCGCTCTGCTGACCGTATTTTGCTCAAAATGGGCGAATTTGAAGCCAAAGATTTTGATACGCTCTACGAAGGCACTTACGCCCTCCCCTGGGAAGAGTGGATCGAAGAAGACGGCATATTCACCGTTAATGGTGTTTCTGTAAATTCAACCTTAGAAAGTGTGCCCGCTTGCCAATCTATTGTCAAAAAGGCGATCGTGGAGCGTTTGGGTGATGAATATGACACAAATTGGTTTCAGGAAGATGGTGCGGAATTCCCCGTAAAAGTATCAATTCGCAAAGATATAGCTACACTGACTCTCGATACCTCTGGCACAGGACTAAATCGGCGCGGCTATAGAATCCACGCGGGACCAGCACCACTGAAAGAGACTTTGGCGGCGGCACTTGTTCAACTCAGTTTTTGGCGAGATGAGCGCTTATTGCTTGACCCGATGTGTGGGTCTGGCACAATACTCATCGAAGCGGCGATGATCGGGCGCAATATTGCGCCCGGGCTGAATCGGGCGTTCGCATCAGAAGATTGGGACCGAATTCCGTCTACTGCGTGGAAGCAAGCCAGAGACCACGCGCGCTCCAGCATCATATCCGATAAAGATTTAAATCTTTTCGGCTACGATATTGACGAAGAAATGATCTATGCCAGCAAATCTAATGCAAAGGCGGCGGGCGTTGCAAAAGACATCGTATTTGAGCAAAAAGATATAAAAGAGTTGTGGATCGACCAAGAACATGGCATTGTGGTTTCAAATTTCCCCTACGGCGTGAAAATGGGTGGATACGCTGAGTTGAACAATATCTATATTTCGTTGCATAAAACTTTCAGAAATAAGTTGGGCTGGTCACTCTATGTACTGACGGCGGACAAAAAGTTCCCTGATTATTTCAAGCGCGCGCGCCCGAATAAAACACGGAAATTATTTAATGGGGCTCTTGAGGTGCGCTATTATCAGTATTTTGGGGAAAAGCCAGAGCAAGTTGAAGGGTGAAAGCGGAAAGTTGAAAGTACCCCACACTAAGGTAAGTATAAAAATTTAACGTGACTTTTCACGAATGAGCGAATTGCACGAATATTTTTAAGCTTTTATTCGCGTAATTTGCCTGTTCGCGTCATTCGTGTTAAAAAAACGGAGAAAAAATGATTCTTGTAGATAAACCCTATCTTTCGAATTTCTTGAAAGAAACCAGTATTAAATTTAACATCCCCATTGTAGATACCGAAGCCACCCGTGGTTTTGGCTTAGGCGCCGCCGATAATCTTTTATCTGAACAAAACGCGACAAACTGGATACGCGCAAACGCTGACACACGAATTTACACCAACTCTGAAAATGCAATTGGCTGGATCGCAGATAACTTAGCCTTCACCGATCTGCCTGCCAAAATCGAGACATTCAAAAATAAGGCAAAGTTTCGTGAATTGATGCGCCCGATGCTCCCCGACTTTTATTTTCAAGAAGTCGCTTTCTCTGAATTAGATGATGTAGTTATCGATAAAATTCCCATCCCCTTCATCATCAAACCCAACGTGGGGTTTTTCAGCTTAGGCGTACATAAAGTTTCATCCGTCGAAGAATGGAAAGAGGTAAAAGCGGCGATAAAAGCAGAGACCGCACAAAAAGATGAACTTTATCCCGCTGAAGTTTTAGATACAACTAGCTTCATCATTGAAGAAAATATAGAAGGCGAAGAATTTGCTTTTGATGCTTATTTTAATGAGAATGGAAAGCCTATAATTTTAGGGATTTACAAACATCTCTTTTCTTCAGCGAATGATGTCAGCGATAGAATTTACATCACATCAAAAGAAGTGATTGAAGAAAATTTAGGCGATTTCACAAATTGGCTTCAAAAAATTGGCAGTTTGGCAAAGATGAGCAATTTCCCTGTCCACGTTGAAGTGCGGCGCACAGAGACAGGTCAGATTGTCCCCATCGAAGTTAATCCTCTCCGTTTTGGAGGCTGGTGCACAACAGCAGATATGACCGCGTCTGCTTATGGATTTAATCCTTATGTTTATTATTTTGAAAACAAAAAACCTGATTGGGATGAAATCCTATCTACACGAGCGGGAAAACTCTACAGCTTGGTGGTACTAGATAATTCAACAGGCTGCGCAGGCGAAGAAATCGCTGAGTTTGATTATGACGCGCTCTTGGCGAATTTCGAAAATTCGCTCGAGTTACGAAAGATTGATTATAGAGAGTTTCCCGTTTTTGGCTTTTTATTTCTTGAGACCCGCGAGGAGAATTTTGGGGAGCTGGAGAGGATTTTGAAATCAGATTTAAGCGAATTAATAAAAACTTAGCCACTGATTTCACGACTTACTCGGGTTTTTGCTCTTATATTAGTGAAATCTGTGTAATCCGTGGCTAAAGAATTTCCCCTAAAACCACGTCCTCATCTATTTTGACCAAAGAAACCTTATCAACCTGATTCCATCTCGGCTCGGATGCTGTCGCTCGGACACGCAGATAATTCCCCGTCAATCCCTGCATTTGAAAATCACCGCTTTCTAACTCTTTGCTGGATTCCCATAAAACATCCGTTTTTTCACCGATAAATTTATTACGGTAATTCAGTTCCATTTCTGTAAAAACTTCCCGCAATTTAGCATTGCGCGACTTGCGGGTTTTCTTATCTAATTGTTTTTTCATTCGAGAGGCAGGTGTGCCTTCACGCGGGGAATAAGTAAAAATATGCCCACCTGCAAAATTCATTTCACGCACAAATTCCAGGGTTTCGGCGAATTCTTCCTCGCTCTCATCAGGGAAGCCAGCGATAATATCGGTGGTGATAGCCACATTGGGCATAACCGCACGAGCAGAGGCGACTAAAGCTCTGAATTCCTCTCGCGTGGTATTACGTCTCATTCTGCGTAAAACACTATCACTCCCCGATTGTAGAGGAAGATGAAGATGAGGCATCAAACGTGGATCGCGCCAGAGTTCGAAAAGGTCCGGTTCTATATTCCACGGCTCTAAAGAAGAAAGACGCAGGCGAGGGACAGAGGTTTGCGCAAGGATGGATTTAATTAACTTGGAGAGTGGCAAGCTCAAATCAGGAGCGTTGCTGAAATTTTGTCCCCACGACCCAAGATGCACGCCTGTCAAAACAACTTCTCTCGCTCCACCAGCCACCGCAGATTGAATATCGGTGATGATTTCATCAAGGGGACGCGAAATCCCTGCCCCACGCGCAACAGTTGTGATGCAGAAAGTACACTCATTATCACAGCCATCTTGCACTTTGATGAAGGCACGGGTACGAGCGCGGTATCCGGGAAGCGGAATTCTTTCTAGAGGCTCAAGGTCGAAGATCTCAGGTTTAAGGTTAAGATAATTAGCAACTAAATTTTCTTTTTCATCGTTATGAACAACGTGGCGTGAAAGTTCAGCCGCTTTTTCAGGCTCCATCGTTGCCCAGCAACCTGTGGCGATAATTTCTTCTATCCCTGCATTGGTAGCACGCCGAATAACCTTGCGCGAATCTGCGGCGGCGTTGCGAGTCACGGTGCAGGTGTTGACGACTGCTATATCCGCATTTTCAGCGGTGCCGACTATCTCATGCCCCGCGGCGCGGAATTGAAGGGCAATACGTTCTATTTCGGCTTGATTGAGTCTACAGCCGATGGAATCAAGGAAAATTTTCATGAGGGAGATTTTATCACGATGGTAAAAAGACAGAACGCGGATTCAACAGATTAGGCAGATCTACGCAGATTTCAAAAACATTTAAAAGCTTTTAAAAATCCGTGTAAATCTGTTAAATCCGTAAAATCCGCGTTCTATTTCTTGCGCTTATTTCTCTTTGCCTCGCTCAATCCTATCTTGTAAATTTTCGGGCCATGCCGAAATATCATCAGAGGGATAAATCTTCATTTCTGCGCCATTTTGAGTAAATAAATCAGATGTTTTGCATCCCAAAATGCTTTTTGCCGCGGCAATGCCTGAGGCAGTCACACCGGCAACGCCATGACTGAGCGTACTCGCCCCACACAAGAATAACCCGTCAATCTCTGTCCTAATCGGAAACGCGCCCGGCCCCACCTGCCGCCTGCTTTTCGAGATTCCATATTGGTTACCGCGTGTCGCATTGAGATAGTGTTCATTCGTCAGTGGGGTCGCTAAACTCCAGAAGACGATATTTTTACTGATCCCCGGCACATGCTTCTCTAATTTTCTAAATAATTTTTCTGCCAATTCTTCTTTTTCTGCTTCGTAGCCAGCGGGCCTGTCACTTTTTCTTGAATTCGACCATTGCTCGAACGCACCATAATCTACAAAGGTGAAGGCTTCGCAGGTGTGGTGTCCGCCGTGCATTTTTGAGGGATCTTTGAGCGTTGTCACCGTCAAGAACATCGAGCTGGGCATCTCGGCTTTTAGCACGGCATCTGTCAGACCATCTTCGTACGCCCCGCCCACGTCCTCGTCATCGTAGAACCAGAAGTTGCCGGAATCCAGCCCAGCGGCGCGGAGATCCATGTCCACTGCAAAAAACAAGCTCAGGGCAGAGGTCGAATACGTCACGCGATCCAGCTTGTTAACGAGCTTTTGGCTCAGGGATTCCCGACCAATTAATTTGCCGAAGGTGACTTCCGGATCCGCATTTGAAACAACATTTTTTGAATGGATGATTTCCCCATCTGCGAGACGAATCCCGATCGTCTTCCCATCTTCAATCAGAATCTTTTCTACAGAAGTACGGAGACGAATCTCGCCCCCGGCTTGCTTCAACTCCCGAAGAAAGGCGCGGGGAATGGCGAATGCGCCGCCGCGCGGATAGAAGCCGCCGTTGAAATAATGATGCGTGATGCCGGCGTGGACAAATGCGCTCACCTGCGAAGGCGGCATCCCGTGATCGCCCGATTGCCCCGCGAGAACGCCGCGCAAAATGGGATCGGTGATGAAATGCTCGATTAAATCTTGCCCCGAACGGGTTGCCCAGCGCAAAAGTGACATGGAGTTTCCCGCCGCCGTGACCGCAGTTTTGGCATTTTTGACTTTGCCCAAAGAGTTTACGCCAACGACCATTTTATCGACCATTTCGATATAGCCTTCGATGCCCTTCGCTTCGTGCGGGAAGTATTCGGTAAGTTTGGCTTTGAGATTTTCTTTGCCTTTGGGGAAATCGTATTGCTTATCGCCAATGACGATATGATCGAATCCCTCAGGGTTAAGTTCGCAAAATTCAAGATGGTTCGATACGCCCAACCCGCGATAAGTACGATTGAGCGAGCCGCCCTCTTCAATCCCGCCGATATAGTGAACGCCGGGGCTAAAACGGTATCCGTTGAGAGTGAAAGAATGTGTCCACCCACCGGGCTTACCGTGTTGCTCGCAGACGAGGACTTTTTGCCCAGCTTGGGCGAGGGCTACAGCGGCGGTTAGCCCGCCCGCGCCGGAGCCGATGATGATGGTGTCGTAGGTTTTGATCATTTTTTCTCCTAAGTTTTTAACGCGAATGTCGCTACGCTAAAAGCGAATTTGCGAATGACGCGAATATTTTAAATAAACATAAAATTTTAACAACACACCAATTATAAAACAAAAGTTTTTAAATCCGCGCAAATCTGCCTAATCTGTGAAATCTGCGTTCCATCCTTTGGTACAATCATCTAAAGAAAACCCCAAAGGAGACTCTCCCCATGCAAACTAACAAATCCCGCAATTTTCTCTTCTATATGTTCGGCGCACTCTATTTTGTGCAAGGCGTCATCCAAGCCTACCAACTCAACTTCTTCAAACCCCATCTCAACGCAGAAGGCATCCCTGCCGACAAAATCGCCACACTGGCGGGATTAGCCCTCGTCCCCTTCATGCTCAAGTGGGTATTTGGCATTCTCAGCGACCGCGTCAACTTTTTCGGGAAAGGGTACAGAGTCCCCTATATGGCACTCGGCGTGATTCTATCTGCGGTGGCTTTTGGCTCTGCATTTTGGATTAGCCCTGCCGATCAATTTGGTGCCATGACAGCGGTCGTTCTCATCGCCGTATCTGCGATGACTCTCTTCGACGCAACCGCCGATGCCCTCGCGGTAGACATCACCGAGCCAGAAGATCACGCTCGCGTTCAAAGCGTGATGACAGGCGGTAGAGCGGCAGGCTTCATCATTCTTTCACTCGTTTTTGGCATCATCGCCGAGCGGATGGGATTTTCAGCAATTTTCTTAGTAATGGGTGTCATTATTCTATTTCCGCTCATCATGGTTTTCCAAGTCAAAGAACCAGATCAACGCGCCCAACGTGAAAAATTCAACTGGGGAGCCTTCAAACAACTCATTCGTCCCAATTATTTGCTCTATATCTTCTTCATCATCCTAGCATGGACAACCTTCCAGGGCATAGACGGTCTCGTCACTCTTTATATGAGCGATGAGCTTCAAATCAGCCCCGCCATACTTGGTCGCTACGGCATGTTCAAAGGTCTAGGCATGGTCATTGGCGCACTTATTTTAGGCTGGCTTATTAACAAAATCGGCATCAGAAATGCGGCACTCAGCACCGTTTCGATGGTCACGGTTGGCGGCTTTATTTTTAGCAAAGCAACCGGCATCAATACCATTCTTGTCGTGGGCGTAATCTGGGGCATCGTAGTCGCCTTCCACTGGACAGTCTACTCAACCTTCTCAATGGGCATCACCGACAAACGCATCGCCGGCTCCATGTTTGCCATCCTGATGACAGTTGGTAATATCGGCATCGGCGCAGGTGAAGCCCTCGCCACCCGCTTTGTAGACAATCTCGGATACTCCGGTGTATTCAGTGCAATTGCCCTCATCAATTTGGGATTAATTCCGATTCTCTTCTTCGCCCTGCGTGGACTTCAAAAAGAAAGAGCACAATTTACTGGATGAAGTGCATCGATTCGCACGTGATTTAGGCTTGCGTGCCGCTGGTCAACATTGTCGCCGCGTGAACATCTTATTGCCCAAAATGATAGTGATGCACTGCATCTGCTTTTAGCTGCGTTGCGTCGCGAGTTAATCAGTATTCTTGTCCACCCCCGAACTACAACGCATTTTGCAAATGCAATGCAGTTCTTCTTCTTGCCTAAAGAAAAGCTCACGCCTCACATCCGCTCACTATCGGAAACCAAGTCCAAAACACGTGCATATCGGCTCCACATCCCACTAAAAAGGAAAACAAATGACCACCCCCATCTACCAAAAACCCGTTGAATTGCTCCAAAATCTAATTCGCTTCGATACAACTAATCCGCCCGGCAATGAGAAGGCGATTATTATGTATCTCAAAGAAATTATCGAAGATGCGGGGTTGAAAACGACCATCTTAGCCAAAGATGAAAACCGTCCCAATCTCATCACGCGTTTGCCAGGACGAGGTGACGCGCCGCCACTTTTGCTCTACGGGCATGTGGACGTGGTGACGACTGTGGGGCAAAAATGGACCCATCCGCCTTTTGAGGGGAAAATTGTGGACGATATGATTTGGGGGCGTGGTGCGCTCGATATGAAAGGCGGGATCGCGATGATGGTCTCGGCTCTTTTGCGCGCCCACGAAGCTGGCGAAAAACCGCCCGGCGACATCATTTTAGCCATCGTGTCAGACGAAGAAGTGGACGGCTCTCACGGCGCACGCTTTTTGACCGAAAATCACGCCGAATTGTTTGATGGCGTAAAATACGCTATCGGCGAGGGCGGGGGGGTGAGTTTGGAAATGGGCGGCGAGAAATTTTATACGGTCATGGTCGCGGAAAAGCAGATTTGTAGTGTGCGCGCCACCGTGCGCGGTAAAGCGGGGCATGGCTCTATGCCCAGACGTGGCGGAGCGACCGCAAAATTAGCCAAAATGCTTAATTTGCTAGAAAATCAGCGTTTGCCTGTGCATATTACGCCCGTTTCAGACCAAATGCTTTCCACGATTGGTAATTCTTTAACCTTCCCGACCAATTTAGCGATGAAAATGCTGCTCAACCCCACTTTTACGGACAGAGTGTTGGATGCACTGGGAGATAAGGGATTGCTGATTAATCCGCTATTACATAATACCGTTAGCCCCAATATCATTCGCGGGGGAAATAAAATCAACGTCATTCCCGCTGAAATTTCGGTAGATTTAGATGGTCGCCTTTTGCCCCAATTTACGCCCGATGATATGCTGGCAGAGTTGAGCGCGTTATTAGGTGATGATGTTGAGTTAGAAGTCACGCATTACGATAAAGGCGCAGGTACACCAGATATGACGCTCTACCCTCTGCTGGCTGATATTTTGCAAAAAGCGGACCCAAGTGGTACGCCAATTCCTATGCTTTTGAGTGGCGTGACCGATGGCCGCTTCTTCTCAAGAATCGGCATTCAAACTTATGGCTATTTACCAACAGAAATCCCTGGGGAACTCATAAATACAATCCACGCCGCGAATGAGCGCGTCCCCGTTGCAGCGATGGAATTTGGGACAAATGCAATTTCGGAGGTGTTGAGGCGGTTTGAGGGATAGAAAAATAATATTTTTCCCCATATGTTTGAAGTTTTAACATTTTTTCAACGCGAATATTCGCGAATTAGCGAATGACGCTAATGTTTTTAAGAACTAGCCCTGACAGGTTTTAAAAACCTGTCAGGGCTGCTTGTTTTTTAAGAAGACGGATTGATATTACAGCAAAAACCTTATCCTCCTACATCAGGATAACTTAATCACCGGATTTGTGGGCAGAGCCAAACCTGCTTCTACCTCAACAGCTTTAATAATTCCCACCGGAACGGGGCATGAGGCATGTGTACAATATTTATGTCCCGCCTCGTGGATTTTAGGCATGGCACGCCTAAAAGAAATTTCTCCATAAGGTTCAACTTCTGGGATCTCCGCAGCCATTTTGATAATATGAGGGCATTCACTAGAGATACTCAGCTTGCAAACGCTCTCATCCATAGTTGCTTCAACTTCTGTGTTATACCCGCAGTCTCCTGCGAAAATTTCTGCTTTTGCCATCAGGCAGCTCCCAATTCAAATTTAATGGGCATATTATACCTGCTCGTTGCATAAAAAACCCTGTCAGAGACAGGGTAAATGATTTTTCTCTTCACCACTATTCTGTAATCAGATGCGCCTTATCCCCAACCAGTAATAGTCCCGTAACGATCCCCATAATGCCAAACACGATCAAATATGACGTTACCACTGGCTTGCCAAAAAACACAAACCACGCACTGGCTAAGGCAATCCCAACAGCATAGGTAAATAAAGTCGCCAGCATCACTCTGGCTGTATCAGCATTATTTCTGCTGTACCATGCTCCCGTTGCAATAGTTAAAAGCATTGCGCCAATCAAGCGGCTGGAGAGCAAATCGCCTGCCCAGACCCAGATCAATTTTGTCGGACCGCTATCCGTGATAAATAAGGCGACTCCCCATGCACCAATCACCAAAATAATGAGAGAAAGCCAGCTTTTAACAATTACGCTGGAAGGCATTTCTTCAGCTTTGGCTACAATCTCGGGTTGACGGTACAAATACCAGGAGCTTGCCGTTATCATCGTAATGACAATGATGAAAAACGTATATACGATTGGAGCCTGGAAATCAAAATAATCCAAATGAAAGAGAAAGATTACAGCAGCCAATGGCACAAGATAAACAAACAACATCCACAACAAAAGCCGAACTCTTTCATAGATCGGCTTTTGCAATGCCATCAAACCAGCTACTGTAAAAGCCCATGCAGCCGAAGCCAACATGCGCCCAGCTCAAGGAGGTATATCCCAAGAAAAAGTTCGGGGATCATCAACCCACCAACCAAAGCTGCCTATAAAACCGCCCACCATCGTCAAAATCAGCAAGAGTAGAAGCCCTTGCCCTTGTCTGGATAAACTATCAGCTCGTGGCGCAATCCAGCGGCGATAACCTAGAAAAAGGCCTACGAATAGAGCCAATAAACCCATGATTTGAAGCATTAGATCAAACATATTATTCTCCATAAATGTGGGGAAGCAAAATCAAAAGAACAAAGTTATTATACTCGCAATATAGACAAATAAGACAAACTCAGGAAGATTATTTTTTATATCTCTTTAGAAATCCCTGTAGCGGCTTGGCTAAGGAAAATTTTGGCTAAATGGTGGCGTGGCGAAGTAAGCTCACAATACGCACTTCCCAAAATATGCTACACTTTTGCCTAAGGAGCAAAGACTTATGGAAAATATCATCGTCATTGGCGCAGGCGGCCATGCCAAAGTTAGTGTTGACATCCTGCAATTGGAGGGGAAAAATAATCTTGTCGGCGTATTGGCAGAAGACGATAAAGTACAAGAGGTTTTAGGCTATCCACTTTTAGGGTCAGAGAAAGATTTACCCGCTCTAGTTAAAAAACACGCTCTTAAAGGCATCGTCATTGCTGTTGGAGATAACTTTACGCGTGCTACCGTTACCGCACGCATAAAAGAGAATTTTTCTAAACTTAAAATTCTAAGCGCACTTCATCCAAAGGCAATTATCGCCAGAGATGTGAAAATCGGTGAAGGGACAGTCGTGATGGCTGGCGTTTCTGTCAACACTGGCTCTGCGCTCGGACGTGGATGCATCCTAAATACCAATGTATCACTTGACCACGACACCAGCATGGGCGATTTTTCCAGCCTTGCACCAGGAGTCATTGTCGGGGGAGATTGCACAATCGGCACACATGCAGCTATCGGCATCGGTGCGACTATCTTGCATGGGATCCAAATTGGTGAGCATAGCGTTGTTGGGGCGGCATCGCTTGTTAACAAAGCCATTCCCCCATTCACTGTCGCCTATGGTATTCCCACTAAAGAAATTCGTAAAAGAAAAAAGGGTGAAAGATATTTGTAACCGCCAAGACGCAGAGAACGCCAAGTTTTTTAGAGATTTAAAATCGTAAAATATGTTTTTTTTCTTCGCGCGCTTCGCGTCTTAGAGATTAAAGCACCAACGCATTAATCCCCATCCACCATTTCTTCCAAAATCCCCGTTAACTCCTCTGCTAACGTAGCACGATCAAAATTCTCTTCAATATACGCTCGTCCTGCCAAGCCCATTTCCTGGCTACGCGCTGGGTCATCCGCTAATTCTACAATCGCCGTAACCAAGGCATCTACATTACCCGGCTCAACAAAAACACCGCATTTCGCCGCGTCCACCACTTTGCGAACTACGCCATCAATCGCCAAAACTACCGGCCGCCCCGCCGCCATATAATCGAAAACCTTATTCGGATAAGTCGCCTTATACCACTCGATCGGCTTCAAAATCGCAAGGCAGGCATCCGAAGCCGCCAGCGCATCTGCCATCTCAGACTTCGGCACAGAGGAGATAAATGTGACATTTTTCAAAGCCAGTTCTTTCGCCTGCGTCTGCAAACTCGCCTTTTCTTTTCCATCCCCCAGTAAAACGATTTCAATTGCTCGCCCCTCCAACTTCTTTGCCGCATCTAAAACCACGCCGAGATCGTTCGAGAAGCCGTGCGCGCCCGCGTATAGCACCACAAATTTATCTTTAATTTGATGGGATTGTCGGAAGGATGCCCCTCGTCGAGCAGGATCAAACATCCTGGCATCTGCCCCGTTGGGGACGAGCTCGACCCGCTTCGCGCCCAAGTCCTGAACGTGGTCAACGTACCCCGGGCTGTTGACCATGACCCGATCTGCAGCACGATAAAGGAATCGCTCCAGCCACTCAGATGCCCCGATCAGGATGCTGTTCTTCAGCACTCCAACCGATATAGCGAAAGCAGGCCACAGGTCACGGACTTCAAAAAGGAAGGGAATCCGTTTTAAACGCGCCAATGCCCAAGCTGTAATCCCCTGAAAAATTGGCGGAGACGTCCCCCAAATCAAATCCACATCTTTGACTTTTAATCCTTCCACAAAAGAAGAAATCATAAAAGAGAGAAAGGCAAAAACGCGATGCACAAAAGATTTATGATGCGCGCGATAAACATAGCTGCGGATGATGGTGATGCCTTCTTCGATTTGCCCCGCTGATGAAGGCGGTGCGTCTCCCGTGATATAGCTGACGGGGCTGGCAATAATCGTGACGCGATGCCCGTGCTGAACAAGATAACGTGCGAGTTCATGATGACGCGTGCCACCCGGTTCGTTGATAGCGGCAAAGGCTTGATGGATGATGAGAATGTGCATTTTCTATAATTTCACCTATTTTCAGATTAGAATAGGAGTGTAGTCGAAAGCACTGATTTTTGCCAAGCCTATGCGTTAGAATAGAAGAACTTTATCACGAACGAAATAATAAAAACTCGCGTAAAGCTATAAACACAAAGGTCACAGCGATTCTCAAAGAAAAAACAAAAAGCTTTCCTTTGTGCTTCTTCGTGCCCTTCGTGTTTAAATTAAAAAAACAAATCGACCACCAAACCAAGAGACTAAAATGACCATCACCTACCGCCCCTCCCAAGAAAAAATACTCGCCTACACCCACGGCACAATGGGAATCTCTGCCGTGCCGGGATCAGGCAAAACCTTCACCCTCTCTGCCCTTGCCGCCGAAATTATTGGACGCGGCGTATTAGACACAGAGCAAGAAGTTCTCATCGTGACGCTCGTTAATTCTGCGGTGGATAACTTCTCTAATAGAATCAATGAATTCATTACCGCGCGCGGATTATTGCCACGCGTTGGCTATAGAGTCCGCACGCTGCATGGGCTGGCGCACGATATTGTCCGCGAAAAACCTGGCGTGGTCGGGCTGGAAGAGCGATTTAGCATCATCGACCAGCGCGAAGCCGATTTTATTCGCCGTGAAGCGGTTAATGCTTGGCTGGCGGCAAACCCGCACGCCCTTGATGAATATTTTGACCCCGAAATGGACGAATCTAAAGCCGATTGGGTGCGCCGACAACAGCTCCCCTACACGCTGGAGAGCCTCGCCAACGCCTTCATCCGCTCTGCAAAAGATCGTCGAATTATGCCCGAGCATCTCCACGCCCAACTCGCTGACCAGCCCGCGCCGCTCCCCCTCGCCGAAATGGGTCTCACCATTTACACCGATTATCAGCGCGCCCTCGCCTATAGAGGCGCGGTCGATTTTGACGATCTCATTCGCCTTTCCCTCGATCTCCTCGAACGCGACCCCGATTTCCGTGAGCGTCTGCAATATCGTTTCCCCTATATTCTCGAAGACGAAGCCCAAGATTCCAGCCAGACCCAAGAGAAAATTCTGCGCCTTCTTTCGAGTGGAAACTGGGTGCGTGTCGGCGACCCTAATCAGGCAATTTTCGAGACTTTTACCACTGCAAATCCGCAACTTTTGCGTGATTTCATTACTCACGAAGCCGATTATCAGCGGGAACTCCCCGAATCCGGGCGTTCGCAACCCGCTATTATTGATTTGGCAAATCAACTGATTAATTTTGTGATGGATGAGCATCCGAACGAGAGTGTCCGTGACGCGTTGGGGACACCCATCATTAAACCGACTGCCCCGAACGATCCACAACCGAATCCGCCCTTGAATTGGGCTGGGGTGCATCTCATCAACAAAGGATTCAGCCCCGAGCAAGAGACAAACGCCATCGTTACATCGGTCAAAAAATGGTTGGGAGAAAACGAAGATAAAACCTGCGCCATTCTCACCCCCTATAATAAAGGCGGCGCAGAATTAGCCGATAGACTCAAAAAAGAAGAGATAGAAGTGGTCGAGTTGCTCACATCCACGCAGTCTACGCGGCAGACGGCTGGCGCGTTGGGGAATATCATCCAATATCTTTCTGACCCACAATCTGCGCGAAAATTGGCAACAGTCTATCGCGTTTGGCGCAGGGAATGGAAGGAAGATGAAGAGTACGCCGAGTTGTATAAATACGTCACCGCGCTGATTCGCAAGACGGGGAAAACGGAAATGCTCCTCGCCCCCTCCCACGCTGATGAATGGCTTTCAAGTTTAGACACGGACGAGTCGGAGGAAATCATCGAAGAGATTCTGCTTTTCAGAGAAACAGTCACAAGATGGCTGGACGCGGTCACGCTTCCCATCGATCAATTAATCCTGACCCTGGCGCAAGATCTTTTTAGCGAAGCCGCAGATTTGGCGTTGGCGCATAAATTGGCGTTGGTGCTAAAACAGGCGCAAAATGACCATCTCGATTGGCGCTTGCCAGAGTTGACGGGCGAGTTGGCGGTGATTGCGAAAAATCAGCGTAAATTTATCGGTTTTTCGGCGGAGGATAGCGGTTTTGACCCATCCAACCATAAGGGAAAAGTGGTCGTGGCGACCATGCACAAGGCGAAGGGGCTGGAGTGGGACCGCGTTTATTTGACTTCGGTGAATAATTATACTTTTCCTTCGGGGGCGGGGAATGATAGTTATATTTCGGAGAAGTGGTTTTTGCGCGACAATTTGAATTTAGAAGCCGAAGCCCTAGCCCAACTAGATGCCGCCACCCAGACAGGCGAATACGATTGGTACAGCGAGGGGCAAACCACCCTTGCGGCCCGCATAGATTATGTGAAGGAGCGCTTACGCTTATTATATGTAGGCATCACGCGAGCGAAGGAGGAATTGGTGATTACTTGGAATACGGGGCGAGGCGAGCAGACGCAGGCGTTGGGGGTTGCGGCGTTGAGATGTGATGAATAAAAAACCTTTATATATTTATTTAGACCAAAATCATTGGATTGATTTAGCACGCGCACATCATAAACACCCAGATGGGGAAAAATATCAAGAAGTTTTTCAAACACTTATCAAACTCACTGAGAAAGATATTGTTCGCCTCCCTTTATCATTTTATCACTTTGTAGAAACTCTAAAAATCAAAAATCAAGACAGAAAAGAAAAATTAGCACAAACCATGACCTTGCTGTCCAAGGGCTGGGGAATGGCATTAGTTGATGATATTGCTCCAATTGAAATTCAAAAGGCTAGCGCATTATTATTTAATCATTCTATTCCGACACCACCCAAAATTTTTGTCCGTGATATTTCACTTATTTTTGGTATTGATCCCAAAAAAATACTAGATAGATTGTCAGCAATTACTGGTTTCCCAATTGACTTTTTGCAAGAACATTTGCCTTCTTTAGTACATACTCCCGAAAATCTGTACTCTTTTCTAACAGGAAACGCCTATGATGAAAAAGAATTTGAAAAGGGTATTAATGGGTACTTACAGGGCATAAAACACTTTTCTCTTTTGAACAAAAATGCGCGAATCCTAACAAAACCCTTGAACAAAAAACAATTTAGAAAAACGTTTATTTCTGATTATTTCACAAGGCCCGATACAAAAGAAATTTTCGACAAGGCGCTTGCTATCTATGGCTATTCGTTATCTGATATTCTTATAGAAGGCAATGAAACAGCCATAGCATTCTTCGAAAACATACCATCACTAAATGTTGAGTCTATGCTAGTTACGCTGCGAAATATTCAACAAGACAAAAAAATTGACGAGAACGATTGGGCTGATCTTCGATATCTAATGATAGCTCTGCCCTACGCTGACATCGTTGTTACAGAAAATTTTTGGCAAGACCTAATCAAAAAAAGCAAATTAGACAAAAAATACCAAACTGTTGTTTTGAGAAAAATATCTGAGCTTTCAGAATACATCTAGGACAGTTTCTTTTTATTCGTATGGAGAAAAAATATGACAACCTCACAAATCCCCGAAGAAATGAACGCCGTTGTGCTCGATTCCTATTCAGGCGTTGAGGCACTGCGTGTTGAAAATCGACCTATTCCCAAGCCTGGGCCCAACCAAGTTCTTGTAAAAGTTGCTGCCAGTCCCATCAACCCTTCTGATCTTGCTTTTCTTGAAGGCTCTTATGGTTTCAAGAAAAAAACACCTACAGTGCCGGGTTTTGAAGGCTCAGGCACGATCGTCGCTGTTGGCAGCGGGATGATGGGGCGCTATCTCATGGGGAAGCACGTTGCATGTGTCAGTCAAGGAGAAGGTGATGGCGTTTGGGCTGAATACGTGGTCACAAGTACGACGCTGGCGTTCCCCTTGTCTTCATCTGTGAGTCTGGAAGAAGGTGCCATGTCTGCGGTTAATCCATTAACGGCGATGGCATTTTTGGACATTGCCAAAGCAGGGAAAAACAAAATCATTGTCCAAACCGCAGCAGCAAGTGCACTTGGACAAATGGTCAATCGCATCTTTCAAAACAATGGAATACAAATCATCAACATCGTTCGCAGAGAAGCACAAGCTGACCTGCTCAAAAAAATAGGAGCAGAGATCATCCTAAACAGCACGGACACCAATTTTTCAAAAGAGCTGAAAGAAACTTGCAGGCAACATCAAGCTCATTTAGCTTTTGATGCCGTTGCCGGGCCCTTGACCTTGCAAGTACTGAACGCTATGCCACATCACAGCAAAGTGACCGTGTATGGTGGGCTCTCTTTCAAAGCTGCCCAGGCGGATCCCGGCGACCTGATTTTTCAGGGCAAATCCGTCGATGGTTTCTGGCTGACATCGTGGATGGGCAAAAAGAATCTGCTTCAAAGCCTGCAACTCTGGCAGCGCGCGCAAAAGTTATTGACGACAGATCTCAAAAGTGAAGTCAGAGAACGCTACCCACTCTTTGAAGCTCAAAAAGCTGTGAAAGAATATCAAAATCAGATGACAGGTGGTAAAGTCTTACTTGTCCCTGAAATGGAGTAGAACATGATCGTTATTCTCTACACCTTGGCACTTATTTCCCTACTCACTGGAACGGCCACCATTTACATGGCCTTGATTGACATTTCCCCATCGAAGCATTTCACATGCATATAAGGAATACCTGATGAAAGCAATACTCTGGACAAAATACGGACCACCAAACGTTCTTCAGCTCGGAGATGTAGAAAAACCTACGCCCAAAGAGAATGAAGTGCTTATAAGAATAATTGCATCAACGGTCACTGCGGGAGATTGCGAGACACGTAGTCTCGATTTCCCCATCTTCTTATCGTTACCCATGCGTTTGTGGTTGGGATTCAGAAAGCCAAAAGAGAATACTATCCCGGGGACTGAGCTGGCTGGAGAAATTGAAACAATGGGCAAAGATGTAAGGGGCTTCAAAGTCGGAGATCAGGTTTTTGGTGTTGCGGGCATGGCTTTTGGCACAAATGCTGAATATATCTGCCTGCCAGAAACACCTGAAGATATGCAAGGGGGTATAGCGATAAAACCGACGAATATGAGCTACGAAGAAGCGGCTACTGTTCCTTTTGGAGGCAGAGATGCTCTTCATTTTCTGAGATTGGCAGAAATTCAGGGCGGAGAAAAGATTCTAATCAACGGCGCAGGCGGCAGCATCGGTGTTTTTGCCGTGCAACTCGCCAAATATTTTGGGGCTGAAGTGACCGCTGTGGACAGCGGAGAAAAACTGAAAATCTTGCGCGAGATCGGTGCAGATTATGTTATTGATTACACCAAAGAAGATTTCACCAAAAGCAATCAAGTCTACGATATTATCTTTGACATAATCGGCAAAATTTCCTTTTCAAAAAGCAATAAAGTACTCAAAAAAAATGGAACTTATCTTTTAGCCAATCCACTTTCACAGATGATCCGAGGGTTATGGGTGAAAATGACAAGCAAAAGAAAAGTCATAATGCAGACAGCCAGTGGAACAGTCAAAGACTTGATTTTTCTCAGAAAACTAATCGAGGCAGGGGAATTAAAAACGGTTATTGATAGAAGCTATCCACTGGAAGAAATTGTCGAAGCACATAAATATGTTGAAACAGGGCGAAAGAAGGGGAATCTGGTTATCGCTGTAGGCGACAATAATAAGCCTAAGGTATGATATAAAGTGCTAGTATTTTACAACCTATCGGAGTAAAACATGATCCCTATTCTCTATTCACTGGCTCTAATATCCTTAATAATAGGTACAGCCGCCATTTATATGGCACTCATTAAAGTATTCCCCGTGGAATGGCTCTATTACCACTACTTCATTCGCAAGCCCATCGTTTGGACGATCTTCATCATGTCACTGCTATGGACAATCTATATAACCCTTGTGCATGGATCTTTTCCAACCTTTGTCATTCTTCCACTCATCATTATGGGCTTAGCCGTTGTGCTCTCGTACCGAATGCATCAAGAGAACGCCTTCCCCGCAGTGGACTACCCTGAAATGGCCGAAGATATCGAAAGCCTACCCATCGAGGAAGAGATGCAATTAGCCGTGATCGAATATGAAGGAGTGACTAAAGCTTATCCCTTGGATTATGTCGTTCACCATCATATCGTCAACGACCGCTTTGGCGAGCGCATTGTTGCGCTGACTTATTGCGCCATGTGTCGCAGTATCATCCCCTTCGATGTGACCGATATCGGGCCACTCTTTGTTGGCTCATTCAAAGGCGCAAATATGATCGTGGCTGACCGCAAAACGAAGACTTTCTTCCAGCAGGCGACTTTTGAATCCATTATCGGGGAGCTACATCCGCATACCCTGACCATGCTTCCCTTCCAAATCCTGCCATGGAGCGAAGTGAAGAAAATCGACCCTTTGCCGGCTGTGGCCAAGGTCACCGAGAAAGATTTCAAGGATTTTGAGCTCCCCATTCCGGGCATTTGGAAGAAGATCGTCGCATCCGAATCAACGCCAGGGATATCAGCCAAAGAACGCGACACATCCTTCCCCGCCCGCACGCATGTGGTTGGTATCACTGACAAAATCGCCAATCCGCAAGTGGTATATCTTAAGGAAGAAGTCCTACCACAGGGTATCGTTAATAACGAAGAGTTGGGCATTTTCCTGGTCGGCTTCAAAAATACGATCAATGCTTTTATGAATGGCCTTGAAGAGAAAAACTTAGAAATCACACTGACACACAAAAACGCACTGTTCGACAGAGCAACAGAAACTACTTGGGATATCCGCGGAAAATATCTTAGTGGTGAAATCAAAGCAGACTTAATCCCTGTCGCGTTTTCTGATGAATATTGGTTCTCGTGGAAGCTCTTTCATCCAAAAAGTGAATTGATTCGTCTCAAATAACAACTCACCATTTAAAACTCTTTTTTACTATTCGTGGTATTCGTTAAATTCGAGATATTCGTGATTTATGAAATTGCCCCTCCCAAAATGCTCACTCTATGCTAAAATCCGACCCGTTCAATTAAAAAGTATATCCCGTGCGATATGCTTCTTTCCGCTCCTTGCGCGCTGACGGCGTTGACGGGGGGCAATCCCAGGGAAAGGAGGTTCCTCCCACATGCGTAATTATGAATTAACTTGCATACTCCATCCTGATTTGGATGAGACTGCTTTTAACGAGGCTCTCGAAAAAATCAAAGGTTGGATCACCGAATCAGATGGCAAGGTTGAGAAAGTGGATAATTGGGGTCGTCGTAAGATGGCTTATATGATCCGCAAACAACTTGAAGGTCAATATTTTTTGATCCATGCCAGTATGCTCCCCGCTACAATAACAGAAATGGAACGCAAATTGCGTCTTCTTGAGCCTGTTATGCGTTATATGTTCGTACTCGTCAACTAAGCTTATTGGATTTTTTTAGAATAAGGAGTTTCTCATGAGTCGAGGTTTGAACAAAGTTATGATCATCGGTCATCTTGGTCGTGATCCAGAGATGAGATATACTCCCTCTGGTCGCCCGGTGGTAACTTTCTCTGTCGCAGTCAGTCGATCCTGGAATAGCTCCAGCGGCGAACGTCGCTCAGAAACTGAGTGGTTCAAAGTTGTTGCTTGGGGAAACCTTGCTGAAATTTGCAAAAAGTTTCTTAGCAAAGGACAGCAGGTTTATGTTGAAGGACGACTTCAAACCCGACGCTGGGAAGATAAAGAAGGTCAGCAACGCACCACTGTTGAATTGGTTGCCAACGAAATGACCATGCTCAGCGACCGACGAGACAAAGACCAAAGCAATGATAACGCTCCTGAAGAAACCCCACCTGCTATTGAAGAAGACGAATTTCCGTTTTAGTTAAATTTACTTGGAGTTAGCAATGTCCGCATATAAAAAAAGTTCTTTTAAGCGACGCCCTCGCTTTTTTTCGCGCCCCAAGGTCTGTCAGTTTTGCACTGATAAAAATGTCGATCTCGACTATAAGAATACAGACTTGTTGCGCCGATTAATCACCGAGGATGGCAAAATTCGCCCTCGTCGTCAAACAGGCACCTGCGCTCGTCATCAGCGCTCACTTGCCCGAGAAATCAAACGCTCTCGCCACATCGCATTATTGCCTTATACAGGCAAATATTGGGAAGAGGGCCGCTAAACCACTATCACAAAAAAGGGCATGGTTCATCCCATGCCCCTTTTCTTTTTTTAAGGTAAATTATGTCAAAAAACAAATTTGTTGCACGAAGAGAGCGTGAAGAAAAACAAGCTGCTCTTGTCCGCAATATTGCCATAGGTGTTGTTCTCGTTATCGTTCTTTTAATTGGTTATGGATATATAAATGAAACCATTCTCCAAGAACAGAAGGCGGTTGCAACGGTCGATGATGAAAAAATTACCATCTCCCAATTTGAAGCTCGGGTTCGTCTAGACCGCGAAAATCTGATCAATCAATATCTCCAATATGCCCAATTAGCACAATACGGCATGGATGTTGGGTCACAGCTTCAACCGATTGAAACACGCTTAACCCAACCGCTGCAAATTGGTCAGGATGTTCTTGAGACAATGATCAACGAATTGATCTATAAGTATGAAGCCGCAAATTACGGAATCACTGTCTCGGAAGAAGATGTTGAAAATGAGCTACGTGCCTTTCTAAACTACTTCCCTGAGGGGACGCCAGTTCCACCTGCAACAGCAACACCCTTTGTCTTGGAATATTCGACGCTCTCGCCCGAACAACTTGAACTTGTTACCATTACCCCAACACCGACCGAATCCGCCACATCTACCCCCGCCCCAACCGCAACTCAAGCAGAAGAGGTCGAACCAACAGCAGAGCCAACGGTAGAAGCGATCCCTACTGTAGACATCCCCGCACCAACGGCAACTCCCTACACCCTCGAGGGCTATGAACAGGCATATAAAGATACTTTGCCCCTTTACGAGGATTTTGGCTTAGCTGAAGAAGATTTCCGTTTCCTTTTTGAATCGCGCCTTTATTATGCCAAACTCTACGATGAGATTACGGCTGACCTGCCACATGAAAGCGAATATATTTGGGCGCGCCATATTTTATTAGACGATGCAGCTCTTGCCGCCATCGTCCGAGAACGTCTCCTCGCAGGCGAAAATTTCAGCGTAGTTGCAGCAGAAGCATCTGTTGACCCTAGCGCAGAATTCAACGCCGGTGATCTTGGCTGGTTTACAAAAGAGATGATGGTAGAACCCTTTGCAAATGCAGCTTTCGCGCTCGAACTTGGTGAAATCAGTGAAGTTGTAGAAAGCGATTTTGGCTTCCACGTTATCCAATTGCTGGGACGAGAAAACCGCCCCCTCGACGAAAACACCTATCAGCGTGCGCGTGATCTTGCCTTCCAGGAATGGCTGGCAGAAGTGCGCGAAGAGTACACCATCGAAACCTTTGAAATTTGGGCAAATAATGTCCCCACAGACCCTGATCTACAACAGGTTTTAGCTGAAATTTATGGTGGACAACAAGCACCTGTACAACCGAATCAGTAAGTAGTATCCAGTAATCAGTAAAACAAAAAGCCCCCGTTTTCTTCATAAAGAAAACGGGGGCTTTTTTATTAATATGTCGATATTGTCATATTGATTACGGAAAACTGAACACTGGCTACCGCACCCCTAACATCTCATCGCTTACTTCATCCAACTTCAAACTAATAATCTGACTGGTCGAATCGCGCCCCATCGTTACGCCATAAATCACATCTGCGGCTTGGACGGTGTTACGATTATGCGTAATCACGATAAATTGCACATCCTTGCTCAACTCAACCAGCATATCTCTAAAACGTCCTACATTAGCTTCATCCAGCATCGCGTCCACTTCGTCCATCACACAAACAGGGGTTGGGGAAACGCGCAGTAGCGCAAAAACAAGAGCAATCGCAGTCAGACTACGTTCACCACCAGAGAGCAAACCCAAACTCTGCTCACGTCTACCAGGCAAACGGGCTTCAATTTCGATACCAGTTTCAACCAAATTATCGGGATCGGTTAAACTCAATTTTGCCGAGCCGCCACCAAATAAGCGGATAAAAATTTTCGTAAATTCCACCGCCACAACCTTGAAAGTTTTCACAAAAGCCTGTTCAGTCAAATCATCCAATTCACGGATCACCTCACGTAAATCTGCTTTGGCTTTATTCAAATCGGCAATTTGCTGTTCCATAAATTGGTGGCGTTCGCTTTCTTTCTCAAACTCTTTTTGTGCTTCGGGGTTCACTGGTCCCATGCGGCGCAAACGGTTACGTTGCTGTTTCACTTCCCGTTCTAAATCGGGTGAAATCTCCTCAATCTCCGATAATTGCTCTACCATCCCGTCAAAAGGCAAAGGCACATTCCCTGTTTCGCCCTCCTCATAAGAAAAACTCACCAAACCAAAATCATCTTCAATTTGTTGGCGCAAACGCTCCAGAGTCTCTTCTCGACGGGTCACGTCCAATTGCATTTGTCCGTGCAAACGCTCAACGCTCGTCATCAAACGCGTCGCGTCACTTTCCTCTGCGCGCTGTTTTTCTTCCTGTGCTTCGGCCGCCGATAATTCCTTTTCGGCAGGTCCAATTTTATCTTGCAAAAGAGTCAATTTTTTATTCAATCCGCTCTCATTTTCGCGAGAGTTTCCCTTTTGTGTATCCAGTTTTTGCAAGGCATTATCAGTTTCTAATTTTCGTTTTTCCAAACTTTCTTTACCAACATTCAAGCGCGCTACAGCCTGCTCACGTTCAGCAAATCGCGCCTTTGCGTCGCTCAAAGCTCGCTCTGAAACTGCCACTCGGGTTCGCCAATAAGTCGTTTTATTTTGAAGTTCTTCTAAAGAAAGCTCGGCTAATTTTTCGGATAAATTGCGGATGCGCGTCTTTAGGCTTTTTTCTTGTTCTTCGGCTTCTGAACGCGCTTGAGCAGATTCTTTTCTATCAGTTTCCGCACGTTCGAACTCGACCTGAAGTTGGTCACGTTGGTTGGTCTGCCATTCTGCCCGTCGGCGGCTGGATTCGGCTTCAAGCGAGATTTTTTGATCAACTTTGCGCGTCTCTTCAAGTTTAGTGCGTGCATCACGCATCGCCGCCTGCATTGCTGTGGCTTCACGTTTCGCAGTATCCAACTCGGATGAAACGCTAGAAATTTCCTTTGCCAACTCAGCCAAACGTGCAGAAATACCGCTCAGGGACGCACCCAACTCTCGGCGTTGGCGCGACCTGCCCAAAGTCCCCGCGCGATTCGCCCCCCCAGCTAAAATCAAGCCATCTGCTCGGAAGACCTCCCCACGCAAGGTAACGGCACGCGCGCGTCCATCTAATCCATCCAATAAACGCCGCGCAGTTTCACGATCTTTGACGATGATGGTTTGCCCGAGCAATAAATCGACCGCTTTCTGCAAACCCGCGGGCGCAGTAAGCATCTGCGATGCGATGCCAAGACAATTTGCATCCTTGGGGGCATTAAGGGCTTTGGTGTTCGCGAGCCACGCAAGAGGCAAAATTGCCGCCCGCCCAGCCTTACCATTTTCGAGCAGGCGCAGGGCATCTTCGGCATCACCCCCACTTTCAAGCAAAATAGCATCAACATATTCGCCCAACGCGGCGGCAATCGCGGCTTCGATTTCGGCAGGCACATCGAGGGCGGCACTGAGCGCACCCCACGACTCTTTGAGCTGAGATTTCCGCGCTGCTTCGAGCAGAAAGCGCGCTCCATCTGCATAGCCTGAAAAAGATTTTTCAGCCTGCTCAAGTACTTCTAGTTGAGTTTTAAGTTTTGTTTTTGTGGCATCTCGCTGAGATTCTTTCTGGCGTAAATCTCGAAGATTTTTCTCTAGCTGGGCCACTTTTTCTTCTTGCGCCGCAAAAGCAGACTTTGCTTTTTCATGCGTCTCTTCTGCTTTGGTATGCGTTTTCTTCGCACGCTCAGCTTCTTTTTCAACCTGAGCGGCTTTTTCTTCAGCTTTTTTGACCGCGTCTTCATTTGCGGCAATTTTTTCTTGTTGCGCCGCGATGCGTTTTTCAAGGCTATCAAGGTGTGCTTGTAACTGCGCACCTTTTCCGCTTAATTGATTGATTTTCTGTTGCGCTTCGCGCAATTCTTTTTCAGCTTCTGCTCGCTCTGTGCGGCGAGTTAAGAGTGCCTTTTCTGCCGTTTCGATTTCAGTGCGGGCTTCTTCGTCTTCATTTTTGAGGCGAAGGCGTTCTTTTTCAGCTGTACTCAATCGCTCTCTGGCTATACGCAATTCATCTTGACTGCGCTCTCTCTCTACTAAAATGCTCTGTTGACTGGTCTCTAAAGAACGGCGGCGTTCATCTAATACAGCTAATTCTCGACTGCTTGTCTCACGCTGATTATGCAATTCGGATGATTCGCGATGCCACGCGCTAAGTTGAGCGCGTAATTCCTGAATTCTTTTTCGGAAAGCAGTAAATTCGTGAAATTGCTCTTCATGAGTACTATGCGTTTCACGCAATTTAGAATCTTGCTGACGAAAAGCAGTACGCGCTTCTTTTAAATCTTTTTGAGCACGTTTCCAGTGATATCCATACCAATCGCGCAACAAAACTTGGAGATCGGCTTGGACTTGTGTATATTCGCTCGCCTTTTTTGCCTGCCGCCCCAACCTGCGGATAAGGGGGGTTAATTCGGTCATCACATCTAAAACGCGTTCGAGATTGCGCTCGGTTTTTTCGAGACGACGCAAAGCATCATCCCGCCGACCGCGGTAGAGACCAATTCCCGCCGCTTCTTCAAAGAGGCGTCTACGATCATCCGCTTTTAGCGCGAGGGAGGCATCTACAAGTCCCTGCCCGAGAATGGTGTAAGTCCGCTCACTTAATCCCGATTGAGCAAGGAGTTCGTTCACATCCATCAAACGGACGCGTTGACTATTTAGTCTATATTCGTTTCCGCTATCTCTGTAGGCACGTCTCTCTAAAGCAACTTCGCTAAAATCAACGGGAAGCCAATTGTCGGCATTATCAAAGGTGATCGTTGCGCTTGCCATCCCGGCGCGGGCGCGTTGTTCAGAGCCAGAAAAAATCATATCTTCGGTCTTTTTGGCGCGCATCAGGCTATGGGATTGTTCTCCCAAAACCCAACGCAGAGCATCGGCGATATTTGATTTTCCTGAGCCGTTGGGCCCAACGATAGCGGTAATTCCTTCGGCGAATTCAAAATCTGTTTTCGCGGCGAAGGTTTTGTATCCTTGTAAGTCGAGTGCTTTTAGTCTTAAGGGCATAGGTTTTGTTTAGTTTAAAGTTGCAGGTTGAAAAGTTTTGGTCAAGGTGAAAATTCTTCTTCCAAAACGTATTGTGTAAAATGATTACGGAATACGTTTTACGCAATACGCTCCTGAATACTACTCCACCCCGAGTATCTTCAAAGTTTCTTTTGCGGCAAGTTGGGTGGCGACTCTTTTGCTTTGTCCACTCCCCTTTCCATAAATTTTCCCGTTGAGATGCGTCTCAACGTCGAATATCTTGGCATGGTCGGGGCCACGTTCAGCGACAGTCTCATAACGCGGGATGCCCATCTTCTGTGCCTGAGTCCATTCTTGAAGTGTACTTTTACTATCACTCAAAGGCGTTCCGTTGATAATCTCATCTCCAAAAGTGTCTAGCATGGGAAAGAAGAATTCCTTCACCGCATCAAGATTTTCTTTTTGGTATATCGCGCCGATGAGGGCTTCAAATGTTCCACAGAGAAGGGCATCTCGTTTTGAACCACCAGTTCGTTTTTCACCTTTACCAAGCCGCATAGCGCGGCCAAGATCAAGATGACGAGCAAATTTTGCAAGGGCTTCTGTTCGAACTAAAGCAGAGCGTGCTTTTGTTAATTCCCCCTCACGCATTTCTGGGCAATGTTCAAAAAGCCACGCTCCAACGACAAAATCTAAAACAGCATCGCCTAAAAATTCGAGCCGTTCATTATCGTCTAGAACTTCGCTATGTTCATTAAGATAAGATGTATGCGTTAAGGCACGGGTGAGTTGATAGGGGTTGTCGAGAAAGGGCAAAGACAAACGCTTTGCCAATTCAAGCGGGGATTCCATCCCAGCAGGTTTGGACATAATAGAGCCTCCCAGAACTCAGGGAGCGCCAACCACCAAAGATTTAGTTGCTCGCGGTCCATTAGTTCCTATAGTGAATAAGTTCCCCGATTTTATCGTGAATTGCAATCTATGACTACCCCTCAAGCAAGAGTAAGATAATTTAAGAGCAGATATTATTTTTCACCTTTCGACATTCCTCTTCACAAAAACAAAAAAAACAGTAAAATGGAGCGAATCTAAATCCTTCGGAGGGATCATGGAAACTTCTACACGCTTCTTGCACGCAACAGAAATGGGGGTAGGGGCTTGGGCTTGGGGAGATCGCGTTATCTGGAATTACGGGGGCAGCTACACAGACGAAGACGTACGCGGTGCATTCGACATCTCACTGGAGAAAGGCGTGCACCTCGTTGATACCGCCGAAGTCTACGGGCGTGGACGCTCAGAAAGACTGATTGGCAAATTTCTCAAAAATACAGAAGACCCCGTGCTTCTTGCCACAAAATTTATGCCTTACCCATGGCGACTTCGCAAACAAGCACTCTTGCGCTCTCTACGTCACAGCCTCGAACGCCTCGATGTGGAAGCCGTTGATCTCTATCAAATTCATTGGCCCATTCCCCCCATCTCAATCGAAACGTGGATGAATGAACTCGCTCTGGCGGTCACTGAAGGTCTTACACGCACGGTCGGTGTTTCCAATTATTCCGAAAGCCAGATGCTCCAAGCCTACTCTGCCCTCGCGCGGCACGATATTCCTTTGGCTTCTAACCAAGTGGAATATCATCTCTTGGATCGTCGTGCCGAAAAAAGCGGATTACTCGCCCGATGCAAAGAACTCGACATTCGACTGATTGCGTATTCGCCCTTGGCAATGGGCTTGCTGACCGGCAAATACACAGTCGTTTCGCCCCCACCAGGGATGCGCGGAAGACGCTTCTCGAAGATTTTGCCCAAACTCCCACCCTTGCTTAATCTCATGACCCAAATAGGGCAAGATCAGGGCGGTAAGTCAAATGCCCAAATTGCTCTCAACTGGCTCATCTGCAAGGGCACAATGCCCATCCCCGGCGCAAAGAATGCCAAACAAGCTGAAGCCAATGCCGGCGCACTCGGCTGGAAGTTAACCGAAGACCAAGTCGAGGCATTAGACGAAGCCAGCGAAGTTTTTATAAAGGAGTAATTCGTAATTGCTCAAACTCGAGATCTAAACGTTTTTCAAAGCAAGCAGATTTGAGAAATTTTTCTCGTAAAACGTATTGCGTAAAATCATTACGAAATACATTTTACGCAATATGCATACCACCAACACTTTGAGAAACTACTTATTCCACTCTTCCCCAACAAAGTAGAGGGGCTGATACCCACAAGGAGAAATCATGAAAGTTCACATTATCAACGGCGCACCAGAAGCGATCGGCCCTTACGCCCACGCTACCCAAAGCGGAAATTTAATCTTCTGTTCTGGGCAGACTCCCCTCGACCCTGAAACAATGAAGTTAGTCGGTACAACAATTGAAGAGCAAACAGAGCGTGTTTTAGAAAATTTAAACATTATTCTCGAAGGTTTAGGGCTTTCTCTTCAAAACATCGTCAAAACGACAGTTTTTCTTAAATCTATGGATGATTTTCAAGGGATGAACGGCGTTTATGCCAAAGCCTTTGGTGAGCATCGCCCTGCCCGCTCAACGATTGCAATTCGACAGAACCCACTTGATGCGTTGGTTGAGATCGAGTGCATCGCAGAGGTTGAAGGGTAGAGGATATTTACAAAGGGAAACAAGCCAAAATCACGTGCGCTACACTTATTCCATCCCAAAAAGGATTTACAAATGAAACTCATCTCATTCGATATCGAAATTTCAAAAATCTTGCCTGAATTCTCAGGGAATCTATTTGAACATTCCCCGCTCGGTATTAGTTGCGCGGCAGTCGCCCATGATGAAGTCAAGTTTTGGCAAGCTGTGCCGAATCTCTCGAAAGAAGAAAATCAACAAATGGTGCGCGATTTGATGGCATACGCTGAGGCGGGCTATTCCTTTGTAACGTGGAACGGATGCGGATTTGATTTCAGACTTTTGGCAGAAGAAAGCGGCATGTTTGAAGAATGTGGCAAGTTGGCATTAAACCACGTTGACCTGATGCTCTTGGTTACTTTTACAAAAGGCTGGTTTTTAGGTTTAGACAAAGCCCTAAAAGGCGCGGGGATCGCGGGCAAGGTGAAAGAATTGCCCTTGAAAAGTGGGGAGATTTTGCACGATATGAATGGCGGCATGGCCCCAAAGTTGTGGAAAGATGGCGAGTATGATGCCGTTTTAACCTACCTGCGCGGAGATGTGGAACAAACTTTGGCGTTGGCAGAAAATGTGGCGGAAACGCGCAAAATTCGTTGGACGAGTGGGCGGGGGAAACCACAATCGGTTTCTGTGCCGCGTTTGATGACGGTGCGAGAATGTTTCGATATTCGTGAACCAGACACATCTTGGATGTCGAATGCGCCCCAGCGAGAAGATTTTGTAAAGTGGATTCCAGATTGGGAAAAGAAGGTTAAGGGTTGGCTTTTTTTAAACCAATACATCTGCCTTTGAGAGGTAGCTTTCTCGCCGATCGCATAGCATCTCGCTAGAGAAGCAATCTCCCAGATAGCCCGGGAGACCACCATGTCGCAAGAATACGCTTCTCGCAGAGGCAATATTCACCAAGGAGAACCAACCATGCTCAAAAACGAAGGAAATCGTCTCACACGCGTCATCGTCTGCACACCACGCAAAGAATACGCGCTTGGCAAAAATGACCCAACCCACAATCTTGGCGACTTGGGAAATCCAAATATTGCCATTGCACAACATAATTCACTCAAATCTGCGTTGGAAGATTTCGGCAGTGAAGTGATTGACGTCCCCGAACTGGATGGGCATCCCAATTCTGTTTTCACACGGGATACTGCCGTGATGACCCCAGAGGGATTCATTCATCTACGCTTGGGAATCGAATCCAGACTTGATGAGGGCGATTGGATGAGCGAAACGCTCTCAAATTTAGGCTTGCCACGCGCTGGATACATCTCCTCGCCTGGCACAGTAGACGGCGGCGATGTCGTCCTCGCTGGAGACGTAGCATTCGTTGGGCAATCCATCCGCACCAACCCCGAAGGAATTCGCCAACTCTCTGCTATTTTAGAGCCGATAGGCTACGAAATGCGCATCATCCCCCTCCCCGACAATATCCTTCACCTTGATAAAGTTCTCCTCACCATCGCCCCCGATACCCTACTCTAATGTCCGAATTACGTTTCAGAAGAAATGGTCGCAGGCTTCAAAAGAGTAGAAATTGAGTGCGGCGGCGACACTACCGCAAATATGATTTGTCTCGGCGATAATAATGTGCTCGTCAACGCATCTAACAAAATCGTTATCAAAAAACTTCGAGAGCACGGCATGAAAGTCCACGTGCTAGATTTGGAAGAATTTGCCAAAGGGATGGGTGGTCCGAATTGCTTGATTATGCCGGTGGAAAGAGTCTAAACCCAAATAGAACACCGATTTAGCAGATTTGACAGATTTGCGCGGACAAAAGCGAAAAAAAGTTTTTAAAATCAGCGCGAATCCGCTAAATCGTAAAATCCGTGTTCTATTCTTTTTATAGTTGTGCTATAATACCGCCCATGTTGATTTACACAATCACCCCCAATAATAATGACGATAATGATAATTCGACCATCAGGCGATGGGACGGGCGATAGAACTTGCCCCAGTAACGAATTCATTTTCGGAACACTCTTCGCCCAAAGCTGAAAAAGCTAAGGGCGTTTTTTTTTGCAAATGTTGCAAAGACTACAAAGGTCGCAAGGGTTGCAAAGGTTAGAAACCTTCGTCCAACTTCGTGTGACTTCGTGGACAAAAGTATCGGAGGAACTCATGTACAAAACGCATACTTGCGGAGAATTGCGCGCATCCCATGTCGGGGAGACTGTTACCCTTGCTGGCTGGGTACATAATTTTAGAAATCACGGCGGTGTGACTTTCATAGATTTACGCGATAGATTCGGCATCGTGCAGGTTGTTGGCAACCCAGAAGTCAATAAAGAGCTCGCTCCGCTCAAGGAAGCGCGTTCTGAATGGGTCATACAAGTGACTGGTGAAGTTCGCCCACGCATTGAAGGAGCAGAAAATCCTGACTTAGATACAGGTGCGATCGAAATTGCGGTAAAAAGTGTCAAAGTTTTGAATAAATCAAAGATGTTGCCTATTCTTATCAATAAAGATGAAGAAGTAGACGAGCACCTCCGCTTGAAATATCGCTACCTGGATTTGCGTCGCGATTCGATGCGAAAAAATCTTGAGTTACGTCATAATACCGTCAAATTTATTCGCAATTATCTGGATGCTCAAAGTTTCCTTGATATTGAGACGCCCATTCTCTTCAAAACCACGCCTGAAGGCGCGCGAGATTATCTCGTACCTTCACGTGTTCATCCCGGGCATTTTTATGCTTTGCCACAATCACCTCAGCAATTGAAGCAGATGCTCATGGTGGCAGGCGTAGAGCGATACTTCCAAATTGCGCGCTGTTTCCGCGATGAAGACCAACGCGGCGACCGCCAGCCCGAATTTACCCAACTCGACCTTGAAATGTCTTTCGTTGAGCGCGATGATGTCATGGCACTCGCCGAGAAGATGTTTACAAAAATGGTCGCCAAAGTTGTACCTGAAAAGAAAGTGCTGCAATCGCCTTGGCCCCGTATCACTTATAATGAGGCAATGGAACGCTTCGGGAAAGATAATCCCGACATTCGTTTTGGTTTAGAATTGGTAGATATCACCGATTTAGCCGAAGGGTGCGGCTTTGGCGTTTTTGAAGGCACGCTCAAATCTGGTGGAACAATTCGCGGCATCAATGCAACAGGCCTAGGCGATTATTCACGCAAAAAAATTGACGCACTCACCAAGTTTGTCAAAGAAAATGGTGGCGCAAAAGGGCTGGCTTATATTGCTCTTACTAGCGATGGACAAATGCGCTCATCCTTTGCGAAGTTCTTAACGGAAGATGCTAAAGACGCGATTCTCTCGAAGATGGAAGCCTCTGAGGGCGATCTGCTGCTATTTGTCGCCGACCAAGCTGAGGTCACGTTCGAATCGCTCGGCAAATTGCGCGTCCACCTCGGCGATTTGCTAAATCTCCGCAATCCCAACACACTCGGATTCTGCTGGGTGATCGACTTCCCATTTGTATTTTGGAACGAAGACGAAAAACGCTGGGATCCCAGCCATCACCTTTTCACATCCCCCATGCCCGAAGACATCACGATGCTCGGAAAGGAAACGGGCAAGGTGCGTGGGCAACAATATGATATTGTGCTGAACAATTATGAGATTGGCGGCGGTTCGATTAGAATTCACGATGGCGAGTTACAAGAACAAGTTTTTGCGCTAATTGGGCTTGACCCCGAAGTGGCGCAAGAGCGATTTGGCCACATGCTCGAAGCCTTCACCTACGGCGCACCCCCGCACGGCGGTATCGCAATCGGCATGGATCGGCTGGTTATGCTCCTCGCCGATGCGCCCAATATCCGTGAGGTGATTGCCTTCCCGAAAAACCAAAATGCCCGCGATGTGATGGGCAATGCCCCCTCACTGGCGGAAGAGAAACAGTTGAACGAACTGCATATTAAAGTAAAATAATTTTTGTCGTCGTAGGTGTGCAGGATGCTGCACCTCTACACAAAATGAGGAAAAATGAATATCATTCGCATACACGATATCGCCGAACATGAGGGCGAAGAAGTCACCCTGCGGGGCTGGGTTCACAAACGAACAGGAAAGGGAAAGCTCGCCTTTTTGCTCATCCGAGATGGTTCAGGATTTGCCCAATGCGTGGCTTTTAAGGGCGATTTGGATGAGGAAACCTTCGAGACGATTAGCCATATCCCGCAAGAATCATCCGTAATTATTACAGGGACAATACGAAAAGACGACCGTGCCCCGGGCTTGCCCGGTGGATTTGAGCTGGGAGTCTCGGCATTAAACGTGGTGCAATCCGCTGCGCTCGATTACCCGATGGCACTCAAAGAACACGGTGCAGATTTCGCTCTCGATAATAGACATTTCTGGATACGAATGCAGAGTCAGTGGGCAATTTTACGTATCCGCGCCACCATCATCTCTGCCGTCCGCGAATGGCTGGACAATAATGGCTTCACCCTGATGGATACGCCGATTTTGACTCCCGCCGCCGCCGAGGGAACAACGACTCTCTTTGAAACCGAATACTTCGATGAAGGCAAAGCCTATCTTGCTCAAACAGGCCAACTCTATAACGAAGCCAATATCTTTGCTTTCGGCAAAGTTTATTGCTTTGGTCCCACCTTCCGCGCCGAAAAATCCAAAACCCGCCGACATTTAACGGAATTTTGGATGGTAGAACCTGAAATCGCCTTTTGTGATTTAGATGAATTAATGGAAGTCGAAGAACAATTCGTCTCGCATATCGTTCAGCGCGTGCTTAAAGAAAATCGTCCCGAATTAGAATCTCTAGGACGCGATATTTCTGCCCTAGAAAAAGTAGAAGGCTCTTTCCCGCGCATTTCTTATGATAAAGCGGTAGAGATGATTAAAGAAATCCAAGCCGAAACAGAAGACCCCGAAGAAAAGGAATTCCTGGAAATCGAATGGGGCATGGATTTTGGCGCAAGACACGAAACAGTGCTAACTCAACAATTCGAGAAACCCGTTTTCGTTTACGGCTATCCGACCCAAGTCAAAGCCTTTTATATGGAACCAATGCCCGGCAGACCCGAAGCCTGCAAAAGCGTAGACTTGCTCGCCCCAGAAGGCTATGGAGAAATTATCGGCGGCTCCGAGCGTATGTCTGATCCCGATTTACTTCTGCAACGTCTTCATGAGCACGGATTGCCCGAAGAGTCTTTCAAATGGTATCTTGAATTACGTAAATTCGGCTCTGTCCCTCACTCCGGTTTTGGGATGGGCATCGAGCGCACTGTAGCTTGGATTTGCGGTACAGATCATATCCGTGAAACGATACCCTTCCCGAGGACGATCAAGCGGGTTTATCCCTAATTTATATGTGTATGGGCGGGTCTGAGACCCGCCCATACAATCTTTAATAATTCCCTACCCAAGCAAATAAGTTTATGGTATATTGGGTTTAACCCTGCTAGGCAGGTGATGTTGCCTCAAAGTTTTGTACCAACAATTAATAAAAGGTCTCAATTTCGTAGAGATTACGCGATAGGCTAGAGCCAAGGCGGAAGCTCTCCGTTAGAGACATCCTGTGAAAGCAGGTTCAAAACATAGCAACACACGGCATTGGCGGGGTTACCCTTTATCGGGTTTAACAATTGAATAACGGAGAACCAGCGGCTGGATCCAGAATATCTGGATTACGAGGTGAAGGTTCCGTCCCGCGAGGGACGCGCTAAGGACTTTCCCTTTCCTTCCAGGAGAGGGTAGGGGTGAGGTCTGAAAATCGGATAGATCAGCGGATGCCTTTGGAGTTTGATCACAAACTCCCTTCTCCCTTCCAAAGAAAGTCTTTTCTGAAAAACGTGCGGTAACGTGCGTCACAAGGAAAATACAGTGGTACAGGATTTTTATACCTGTTTATCTATTGGAAGGGCTGCTTTTTTTAACGAACACTGTTAATTTAAGGTATGCCTATATAGGCATACCTTTTTTGTTTTTTTATGAAGACCCGAAAGGTTTTAATTGCACCATAATTAAACCAGAAACTATGCTCTCAAAGTTATCTCATAAAAATTCTTTCTTATAAAACCTTTCGGGTCTCTCTAAAGTCAAGCAAGAAACGGGTCGCATTTCTAGCCTAAAAACCTATACTTGGAGAAAACATATTTCCCCAAGGAGAAGTCATGAAAAAACTAAATCTACAAGAAAGCGCAGATGATTACACTCTCATTGAGAAAGCTATTCATTACCTCGAAGAGAATCAGCGAAACCAGCCTACGCTCAAAGAAATTGCCGAAAGCGTCAACTTAAGCGAATATCATTTCCAGCGACTTTTTACGCGCTGGGTTGGTATCAGCCCCAAGCGTTTTTTGCAATTTCTAACCAAAGAAAATGCCAAGCGTATTCTCGCCAAAAGCAACCTATTTGATGCCGCCTATGAAACCGGGCTTTCCAGCACAGGGCGGCTACACGACCTTCTCGTCCATACCGAAGCCCTCACGCCCGGCGATCTCAAACGCAAAGGCGCGGGTCTGAAAATCCGCTATGGCACTCACCCCACCCCTTTTGGGCAGGCGTTCATCGCCACCACGGAGCGCGGCATTTGCAAACTATCCTTTGATGCAAAAGATGCTCTACATTCTTTAAAATCAGATTTGGAAGATGCCGTTCTCATACAGGATTCTGCTCACACACAGATTCTCATCGAGAAAATCTTCTCTCCGAAAAAGAGCGAAACACCCCTGACCCTCCACTTGCGAGGCACCAACTTTCAGATTCAAGTCTGGGAGGCTTTACTGCGAATCCCCACCGGAGACTTGGTTGCCTACAACGACATCGCCACAGCAATAGACTCTCCAAAAGCCACCCGCGCAGTCGGGAGTGCTGTTGGCAAAAACCCTGTACCCTTTTTAATCCCCTGCCATCGCGTTATCCGCGCAACAGGAGAATTTGGCAAATACGCCTTTGGTAATGCACGCAAGAAAGCCATCCTTGGTTATGAGATGGCACAAGCAGGAGCATAGCATGGCAACATTAAACAAAAACACTCGCATCTGGATCGCCCTCATCGCTGTCTATATCATTTGGGGGTCAACCTACCTCGCCATTCTCTATACGGTGGAGACAATTCCCCCTTTTATTGCAGGCGCAATGCGCTTCATCAGCGCAGGCGTAGTACTCTACACTTGGCGACTCTCCAAAGGCGACGCGAATCCCACGCGCAGGCAATGGCGGGACGCCGGCATCATCGGTTTGCTTCTCCTTGTTGGCGGGTATGGATTGGTCTCATGGTCGGAGCAGTTTGTCCCTTCTAGCGTCGCGGCATTGCTGATCAGCACTGTCCCGATTTGGATGGTACTCATCGAATCTTTTCGGCCTGGCGGAGAGAAACCAAAACCCAGAACAATTCTTGGGCTAGTACTCGGTTTTAGCGGCGTTGCGCTCATGATTGGGCCTGGCGAATTGAGTAGTGAAATTGGTGCTCTACACCCGCTGGGATTAATCGCACTACCGATTGGCGCGCTCATTTGGTCGTTGGGATCTGTTTATAGCAAAAGCGCAGATTTACCTTCATCATCATTGATGGCGACCAGCGCAGAGATGTTGATTGGCGGAATCGGCATGTTCATTGTTAGCCTCTTGCGTAGCGAGTGGGCGGGATTCGAGCTCAGCGCGGTTGCAAATAAGTCCTGGATTGGCTTGATCTACCTCGCTGTTGTTGGCTCCTTAGGCGGATTTGTATCTTACGCCTACTTGCTGAAAAATGCGCCAATTTCTTTGGTTTCAACTTACGCTTTCGTGAATCCCATTGTTGCACTTTTTCTGGGCGCAGTCTTTGCTCATGAAACGCTAAACGGAAGAACAATTATTGCTGCGACAGTTATTCTTGGGGCAGTGATCCTGATCACGACCGGAAAAAGAATCTCGAAGCAGAGCAAGTCAAAACCCACGCGCGAAGCGGACAAAGTCGTCCCATCCAATTAATTTACCATTATTTGCGTGTCAACCAACGCACGCTTTTGAAATATCAATCTAACTAATTTAGGAGAAAAGAAAATGGATACAAAAGAATTACTCGAACGTATTGAAAAAGATAATGTCAAATTTATTTCTCTACAATTTACCGATGTCGCTGGCACAGTGAAATCGGTAGATATGCCTGTACGAAACTTTCCCGATGCCGCTGAAGATGGCGTTTGGTTTGATGGCTCGTCGGTAGCCGGATTTGCGCGCATCCAAGAAAGTGATATGCGCCTAATTGTAGATAAAGACACCTACGCTGTTTTGCCCTGGTCACCCGAAGAACGCCGTCGCGCACGCGTTTTCTGTGACGTACATATGCCCGACGGCACACCTTTTGAAGGCGACCCGCGCGGCACACTCAAGCGCATGTTGGCAAAAATTGCCGAGCGCGGCTGGACATTGAATATCGGTGCAGAACCTGAGTTCTTCCTTTTCAAACGTGGTAACGGAGAAGGTGTTCACCCCGTGCCCCATGATGTAGGCGGCTATTTCGATTTTTCTGCCAACGATGAAGCCGTACGCGTGCGCACCGAGCTAATGGAAGCTCTCGATGAAATGGGCTTGGATATTGAAGTTGGGCATCACGAAGTAGCGTTAGGACAACACGAAATTGATTTCCGCTATGGAGACGCCTTACGGATTGCCGATAATATCTTGACCCTGAAATATACCGTGAAGGCAATTGCTGCCCAAAATGGATTGATCGCTTCTTTCATGCCCAAGCCAATTTATGGCGAAAATGGCTCAGGAATGCACTGCCACCAATCTCTTTTTGATGAAAATGGCGAAAATCTCTTCTTTGATAATAGCGACGAATTCAAACTCTCAAAACTAGCCTACAGTTTTATGGCGGGACAATTGAAACACGCCCGTGCTCTAACGGCCGTAGTAGCCCCGACCATCAACTCTTATAAGCGTTTGGTGCCCGGCTACGAAGCCCCCGTTTATATCGGTTGGGCGCAAACCAACCGCTCTGCGCTTATTCGTATTCCGCGCCATATTGAAGGACGCGATAAAGCCGTACGCGCCGAATTGCGCTTCCCTGATCCTTCATCGAATCCATATTTGGCTTTGGCCGCCATGCTCGGTGCCGCCCTAGACGGCATTGATAACGAGCTAGAAATTACCCCCGCGATGAATAATGTGAATATCTATCATCTCACCCAAAAAGAACGTGATGAAAAAGGCATCGAATCTCTGCCCGGCTCTCTCGCCGAAGCCATGCGTGAGCTAGAAAATAACGACGTCATCAAAGACGCTTTGGGCAAACCCGCTTATGAGGCTTTCGCCCGCGCTAAATGGGCCGAAGTTGACGAGCACCGCCTGAACGTTTCTGATTGGGAAGTAGAGCGATATTTAGAAACAGCGTAGGGCTAGTATTCAGTATTTAGTTTTTAGCATAAAGCCTTCAAAGATTTTTAGAATCTTTGAAGGCTTTATTTTTCGGATGTAGTGCCACGTTGCGAACGTGATTTAGGCTTGGTTGCCACAAAATAGCATCTTCTCGGCGAGAAGCTTGGTGATTACACTATACACTCATGGAAGCTAAGAGAATAATTCGCTAATAATTTGCTACTGTTGCTCCATAATAATAGCTACCTTTTGCTTCTTCAATCCTGACTATCTTAACCGCATCCCGAATGAGATCGTCATTTTTCGATTGCGGGTCATTTGGTAATATCGTTATAACTTCCCCAAAACGCAATCTTTCATCACTCTTAAAACCAATCCCCGCCTCGCTAACATCAATGGTTGTACCGTGAATTGTCTTGCCATCTGAGCAGGAGATACGAATCTCATCATTCACATGAAAGCGATTATCGTAACGCCCATCGCCCTTAGATATCGTCTGCTCCATTGCAGATTGGATCCCCTTTAACTTAATATCAATTAACCCCTCAATTTCTTCTTTGTTAATTTTCTGGTCAGGAAACCCCGTTCCAATGGAGCGATGGAGTTCACGCATCGTTTTTGCCTGAACAGTTAACGCCCCCAATGACATTTCTACCTCATCTGCACTACAGATTTTTTCGAGCAACATCATCAGTTGTTTGCGTACAGAAAAAATCAAAATAACAATTAACAATATCCAACAAAGTGTTTGAAAAAGGGGAACAAATTGAGCAATCAGTGTTGAGTTCATTTAATGCCTCCTAAAATTTGACTATTATTCTAGTATAGTAATTTCTGCGGCAAAGTCAATAAAAAAAAAGCATCTAAAATCTCTTAGATGCTTTTTTGCATTTCTAATAACTAACTACTCGACTTCTCCATCATTCGGCAAAACGTACAGAGTTTAAGCGCAGATGTCGGTTGCCCACAACTAGGGCAAATATGTAATTCTGGCACAATCTCAGTGGTTGGCTCGGCGAAAAGTCCCTTCTTTTTAGCGGAGAGAAATTTGGTAAAAAAATGTATCTTTGCCCCAGGATGCTCATGCTCTAACTGATTGAGCAACTCTTTATATTGCGTCGATGTTGATCCTTCTGCAAAAGGACATTCCTCATAAATATATTCGATGCCTCGCAAAAGGGTATACGCCGCCATCTCACGTTCATAAAAACGGAATAATGGCTTTACTTTGCGCGCTAAACCATCTCTCTCAGCCAAAACAGGATGTTGGCGAATTAGATAATCACCATTCCACTGAAGAGTATTCGAGAAAAGAGTCGCGGCTTCGTCGTCGAGATTGTGCCCAGTGGCGAGAACATCGTAGCCAAAATCACGGGCAATGCGATTCATCTCATGGCGTTTAACGAGACCACAAGAAGAGCAGGGCTTATCGCGTCCACGCTTGGTTTCTTTGGCGAGGGTGGGGAGATCTATCCCGTAATCGGATGTCATATTCACGACATGCAAGTTCAAGTCACGTGCGCTTGCGAATTCTTCTGTCAATCGTTGAGATTCAGATGAGTAGCTAATCCCCTCATCAATGCCGAGCGCAATATATAATCCATCCGCTTGATAACCAAGAATATTGAGCATATCCCAAAGGGCAAGAGAATCTTTACCGCCAGAAACAGCAACTAAAATCTTCTCGTCGAAGGTGAACATCTTTTGCTTTTCGATATGTTTCTGCGTTTGTTCAGGGAGCCATTGCAAAAAATCATCTTTGCAAAGTCCCATATTATGCTGACGCATATTGATAACGGCTTTACCGCCGCATTTTTTACATTTCATATTGGTCTTTTGGTCTCGTGGTCTGGTAGTCTTTTGGTCGGATGGTCGCTGATTATCCGCCGGAGATGACTGAAACGAGTTTGATAGTTTCGCCTTCTTGGAGGATATTATCTTCAGTGATAAGCTCTCCATCCCTTACACAAATAACAGATTCAGGGAGAATTTCTAAACGCCTAAGTGCAACCCGAAGAGTAGAGCCTGCTTTGACTTCGTATTTTTTATCGCGAAGGATAATTGTACTTGTTTTTTTCATAGCGGTGATTTTACCACTTAGCCAAGCAGATACCGAGTGTTTTGCCCCTAAGGGGATGCTTCGCGAAAAATACTCGGTATCTTATGGTAGGATTTAAGCATGGTAAATCATAATCAAAAAATTGGACGCTGGGGCGAGGAAATTGCTTCGGTATATTTGCAAAAAAAAGGCTATAAATTTATAGACGCTAACGTCCGCACCCCTCATGGGGAGATTGATATTATTCTACAATATCACGAGGTAATAATTTTCGTTGAAGTAAAAACACGAACATCATCATTTTATGGTCCCCCTGAAATGGCCATTACACGCCAAAAACAATTAAATATGTTTAATTCGGCAGAGCATTATGCCGAAGAACATGAAATTATCCACTGGCAGATTGATGCAGTTTCGGTGGAGGGGAAGCCAAATAGTGAAGAGCCTAGAATTACACATTTTGAAGATATTATTTGAGTTGCTAGTTCAATGTTGGAAGGTTTAAAGTTGAAAGTTGATAAGTTGAAACTCCCCCTCATCGCCATAATCGGCCCTACTGCGGTCGGGAAGACAGAGTTGTCTTTGCAGCTTGCTGAGCGATTTAACGGTGAGATTATCTCATCTGATTCGCGGCTATTTTATCGCGGGATGAATATAGGTACGGCGAAGCCCTCTGCTGAGGAGATGGCGCGAGTGCCTCATCATCTAATAGATGTAGCAGCCCCTGATGAAGTTTGGTCGCTGGTCAAGTTTCAACGAGAGGCGGAAAGGATTATTAGTGATATTTCTGCTCGCGGAAAATTACCTTTTCTCGTTGGCGGGACAGGGCAATATTTTCAAGCGGTCACCGAGGGGTGGAGTCCGCCCGTTGTGAAACCAGATTCGGGTTTGAGAAATGTTTTAGAAAAATTAGAAGAAGAAAGAGGCAAAGAGTGGCTACACGCTAAACTTGCTCTGCTTGACTCTGTTGCCGCTGAAAAGATTGATTATCGGAATGTGCGGCGCGTTATCCGTGCTTTGGAAGTGATTTTGACAATGGGAAAGAAATTCTCTAACCAGAGAAAGAAGCGTGGCGAGTCTATCTATAATTTGTTGACGATTGGACTTAATCGTCCACGCCCAGAGTTATATGAACGCGTAGATTTACGCATTGAGAAGATGTTTGAGGCAGGGCTATTAGATGAAGTGCAGAATCTGCTTGATGCGGGGTATGCGCCTGATTTGCCAAGTATGTCTGCTTTGGGATATAAGGAATGTGTGGCGGTTTTAAATGGGGAGATGTCTCTCGATGAGGCAAAAATGTTGATGAAACGGGTCACGCGAAAATTCGTACGGAAGCAGGCCAATTGGTTCAAAGATGATGACAGGCGCATCAAGTGGTTTGACGCGCGCGAAGCGAATATTTTTATCCAAGTAGAAAAAGAAATTTCTAGCTGGTTGGGCTAAATTTATCCAGTATAATAGTATGACTATTTCCCTAATTAATTCGCCTTAGAAGGAGGAGTTTTCAGATGGAACAACTGTGGATCAAGAATTACGATGAGGGTGTGCCAAAGCATATTGATTACCCGCAAAAACCTTTATTCCATTTTTTGGAGGAGGGTGCGGCAAAACATCCCGATAAAGCCTGTACGATTTTCAAAGGTGCGACAATTTCCTATCAGGAAATGAATGATCTTTCAGATACCCTTGCGGGTGCCTTAGCCGATCTGGGCGTGAAAAAAGGTGACCGCGTGGGTATTTTTATGCCCAATACGCCCCAATTTGTAATGGCATATTATGCTGTGCTCAAAGCAGGTGGCGTTGTGGTGGCTTCAAACCCGCTTTATACTGCCACTGAGATTGCACACCAGGCAAATGATGCTGGCATCGAAGTAATGCTAGCAATGAGTAATTTTTATAAGACAGTAAAGGAAGCGCAGCCCGATACAAAGATAAAAACTGTGATTGTGACCAATCTGAAAGAGACGCTCCCCGCACTAACACGCGTTCTGTTTACGTTGGCAGTTGAGAAAAAAGGTGGACACCGCATTGAAGGTGGATTGCCCGAAAGCGATCTTTGGATGAAAGATTTGCTTGCCAAATATCAGCCTTCTGACCGCCCCAAATTGGATATTGGTCCCGATGATTCTTGTCTTTTCCAATATAGCGGTGGGACAACGGGTGTGCCGAAAGCCGCTGTTGCATTACACCGTAATATCGTTGCCAACTCTTTGCAAATTTCAAATTGGATGACGAATTTAAATCCAGATGGCGAAGTTGTCCTAATGGCTATCCCGCTTTTCCATGTTTATGGCATGGTTGCCGGGATGAATTTTGGCTTATCAACTGGCTCTACACTTGTAATGGTGCCGAATCCACGCGATTTGAAGGATGTTTTGGATAATATCAGCAAATATCGCGCTTCGATTTTCCCCGCTGTGCCAACACTCTATAATGCAATTAACAATCACCCAGATGTTCTCTCAGGAAAATATGATTTATCTTCGATCAAGGCTTGTATCTCTGGCTCTGCTGCATTGATGCGAGAAACAAAAGATAAATTTGAAGATTTGACTGGTGGAAAAGTTTTTGAAGGTTATGGTCTCTCTGAAGCCCCAACCGCAACTCATTGCAACCCGATGGGCGGCGTGAATAAAACTGGCTCGATTGGTATGCCACTCCCTGACGTAGATTGCAGAATTATCGATCTTGATGATGGAGAAACAGAAATGGCAATGGGCGAAATTGGCGAAATTATTGTCAAAGGTCCCCAAGTGATGCATGGTTATCATAATATGCCCACTGAGACAGCCAACTCTTTGCGTGAATGGAATGGCGAGACCTGGCTCTATACTGGTGACATCGCTCGCATAGATGAAGATGGTTATTTCTACATCGTTGACCGCAAGAAAGAGTTGATCAAACCCGGTGGCTTCCAGGTTTGGCCTCGTGAAGTAGAAGAGGCGATTTCGGATCATCCTAAAGTCTTGGAAGTTGGCGTAGCCGGCATCCCTGATCCTTATCGTGGCGAAACCGTTAAGGCTTGGGTTGTTGTCAAAGAAGGCGAAACACTGACAGTGGATGAGATCAGGGATTTTGCCAAAGAGAAATTGGCGAAATATAAAGTTCCTTCACATGTTGAATTCCGTGATGAGTTGCCGAAAACAACTGTCGGCAAGATTTTGAGACGTGAATTGGTAAGACAGCATAAAGCAAGTGAAGATTAGATCAGTAAAACAGTAATCAGAAAATCAGTGTTCAGTAGAATCAAAAAGGAGGCTTTCGAGATGAAAGCCTCCTTTTTATTTAATCGACTAAGTACCAATTACTGAGCCTTTAGGCTATTTGCGGGGTACCGCTTTTCTTATCGTAGGGTGGAGGGAAGATCTCTTCAAATTCTTCGCGGCTGATATTTTCATTTTCTATCAAGGCTTCTGCAACGGCATCTAATTCTTTGCGGTATTTCTTCAAGATTTTCTTTGCAGTTTTATAGGCTGTATCCACAAGTTTACGGACTTCAGCATCAATTTTGATGGCAATTGCTTCAGAATAATCACGCTGCTCTGAAATTTCGCGTCCCAAGAAGACCAACTCTTCTTTCTTGCCGTAAGTCATCAAACCAAGTTCATCGCTCATACCAAGTTGCGTGACCATGCTACGCGCTATTTGCGTAACTTGCGAAATATCGCTGGATGCACCAGAAGTAATATCATCAAAAACTTCTTCTTCGGCAACACGTCCACCGAGAGCATAAGCCAGGGTTGCCATCATCTTTTTACGTGATTGCAACATACGGTCTTCGTCTGGTCGGAACCATGTCACGCCACCGGCTTGTCCACGCCCAATAATGGTCACTTTTTGGACAGGATCTGCTTCGGCAATCGCATTACCAACTACAGCATGCCCGGCTTCGTGATAGGCAATGATGCGTTTTTCTTCTTCAGAAATCAGACGTGATTTACGTTCAGGTCCCATTACAACGCGTTCAATTGCCTCTTCCAACTCTGCTTGAGTGATCGACTTTTTGCCACGTCGAGCAGCTAAAAGTGCGCCTTCGTTAATCAAGTTTTCAAGGTCTGCACCTACAAACCCAGGAGTGCCGCGGGCGAGGGAGCTTAAATCTACATCGGGGTCAAGGGGTTTACCTTTGACGTGCACAGCAAGAATGGCTTCGCGCCCTTTCATATCGGGGCGATCCATCATCACGCGGCGATCAAAGCGTCCAGGGCGTAGCAAGGCAGGATCAAGGATGTCCGGTCGGTTGGTTGCAGCGATCATGATCACGTTGGTCTCAGTGTCGAAACCATCCATTTCAACAAGCATCTGATTGAGCGTTTGCTCGCGCTCATCATGCGAACCGCCCAATCCTGCTCCACGCTGACGACCGACCGCATCAATTTCATCCACAAAAATGATGCAGGGTGCGTGTTTCTTTGCCTGATCGAAAAGGTCGCGAACACGACTTGCACCAACGCCAACAAACATTTCAACAAATTCAGAACCAGAAATAGAAAAGAAGGGAACTCCCGCTTCGCCTGAAACTGCCTTTGCGAGGAGGGTTTTACCTGTCCCAGGTGCGCCAACCAAGAGAACGCCCTTGGGGATACGCGCGCCAAGCTGAATGAATTTTTCTGGCTCTTGCAAAAACTCGACAATTTCTCCCAGCTCTTCTTTTGACTCATCTGCACCAGCGACATCTTCAAAGGTGACTGTAGGATTCTCGCCCGTAAACATACGCGCGCGAGATTTCCCAAAAGACATTGCCTGATTATTGCTACCTTGTGCCTGTCTGAAGATAAACCAAAAAATACCTATCATAATAATGACAGGCAAAATGATAAATATATTGGCAATAATCTTCGACCACGCACTAACCGGACGCGCTTCAATTTTAATATTCTGAGAAGATAAAGCTTCAGCGGAAACGCCAAAATTAAGTAATTGCTCAACAAAAGCACCAGAGGGCTCTTTATAAGCAATGCGTTCGATTTCATCTTCGCCAGTTCCATAGATGACGACGAGTTTATCGTCAGCCTCAACAAAAATACGATTGACTTTATGCGCTTCTACGTCGCTAGCGACTTCGCTAATGGTAAGCGGTTCACTTACACTTGCATCTTGGCTCACACTTCTATAGACCATTGCAATAATTGCAATGAAAAGCAAGGTGTAAACCAGATATGATTGATTTCGTTTAGATTCCACAGAATCCTCCTATACGAAGGGAATTATACCAATCTCTACCTTTAAAAAATCTCTTTATAAAAATTCATATACTTTTCTAAGAAAAGTAATCAGGGAATTGGTTTATCAAAAAGCGTTCTAGTTGCGCAATTTAGATGCCCTAAAGACAGAAAAAATTACGCGATTTGTAATTCAGTCGGGCAATGATCTGAGCCAAGCACATCATCATGGATAATGACATCTTTCACACGGGGTAATAAGTTTTCAGAAACCAGGAAATAGTCAATTCTCCAGCCCACATTACGAGAGCGAGCACCACCACGGAAAGACCACCATGAATATTGTTCCTTCTCAGGATATAGATGCCTGAAAGGGTCTACAAAACCATTTTCCATATAACGATCAATCATCGCCCGCTCTTCTGGCAAAAATCCTGAAGTTTTATGATTTGTTTTATGATTCTTCAAATCAATTTCATTATGCGCGGTATTAAAATCGCCCGTAATGATGACAGACTCACCCGCTGCGTGAAGGGCGTTACAAGTCTCCAGCAGGTTTTCATAAAACTCAAGTTTATAATCCACACGCTCATGTCCACGTTGCCCGTTTGGGAAATAAATATTATACAAATAAAAATCAGGATGACGCGTTCGAATCACGCGTCCTTCCACGTCAAAACGCGCATCACCCAATCCCAACTGCACTTCACGCGGTGTTTCTTTTGTCCACGTAGATGTACCACTATAGCCTTTTTTCTCAGCAGGATTCCAAAACACTTCGTACCCAGGAATATCTCGCTGTTCTTCGGTTAGTTGTTCGGGTAGAACACGCGTTTCCTGTAAACACATCACATCAGCAGATTCTTCTATAATCCATGGGAGCACGCCCTTTCTCAAAGCAGCTCTTAATCCATTTACATTCCAAGTAATTATTTTCATATTTTGCTACTTCCTTCTATGGTAAACTTAGCTACATTATATATGGAACTGATATTATGACCGATAACATAAAAAACATTCTTTGCATTGAAGACGAACCAGAAATGATTGATTTGATTCGTCTGATTCTCAATCGACATGGCTTTAATGTGCAAGGTGCCGATGGCGGAAGAGAAGGGTTAGAAAAAGTCCGCAAAAACCTGCCAGACTTGATTTTACTCGATTTAATGATGCCTGATATAGACGGTTGGGAAGTATACCAGCAAATTAAAGCGGATGAAAAAACCAGCCATATCCCTGTTATTATTGTCACCGCAAAAGCCCAAAATATTGATAAAGTGCTTGGTCTCCATATTGCAAAAGTGGATGACTATATCTCCAAACCTTTTAGCCCTCAAGCCCTCCTAGAGAGCGTTCAAAAGGTGTTGGGCTTAGAATCAACATCTTCCTAAACCGTCAAAATTAATCGGCAGGGCGGCTAAAGTCGCCCTTTTTTTATGCCTATGTCTCGAACCATTCACATCCATAATTTGGATATCTCCTCCCAAACGCCTCTACAGATCAAATACTGCGACTCTTTTCTTTGTCGTTTACGGGGATTAACTTTTCGCCCGCCTCTCTCTCCAACTGAAGGCTTGCTACTGGTCTACAAACAGGATTCTCGCCTCGATACTTCTATCCATATGCTTGGCGTTAGCTTTGATCTTGCTGTCATCTGGATCAATTCAACCATGCAGGTTGTCGATAAAGTTTTAGCAGAAAGCTGGCATTTAGCTTACGCACCTAAAGAAGAAGCTCAATATATTTTAGAAATCCATCCTGATCGCTTGGATGAGTTCGAAATTGGAAATAAGGTCAAATTTGAAGATATCTAAAAGCTTTTTCCTTATCTTGGTAGCAACTGCGCTCCTCTTTGCAACAACTTCTGTAAGAGCACAAGAATCTGATGAAGGACCAACCTATATTGTCCAATCTGGTGACACGCTTTGGGATATTGCCTCACGCTTCAACGTAGACCTTGATGCATTAATGGCAGCAAACGGTCTTGAAGATGGCAATCTCGTCGTAGGGCAAGAAGTCATCATCCCCGGGTTAGAAGATGTGAACGGCGTACTGCGTACAGAAACTGTTCCTTATGGAGATAATCTACGTTCCTTGCAACGCCGCACACAAGCCCCACAAAGCGTCCTGCGTAAATTGAATAGATTAGTCAGCCCGACAGAACTTTATGCAGGAGTCGGATTGATCGTTCCCATAGATAAAGAAACACCTCCACTCTCAGCACGAATTTCTCTTAATGCTGGAGAAACCCTATTAGAAGAAGCAATACGTCAAAATAGTGATATTTGGACATTGGCAGAAATTAATAGCCTGAGCAGCACATCTGCTACTTTACCCAGTGAGATTTTATATGCCCCCGCTGGTGAAGATGAGACGGTCAATGCAAATGGGTTGCCGTCTGTATTTTTATCAGCCAGTGTAGAAAAATTACCTCTAGCACAAGGAAGCACTGCCACAATTAGAATCTCCGTTACAGAAGATGTAGCCTTGAGTGGCTTACTAGTTTCAGATAAAGAATATGCCTTAAATTTTTTTCCTGATGGTGAGAATAATTTTGTTGCGCTACAAGGTGTTCATGCAATGACAGAACCAGGCGCGTATCCGCTCAGATTGGAAGCAACTTTCCCAGATGGAAGAGTTGAATCGTATGAGCAGATGGTACTCATCGTTTCTGGTGGCTATCCTAATGATCCCATTTTAGTTGTACCGCCTGAAACTCTCGACCCCACCATTACGCAAGATGAACAAGACGAGCTGATCGCGACAATCTCAAAAATCAACCCTGAACGCTTATGGGCAAGTGTTTTCCAAAACCCCTCCGTTTACGAAGATTGCTTTACATCCCGCTATGGGAGTCGGCGTGAATATCGCGCCAGCGATAAGAGCATCACCTACTATGGTTTTCACAGCGGGTTAGATTTTTGTGGCGGCACTGGTCTCCAAATAGATGCAACGGCGAATGGCGTGGTCGTCTTTGCTGGAGACACGATCGTGCGCGGCAATGCGACAATTATCGATCACGGCTGGGGCATTTTTAGCGGATATTGGCACCAATCCGAGAGTTTTGTCCAAGTTGGCGATACCGTTGAAGCTGGCGAGGTGATCGGTTTGGTTGGGGCTACAGGGCGTGTGACGGGTGCACATCTGCATTGGGAGGTATGGGTCAATCAGGTGCAGGTTAACCCGATGGTGTGGTTGGAGCAGAATTTTCCGTAAACGGCAAAGAACGCTTTTTAAACGAAAGCAAGCCCAAATCAAGTCCGATGCGGTTTTTCATCCACTTAAAAGAAAGGACAAGATAAATCTCGCATCAGAAATTTCTTTTGACAAATTCAGCCCTCCCTGCTATACTGCTCAGCGTTAGATATGGCCGCATCCAAAAGATGGATGCTTACTATGGATATAACTTTTGCTGCCATAAGGCAGTTTTTTGCGAAGACAAATGAAAGTCTGTAAGAAACCCTCGGTAGAAAGATTCCGTGGGTTCTTTTTATATATTTAACTTCAATCCGCCAATGGCGGTTATTCAACTATTTAAAGAGGAAAAATGAGTAAAAAACTAAGAATTATCCCCCTGGGTGGACTAGGGGAAGTGGGCAAAAATATGATGGCGTACGAATACGGTGAGAATATTCTCATTGTAGATGCGGGCATTATGTTCCCAGAAAATGATATGTTAGGGGTAGATTATATTATCCCTGATTTCAATGAATACCTGAGTGGCAAGGAGCATCTCGTTCGCGGGATTGTGATCACACACGGGCACGAAGATCATATTGGGGCAATCTCGCATGTTTTGCAGAGAGTTTCTGTTCCTGTATATGGAACTCCCCTAACGATGGGCTTGGCTGAAGTCAAGATGAAACGAAATAAAATGGCTGGACAGGGAGATTTTCAAGTTGTCCAAGCCGGCGATACGGTCAAGATTGGGCCCTTTGATGTGGAGCTTTTCCATGTCTGCCATTCCATTCCTGATAGCGTAGGATTGGGGATTACCACTCCGGCAGGATTGGTCGTTCATGTGAGCGACTATAAATTTGACCATACGCCTGTGGATGGATGGCCTACTGACTACGCGAAGTTAGCCGAGTTCTCCCAACGTGGGGTGGACTTGCTTCTCGCCGATTCAACAAATGCGACTCGCCCGGGCTGGACACCCTCCGAGATGGTGATTGGCCCCGCGCTGGATACCGTTTTCGAGAATGCACCTGCCCGGATCATCGTGGCGTCCTTTGCATCGCAAATTTCACGCATGCAACAGGTTGCAGATGCAGCAGTCAAACACGGACGTAAAATCGCCTTTGTGGGGATGAGCATGGTCGATAACTCAAAATTAGCAATCAAAATGGGTTATCTTGATATTCCTACGAATACTATGGTCAGTCTCGATCAAGCTCTTGGGATGAAAGGAAAAGATGTCGTTCTAATGGGGACTGGCTCTCAGGGCGAACCCTCTTCTATTATGGGACGTTTGGCAACAGGAACCAATAGACATTTTGGCTTAAAAAATGACGATACGATCGTGCTTTCATCGCATCCCATTCCGGGCAATGAAGAATCAGTTAATAAGACACTTAATAGCCTCCTGCGCCGTGGCGCAACTGTGATTGACGATACGCTGCTCCCCATTCATGTTTCAGGACATGCCAGTCAGGAAGAAATGAAACTCTTGCTCAACTTGGTGCGCCCGAAAAACTTTATCCCGATGCACGGCGAACTACATATGCTCAAGCGTCATGCCCTAATGGCAGAAGAGATGGGTATTCCTGCCGAAAATATCACCATAGCCGAAAATGGGCAGGTAATGGAACTCTCTGATGGTAAAGTCTCACTAGGAGAACGTATCCCTGGCGGCTATGTTTTTGTGGATGGCCACAGTATTGGCGATATAGACCATAAGATCATGCGCGAACGTGAACGCCTTTCTCAAGGCGGCATATTCTTGATTGATTTGAATATTGATAAGTTCACAAGCAAGCTGATGCATGACCCTGAGATTATCACACGCGGTTTTGTCTCCCCAGAAGAGGCGGAAGAGTTGGTCCCCATTGTCCAGAAAAAAGTGATCGATATGATCGACGGTGGGCTGGATGATCGCAAGACGATTATGAATGCAATCCGTTCTTTCTTATATAACGAGACGAAGCGAAAGACAATGGTCTTTGTGACATTGAGTAAAGTTTAGCTTTAGTGATTTAGAATCAAAACGGGCGACTGCGATGCAGTCGCCCGTTTTTTATTTAGGAAAATTAAGGTTGTCCAATCTCAATATAGTAGGTTTTTCCACCCGTTACTCGAATGGCAACAGCTGATTGCTTTGTGCTACCCGCATCGTCATTACAGGCTACAAATATTAAATTGTTAATATCAGTTCCCTCCCAGATGGCGATGAAAGTGTCGTAATCTGTGCCTAAAGTATCAACTGAGATCGCATCATCGCTTACTAGGTCGTATTTATACCAAACAGTTGCCTGACCACTTCCTTCTATATTACATTCGGCAGGGAGTTCAGGGTCGGTGAGGTCAGATGTTGCGCCTACTGTGCTCATCGCATCCTGATAGCTGAGTGTGGTTACATCTATAGCAGAATTGAAATTATCGTTTATAGGAGAAATATTGTAAGTTTCCCCGCTATCAAAATCACCATTACCACTGCCTATGCCTCCTAAGGGGTTGCTACTACCACCTATAATACTGTCATTGTCTGAGACATCTAACCGGAGTGTGCCTGAACCTGTGCCGGTATCGACTGTCACGGTATAAGTGGTCTGGTCGCCGGTATCAACTACAGATGAGATTGATGCGCCGCTAACACCAGTAGTTGTAAGTGTGAAGTCATTGAAGGGGGTGGATGTATCCACACCAGTCACGGCTTCAGAAAAGATAACTATGAAGTCCACGCTAGCTGCATTGGTGGGATTAGCATCGGCGCGGGTAATACTGGAAACATTTGGCACAAGAATACATTCGTAGATCTTGATATCATCTACAAACCAGCCTGTAAAATTGCTCTGATTATCGCTGCCGATGCGCCAGCGAAAGCGAATGCTTTGCCCAGCGAAACTGGAAAGATCATAAAGAGAGCCTACCATGCCATGACTGGTACCAGAAAAGGCTGCTCTTCCTCCTAAAGGATTCCCGTAATTAGAGTCCAGGGTAGTTGTGTAATCCTGGCCATCACTAAGAAGTGAGCGGGCATCGTTCCAGTTTGAGCCCTGTGTGGTACTGTACTCAAGCACACCTCCATCATAGCCCGCTACCAAATTACCATTTGCGTCATAGTACCCTTCCAAATCAAAGAGGTGTTTGTAATATAGTCTGTAATTTGAGCCTGCTGGTAAACTCACATCTGCTGCCATAGATGCATAGCTATCATTAATACTGGAGAGATTTGGACCAAACAAAGAATTTTCAGGACTGGCGATACCTGGAGACGCGAATCCCCAATTATTACTACCAGTTAGAGAACCGCCAACCCAATTACTACTTCCGCTTTCCAAGTTGTCAAAAAAGAGTGACACATCGACCAAGCCAGCTGGGCATGCATCTGGAATTGGTGTATAAGCCTGTGCTGGTTTTATGTTCATCTCAACAGCTATAGTTGCATTCTTCACTTGAATACAATCTCCTGTTGTAATCCCCTCAGCGCCTCCAACCAAACTTTGGCAGGCTTGGTTGAGGGCATAATAGAGATCTGTATAATTTGCACCTGCGCCCAATAAATTAGTTTGAACTTCGTAATAAATTGCAGCCGTTTTATCGAGACCTATACCTGTGATGGTTTTCCCATTGAAGCTATCACCATCTGTCATCAAATATACAGCTTTATTGTTTACACCACTGTTTATATGTACGCCTCCATTATCACCCATCCCTGTATGAAAATTCGAACTTGAAATCTTGTCTGGATGACCAAAGGCAGGGGGATTGCTCATATCTCGAATAGCGCCGATTGACAGATCTTCTCCCATCAACCATTTGACTCCGCTCGCATCATTGCCTGCTCCATTGGTTTGATCTACGAATTCACCCCATAGATCCGAGAATGACTCGTTGATGGCGCCAGATTGGTATAGATACAATAAACCGGATTCATATTGTGTCACGCCATGAGTTATCTCATGAGCGGCGACATCATCCGCAACCATATTGTCGCCGTAAACCATTTGTGAACCGTTCCAGAAGGCATTCTGATAATTAGTGCCGAATTGAACACTCGATACAATTCTCATATTAGCATCGTCGACACTGTGATGATTATGCTGGTTTAGATAGTAGAAATAAGTGTCAAATGCATACTTGTGGACCAAGTCAGCGTCTGGGTTTGTCCCGCTAGTACAATCTGGTTGAGTTTCATTGCAAAGGAACTGACCGGGGAGATTGTTCACATCCCCGTTATGGTTCATTGTATATGTGACTATTTCTGCGGTAGTGTTTGCCACATTGAATGAGAGAGCAGGCGTGAGGCCATCGGCACTTGCCTGGATGATATAAGAACCCAGTGTTGTATCTGCATTAAAATCACTTGCTGTTGCAATGCCATTTTCGTCCGTTATAGCCATAGTAATATTCGTGCCACTATCGTTAAAAATCCCACTCGGAGCGGCAACCGGAGCTGTAAAAGTTACGTTGATGCCTGGAACGGCATTGCTGTCATTATCAAGTACCACAACTGCAAAATTAGTAGAAGTTATCGAGTCAAGATATATATTTTGCGGAGAACCTTGATAAATATATTGTTGATCTGGAGTGGTTCCCGTTCCAGCGTATTCAAATGCGCCAATATCGCATGCACTTCCCTGCGGACGACTTATGCCGCGCTGATCGGTAGATGTGCACGTGCTTGGGTTGACAGCATCAATTGCGCGACTATTTGACAGAAGAGGATAATATGATGGTGCTCCAACCGCAATTGGGTAAATTAGAGGATCACCATAAAAGAGATTCCCCGAACCATTATAAATATCACATCTAAAAGCATTTCCAATAATGTAATTTTCAGCTGCATCAATTTTCCCATGGCAATCAGAGCCGCCATTGCTTTGCCATCCCGTATTTCGCGCTAGAATCACATTCTTAATTGTTTTCGTAACATTTGTAGAACCATAAAAATAGATACCTCCCCCAAATCCTGCAGTATTATATACAATAGTAGAATCGCTTACACTACCATCCTCAAAATGAATTCCACCACCACTATGAGCAGCAATATTATTTGCAATTGTGCTATTTTCCAAAATTAAGGTATTTCTTGAATAAATCCCCCCTCCATGTCCAACTGTAGCCGTGTTCCCACTTATTGTGCTATTTTTAATATGAAAACTGCCACCAGAGATACCGCCTCCATCTTCAGCAGCATTATTTCGGACAATAGAATTGCTTAGGCTTAGATTTCCACCATAAATCCCTCCTCCATCCCCATCTGCAGAAAAACCATTTTCAACGATAAAATGATCTAATGTGCTTGTTGCCAAATTCCTCACACCGCGGCGTATATTTTCACCATCAATGGTAGCGAAACCTATTTGTGTATCAAAGTTGCTATCCCAGCCTCCCAAGATTGTAAGCTCTTTTGAAATTGTCACTACCGGATCAGTTGCACTTGTATATCTCCCTTGTTCAACTAGTATTATGTCACCAGAAAAGGCTTTCCCAATTGCGCCATTAATAGTGGCACACGGGGTTGAATTCGTCTGGCAATCATTTGCATCGTCACCGGTTGTTGAAACACGCCAGGGGAGATAGTTTCTCATCTGGAAATCCGCAGCTATTGTCGCTTCAGCAGCAATAGCTTCAACAATATAACTTCCTCCAACTGTATTTGCAGTATAAACCGGAGCAGTTGCCATGCCATTTCCATCAGATGTAACCATAGTTTGGTGTGAAGATGTGTCGGAGAATATTCCACTGGCACCACTTATAGGTGCAGTAAACGTGACATCTATCCCCGTAACTGGAACCCCATATTGATCTTTCACAACTGCCACCAGATGATTGTTAAAATCTGAAGATACAACAGTGGATTGAGGTGAGCCACTGAATACTTCGACGCTCGTCACTACAGGAGGGGCGGGGGGATCTGCTTCATACGAGCCAATATCGCAAATGGCAATTGTGTCACCATCACCATCGATTGGCCTCGTCCTCCCAAATTGATCCACGGCTTCGCAGGCAGCACCCCCGGAGCCGGGAGCAGCTAAATTCCCTGCGTCTATCGCCGGACTGTCCGGATGAAGCGGATGGTGACCATCATCTAGGAGCGCTCCAAGCATGGGATCGACATCTATCAGGTCACCGCTTTGAGGTGTGAAATCACAACCCGTTGAATCCCCAATGATGTTATTACCCAGGGATGTTATATTATCGTTTCCCCAACAATCTGCATAAGAACGATTGGCAGTATTTCCAGCAATGATACTGTTTGCAATAGTTGTAGATGCACTGCTCACAACACTAATACCACCTCCATCATATTCTGCTAAATTATTTGTGATGATTGAGTTCAATATGGTTAGTGATGAACTAGTTGAGCTCGAGTAAATGCCGCCTCCGCCTCCTGCTGTATTTCCGCTTACGGTGCTATTCACAAGGAGAAGATTCCCCGAAAAGCTTATGCCGCCTCCGGGTGTGGAAGGATAAGTATGGTTCCCTGTGATTACACTTTGACGTATTTCGACTGAACCGGAAAAAGATACCCCTCCATTTCCACCGTTCTGAATCTTAAAGCGCTCAATTATTGCTTTTCTCCCCCCCCCAATATAAAGTACGGAACCATTTGTTAATCCGTTGCCATCAAGCGTTGACAGCCCAATCTGCGTTGAGAAAGTGTTATCCCACCCTCCTCTAAAAGTAAGCGATTTAAGTACACTTATTTTTGGCCCATATGTACCTTCCGCAACAAATACTAGATCTTCATCCGCGGCTTTGGTGATTGCAGCATTGATAGTTGCGCATGCTGTTGCCGGCGACAGACAATCATTCGCATCATTCCCGCTTGTTGAAACGTACCAGGTAGCACTTGTTTGCTGTTGTTCATTTTTATTCTCTGAACCACTCCAAAATGTATCCACCTGATTGAAATGCAGACTGATACCACCTGCGCGAGCATTGATCAGTACCATCTCACGGATAGGTTGACCAACGTCGGCAGCGCTCACATCCATGCGCCAGACCAGCTCCGGTGAGCGCATGCTGCTCTTCAGCAGGGATTCGTCAAAGATCCAGAGTTCCGGTTCAGTCGCAGTCAAGGAAGATGATTCCATCTGGTAATACTTGGCAATCGCCCCTAACGCTGCTTGGCTAGCTTCCACGGCAGAAATGGATGGAATTATATCCAGAGATAATTCAGGCGAGACCTCTCCACTCATCGAAAGCAGGTACCCGTTATCGCTCATATTGACGATCAATTCACCAGCTAAAACAGGAATTCCTTGATAGGTCTGCTGATAACGTACAACGGACCGATCGCTCCCGGCCGCACGCCTGCTGGTCAATTGCAGCTCCTGAGAAGGATTTTGCAACCCAAATTCAGGGGCATAAACCCTCGCCATTTCCATGGCACGATTTTCAGAGGACATCGCTCGTATTCCTGATACGCCTTGCACAGCAATTGGCGTTTCTCCGCCAATAAAGGCTAATCTACCTGTCTCAGGGTTGTAGCCACGCTCTGGCTCTCTTTTTTCCTGAGGTAACCGAGGGTTCTCCAACGCAACCCCTGTCTGAAAAAAAGTTATGCTGATCATAATCGCAACTAATACAGCAGATACGATCTTGTTTAATTTTATGGTCATACTAAAACCCTCCCACAGGTTTAGTGGCTCACCATTCTGTTTTTGCCTTTTGTAAAATGGCAATTAACTCATCCAAAAACAGATAAAAATCTGGAGTAATAGCCACATCATTCGTTTCTACGCTATATATCTGTGTGTCCATCTCAATTACAAAACCATAATTAAAACA
>JABGOQ010000103.1 GCA_018645405.1 Anaerolineae bacterium | reverse complement strand
ACTAACTCACTAGGCTCTTTTTATTACCTGTCCACCTTTTGGGGTGCAGTTCACAAAATGAGAGGCTTTTTTTATTGTAATTAAGCTGGGGATAGGCATCTGCTTATTAATGGCAAGCAAGCCAAAAACACGTGCGACGCGGCTCTTCATCCCTCCAAAAATTAGATGAAAACGATTTGCGCACCTTCAGTCATATCCATAAAATCGGAGGCGGTGACAACCTTGTCGATGCAAGGCAAGAAATCTTCGTCTTTGATGTCGAACATGTCGACAGTCATTTTGCAGCCGTACATATTTGCGCCAGCATCTGAGAGCATTTCCATATACTCGCGCACAGGAGGAACACCGAGTGCTTTCATTTTCATTTTCATGAACCAGGTGGCAAATGCGGACATACCAGGGATGATGCCCATGATATTGGGGATACCCCAGTTGCCAGTTGGCAAGCCCATCATGCTCATTTTGAAACTGGTGTTGGCTACGGGGGCAATTTCGAGTTTGTCTACCCGTTTTTCTGTGACTAAATCAAGCCCCCAGAAGGTGAAAAAGATGGTGACATCTATACCATCGCCGAGAGCTGCCCAGCCCATGATGAGGGCGGGGTATGCCATATCGAGATCGCCTTTTGAGCAAATAAACGCAATGTGTCGGTTTTTTTCTTCTGACATTGTAGAACTCCTTTTTTAGGGAGACCTCAGACTTAGGCATCAGGTTTCAGTGTGCTTAAGTCTGAGGTCTTAAGTCTTCTAGACACAGCCTTCGGGTTTACCAAGTCCTGAAATCTTGGCAACTTTTTTGGCTGGTCCTTTGGGGAAAAGTTTAAATAAATCTTTTGTGGTTACGCCAGCACCTTTGGTGATTTGGCGCAGGGTAGGAGCGGCTCCAGAATCTACAGCAGTTTCGCGAGAGAAGTTGATTACTATCCAGTGCGCATCGGTGAGCGTGATGCCTTCTTTTTCTGCCAGGGCGGGAGCAAGTTCTTCTGTCCATTGTGTAGGGTCGGTCATGAAGCCTTCGTCGTTCAGGGTGATATTATCTAATGCGGTCATAATTTGGTTCTCCTAATTTATTGTGCGGGCGTTTCGCCCATAACTTTGAGTAAATTGAGCATACGGGACATACCACGTTTAACTTGTGGATTGCCCATTTCTTTGATTAGTTTGAAGGTCGATATTTTCTCGTCTGCATCAGGAACTTCGCGGATGGCATCCACGCCTTGATTGGCGATTGCCATAATTTCAGGCTGGGTCATATTTTTGACGGTTTTGAGAATGACCACAACATTATCAGCGAGAGCTTTTACGTCACCTTCGTCAAACTCGGTCACGATGCGTTCCACGATCTGCCAACCTTCACGAGCGAAGGCAAAGTAGCCTTCACGCTCTAATCGGTCTAGTTCTTGGACACCCTGATTGAAGATTTGCTTACCCAGCATTTGCATATCATCACTGAGTTCCATCGCATTTTCGAGTTGGTCTAGCAACTTGATGAGCAGATGTGTGTCTCGCAAAACTCTTTTGACCAAGAAGAAAAGATCTTCGGCTTGAAATTCTGAGCCGATTTCAGCCAATTCATCTATAGCCAGCTTGAACATATGATTGCCAATGGGAATTAGGTCGCGTTGCAACTCTTCCATCTCTTGCTGACGGCGTTGTTGCTTTGCCATGTGAGATTCAATGCGATCCATTTTCTCCATAAGCTGGGAAAATTGTTCTTGAGTGATGGGGCTTTCAGCAGTAGCAGTCATCTTATGCTCCTATTCCCATTTTCCAGCCATACTCATCTGAGATTCAAAGGGCATTTCGCCGCCCTTGAGCAAGATATTCCAATACATCCAGCGGAACATCATTTTGCCCCAGTGATTGGCATAGGATTCTTTGAGCAATGAGAAGGGGCCAAAGCCCGGAAGGGGGAATTTGCCTGGAAGCGGCTCTACATCGTAGTTGAAATCAATCAGCACACCTTTCTCAAACCCAGATTCGATATAGCAGTTGGCATGTCCATCAAAATCAGGGAGCGGCTCTAAGCCTTCCATATCTCGGTGGATATTTTCAATCAAAATATCGAGCATAAAGTGGGCTACAGAGCCAGCCTTAGAAGCGGGGACGTTGCCCGCGTCGCCGATAATCCACACGTTTTCCCATTTGTCGGTTTGCAGGGTGTGTTTATTGGTTGGTACAAAGTTGAGTTCGTCGCCCATACCAGAGTTACCAATCACTTCCGCACCCATATTGGTGGGGATGGTCACGAGTACATCGTAACCAATCTCGGTCTCATCATAAGAGCGAATTACTTGCTTGCCATGATCTACTTCCATGATATTGTAATCGGGTATCAGGTTGATATTTTTATCTTCCAGCATCCCGCCCAAAATAGAAGATGCGCGTGGTTTTGTAAAAGCTCCAGAGAGCGGCGTAGCGAAGCTAATATCTACTTTGTCGCGAATACCACGCTCATGGAAGAACCAATCTGCTAAAAAGAGAAATTCTAGCGGGGCAACGGGGCATTTGATCGGCATTTCGGTGATATTCAATACCATCCGCCCGCCTTTCCAGAACTTCAAGAAATTGCCCAACTTGGTCGCACCATCAAGGGTGTAATAGGGGAATACATTCTTCATCCATGCGGCTTCATCGTCCAACCCAGGTGTTTCTTCGGGGTGGATATGACTGCCCGTAGCAATGACCAAATAGTCGTAATTGATTTTTTTCTTCGCCTTGCCCAAAGTGACCCGATTTTGTTCAGGCTCAATTAATTCGATGTCTGAGAAAATCACATCCACTTGCGGGGGCAGAAAATTACGCTTCGGTTTCACCACATCAGCGGGTGAATACGTGCCGAAAGGGATGAATAAAAATCCCGGCTGGTAATAGTGTGTTTCGTCTCGGTCAACGATCACGACACGCCACTCTTCCATATCGAGAATATCGATCATTTTATTCGCAACCATCGTACCGCCCGTGCCGGCACCAAGAATGAGAAATGTTTTCATGCAAAAACTCCTTTAGTTGGACGTGGATTCTGAAACTGCCGCGACCACAACTTGGGCGCGTTTTCTGAGGTCATCTGCCATTACAGCGCGTAGCAGATCAAGCGCGTCGATGACGCGTTTGTCTGCTAAAGAATAGTGGATATATTGCCCGCTACGTTCCGAGGCAACCAAGCCGCGTTCGCGCAAAATCTTCAAATGGCGTGATACGGTGGGTTGGGGAGCGTTGGTCTTTTCTGCTAGTTCATTAACGTGCCGCGCGCCATCTGCGAGTGAGTATAAAATTAAAATACGGAGAGGGTCAGCAAGTCCGTTACAGAGTTGAGCATGCAGTTGGTGAATTTCGTCTTTTAGACTCATAGTTTATCCTTCACATATTCGCTTTTGTGAATATGTGAACTAACTCTATCAGGTTGGGCGCAAGAGACCTAGTATATTTTGTCACAAGCAGTGTGAATAAATGTCACATGCCTATTTTGATAAGATATGTCGTATAATAAAATTGTCACATATACTATAGTGTGGTAGGATAATCCAACAATAAAAGAGGTAAATACTATGGAATTATATAAAAATGATGCACTATCTGTTAATGTAGGACCGCGCTTGCGCGAATTAAGATCAGAACGAAATTTGTCAATTCGCGCTTTGGCGCGCAAAAGCGGACTTTCCGCAAATGCGTTAAGTATGATTGAACGTGAAAAAACATCACCATCTGTGAGTACTCTTTATAAGCTTGCTGACGCGATGGGTGTTCCCATTACAACTTTCTTTGGTAAAGATGTAGAACAAGATTCAATTGTCTTTCGCAAGGCCGATGAGCGCACGCGGGTTCCTTTTCAGCGTGGCACTTGGGAAGGTTTAGGTGGAGAAAATTTCATTGGACATATGGAGCCATTTGTCCTGACCTTGGAAAGTGGTGCCAATAGTGGACCGCATACAATGGTGCATACAGGACATGAGTTTGTGATTTGTTTGCGTGGGGAGTTGGAATATCAAGTTGAAGGTAAATATTATAATTTGGAAGCTGGAGACAGTCTTATGTTCTCAGCTCGTTTACGGCATCGTTGGCGTAACGTGGGAGGAAATGTTACAAATGTCCTCTTTTTGCTCTCTGGTTTTGCAGAGGGTGAGCGACCAACGCCTATGCACATGGCTAAATCTGGGAAGCAGGATGAATGATAGGCAAGTGAAGAAATAGATAGAAAAAATAACAAAAAAAGAGCTGGTTGCTAAAACCAGCTCTTTGCTTTTAAATTTAACAAGATTTCTTCTTTTGTTTCAACTTTTGTTGACTAACGCCACGCAGGTTGAATTCACGTGCGCTTCGCATCCATCCTTTTAGTACATGCCCCAATCTAGCGCGGAGGGATCTTCCATCATAGAGAAGTCCCATGGTTCCATGCCCATATCAACGGTGGCGGGTTGCTCTATGGCTTCCTGGGCAGCTTTGCGGGTTGCCTCGATCATGGCGGGAGCGTAGGGGCAGAAGGGGGTGGTAAGGATCATATAAACTTTGGTCATCTCGTCTTCAATGCTCACTTTGCGGATTAAACCAAGTTGCAGTACACTCATCCCGATTTCGGGGTCAATTACTTTATTAAGAGATTCGCGCAAGGGTTCAACCAGGTTGGGATGGGTTTCATGAAGCTCCCAGGTAACGAGATTTACGTTTTCTGTTTTTTCGCTCATTTTGATTTGTCCATTTCTAATAAGTTGGTAGGTTCTACAACATAAGTACAGCGTTCATCGCCGCTGAGAATGCATTGCACTTGTTCGGCAGGGACTGCCAGCATCTGAGAGATGATGGTTTGGTCCATTGAACAGATTTCAGGATGATTCTGTCCAACTTTATGATAAGGGCAGGAAATTTCATGGATAAGATATTGATCGCCAGATTTCTCCCACTCAACGGTGAAGCCTTCTTGGGCGAGGAGCTCTTTGATCATGTCGAGACGTTCTTCAACATTGAGATTTTCGAGTTGGTCTGTATATTCTTCGGCAAGATTCATAGCAACTTGCGAAAACAACTCTTTGACCATGGGATTGGGGAGCGTTTCCTTGAGTTGACTCAACAACCGAGACGTGAGTTGCAAATAGCGTGTGGGGAATTTTTCTGAGCCTTCTTCTGTGAGTGTATAGACCAGGCGCGGTCTGCCTACGCCGTGACGCTCTTCCTCAGAAATAATAAGACCGCCAGCCTGAAGATTGTTAAGGTGGTGGCGCACCGAGATGGGATTAATCCCAACAGCCTCAGCCAAATCATTAATGGTTGAGCGCGGTTTTCGGAGCAGGGCTTGCAGAATTTCGTCACGTGTTTTTGCCATAATATGAGCGCGAGTATAACGCTCATCTTTTTTTTTGTCAATATACTAGATAAATATCATAATTATTGACTTTTTCTACCTCGCGTGCTATAATGCCGCTCGCTTAGCAAGCAGATTATAATAAGAAAAGTATTGCCGAAAGGCTTTTAGGAGAATTAATGTCTACGTTGACAATCAAGAACTTACATGTCAGTATTGAAGGAAAAGAAATTCTCAAGGGATTAAACCTTGAAATTAAGGCGGGTGAGATTCACGCGATTATGGGACCAAATGGAACGGGTAAATCTACGCTATCTTATGCCATTATGGGGCATCCCGCCTACGAAGTGACTGAGGGCGAGATTCTTTTTGATGGTCAGGATATGCTTGAGTTGGCGACCGATGAACGCTCAAGATTGGGATTTTTTCTCGCCTTTCAGTACCCAGTTGCAATCCCGGGCGTTACGGTGGCAAACTTCTTACGTACAGCTTTAAACGCCCGTCGTCGTGCTGAAAATCCAGACGATAAGGGAATATCCATTCTGGAGTTTCGCAAGACCCTTAAAGCTAAAATGGATATGTTGAAGATGGATCATGCTTTTGCGGGACGTTATCTCAACGATGGCTTTTCTGGTGGTGAAAAGAAACGTGCTGAAATTTTGCAAATGGCAACGCTCAAACCCAAAATTGCAGTTTTAGACGAAACCGACTCAGGCTTGGATATTGATGCCCTTCGCATTGTTGCCGATGGCGTAAATGCGCTCTCTGGTGATGATTTAGGCGTTATGGTCATTACCCATTATCAACGCTTGCTCGATTATATTAAACCGAAATTTGTTCATATTATGTTTGATGGGCGAATTGTCGAATCGGCAGGACCGGAATTAGCTTTGCGCCTGGAAGAGCAGGGGTACGACTGGGTACGTGAAAAATACGCAGAGCCTATAGTTGCTTAACTTTTATTGGTAGGAGTTTATTATGTCTGATACACAAACCTTAGAAAAAATAGGTGGGCAAGATAAATACGATTTCAAAGACCCAGAAAATTATGTCTTTAAGGCACAAAAGGGATTAAATGCTGATATCGTAAGAGAAATTTCGGCAATGAAGGAAGAGCCGCAGTGGATGCTCGATTATCGGCTTAAATCTTACGCTCATTATGAGAAGCGTGAGATGCCAATGTGGGGGCCAGATGTTACCCCCCTTGATTTGGATGATATTTATTATTACGTCAAACCCACCGAAGGGCAAGAAAAAGATTGGGACGATGTTCCTGATGATATTAAAAACACTTTTGATAAACTCGGTATCCCCGAAGCAGAGCAAAAGTTTCTCTCTGGTGTTGGCGCACAATACGAATCAGAGATGGTCTACCACTCTATTCTTGAGCATCTTGAAGAGCAAGGTGTTATTTTCTTAAGTATTGAAGACGGTTTACGCAAACATCCTGATCTTTTCAAAGAGTATTTCGGCACAGTTATACCTTATGCTGATAATAAATTTGCGGCATTAAATGGTGCCGCTTGGTCAGGTGGCTCTTTTGTTTATATTCCTAAAAATGTCAAAGTAGATTTGCCCTTGCAGGCGTATTTTCGCTTAAATAGTGCCAATATCGGGCAATTTGAGCGTTCGCTCATCATCGCAGATGAAGGCGCGCAGGTGCATTATGTTGAGGGCTGTACTGCTCCAACATATACCACCGATGCCCTCCACAGTGGCGTGATTGAAATTGTGGTCAAGAAAAACGCTCGCGTGCGTTATTCGACCATCCAAAATTGGTCAACGAATGTTTATAATCTCGTTACCCAACGTGCCAAAGTTTTTGAAAACGGCACAATGGAATGGGTAGATTCTAATCTTGGCTCTAAAATCACCATGAAATACCCCTCCTGCTTCCTCATGGAGCCGGGCGCACATGGCGAAATCCTTTCGATGGCATTTGCCAGCGACGGGCAAATCCAAGACGCAGGTGGCAAAATGGTCCATCTTGCGCCACACACCACCAGCAAAATTACCTCTAAATCTATCAGTAAAGGGCTTGGTAAATCTTCTTATCGTGGTTTGGTGAAAGTCATCAAAGGCGCGCATCATGTTAAAAATAGTGTGGTCTGCGATGCTCTTCTTCTCGATAAAAACTCCCGCACCGACACCTTCCCCTATATTGAAATCGAAGAAGATGATGTCAGCATCGGTCATGAAGCATCGGTCTCGAAAGTTGGCGAAGAGCAACTCTTTTACCTTATGGCGCGTGGCCTTAGCGAAGAAGAAGCCATTACTATGGTTGTTTCTGGTTTTATTGAGCCGCTTGTCAAAGAATTGCCAATGGAATACGCGGTAGAGATGAATCGCCTCATCCAGCTTCAAATGGAAGGCTCTGTAGGATAATATATTTAGACCTGACAGGTTTTCAAAGCCTGTCAGATCTTGTTTGGATATAACATGACAAAAACAAATACAAAAGTGAGAAGCAAGCGTGGTGTGGCATCCTCAACATTTGGGTTTTCCAAAGACATGGTCAACGCCCCCAGCAACTCTCCGCTCGATACATATCGGAATTCAGCTTGGTCGGCGTTCAAAGAAGAGCAGATGCCGACAACAAAAGACGAAGCCTGGAGACGCACAGATATACGCAAAATCCCCTTCGATTCTTTCACGCTCCCTGCCGAAGGTGCGTTTAACGACCTTGCCCCCATCCCCGAAGCATTGCTCGCTCCGCTCGCTGGCGACCAACATGGTGGGCAAATCACTCTCCTTGCTGGTGGTTCGGAAGTTTCACTTGCCCCAGAAATTGCTAAAAAAGGCGTTGTTTTCACCGATTTCAAAACCGCTGAAAAAGAACATCCTGAACTCCTCGCAAAACTGATTGGCAACGTCGTCCCCGCCGCAGATGGGAAGTTTGCCTCCCTCACTGCCGCCCTCTCCCAAAACGGGATTTTGCTTTACGTCCCGCGTGGCGTGCAAGTAGAAGCACCTTTGCACAGCATTTTATGGGGCGCGGGCGAAAACTTGGCACATCTTTCTCATCTTGTTATTTATATAGATGAAGGTGCCTCGGCAACTTATCTCCATGAAGCAGCATCACCCGATGGCGTAGAATCCATGCATGCTGGGATTGTTGAAATCACCCTCGAAGCTGGCGCAAATTTGCGCTTTGTAGAACTACAATCTTGGGGCGATAAAATTGTCAACTTTAGCCACGAACGCGCTAAAATCGGCAAAGATGCCAACCTGGATTGGGTTTTCGGTGCAGTGGGTAGTCGCTTAACCAAAAACTTCTCCGATTTAGACCTTGCGGGTGTGGGCGCATCTGGTAGAATGTCAGGCTTCTATTTTGCCGATGGCGAGCAACATCTCGACCATGATACCCAGCAAAATCATCTTGTGCCGAATACATCCAGCGATTTGCTTTTCAAGGGCGCGCTCAAAGGAAACAGTCGCTCTGTATGGCAAGGCATGGTTTTCGTTGCCGCTGGCGCACAAAAAACAGATGGTTATCAGGCAAATCGAAATCTAATCTTGAGCGAAAATGCGCGCGCAGATTCCATCCCTGGGCTTGAAATCTCAGCCGATGATGTACGCTGTTCGCACGGCTCAACCATTGGTAAAATTGACCCAGAACCGCTCTTCTACTTGCTCAGTCGCGGTATCCCTGAAAAAGATGCCGAACGTCTCGTGGTAGAGGGCTTTTTTGACCCAATTATGCAGCGCATCCCTTTTGAGGGTGTGCGTGAACGCTTTCAGAAAGCGATTAAAGAGAAATTGAAGTAGAAAATAAAACGGGATAGACTCTCGCTTCTTAAAGGGTAGCAAGCCCAATACAAGCGCGAAGCGGTACTATATCCCAAATAAAAAACCTCGGGAGGTTCATTATTATGGCTTTTATGAGAAGTCCAGAGCAACCGCATGAATATGATGTTGCTGATAGAGTTGAAGTTTTTTGCGATCATGACGATAAAGAAAAAGAACGCGTACGCGGATGGGTAAAAGGCGTTGTGGCGCAGGTTGATGGGAAATTGGTTGCGGTGCAGTTTAGGATGAATATTTATCTGACTGAAGGTTGGATGGTACCTGATCGGATTTTGTGGTTCCCCAATAACTCGAAGGATATTCGCCCAATTAAGCGTGCCGCTAAAAAGAAAGTATGACGAAAACACCCCTTGACGTGAACGTGCTACGCGCTGATTTTCCGATTCTTGAGCGTAAAATTGGTGCCGCTAAGTCGCTCATCTATTTAGATTCTACGGCGACATCTCAAAAGCCGACTGCCGTTATTGACGTGATGAATGATTTTTATCGCCGCTCAAACGCGAATATCCATCGTGGCGTGCATACTTTGGCAGAAGAATCAACCGAGATGTATGAGAAAGGGCGCGAGCAAGTGGCGAGTTTGATCAATGCCGCTTCTACGCGCGAAGTGATTTTCACCCGTAATACAACAGAGTCTATTAATCTTGTTGCCAAGACTTGGGGACGTGAAAATTTGGTGTCTGGCGATGTGATTATTTTGACAGAGATGGAGCATCACTCTAATCTAGTACCTTGGCAAATGCTCGCCGAAGAGCAAGATTTAGTACTGGAATTTGTGCCCGTCACTGATGATTTTCTCTTCGACATGGATGCGTATCGCAAATTATTGGCATTAAAGCCAAAATTGGTTGCCTTTACGCAGATGTCAAATGTTTTGGGCACAATTACGCCTGCTAAAGAGATTATTGCGTTGGCACATGAAGCTGGGGCATTGACCTTGGTCGATGGCGCACAATCTGTGCCGCATCTGCCTGTAGATGTGCAAGATTTAGACGCAGATTTTCTTGTCTTTTCAGCACATAAAATGCTTGGCCCTTCAGGGATTGGCGCACTTTATGGCAAAATGGATTTACTCAACGCGATGCCCCCATTTATGGGCGGTGGCGATATGATTAAAACAGTTCATTTGCGCTCTTTCGTGACCAATCAAGTCCCTTATAAATTTGAAGCTGGCACGCCCGCTATAGCCGAAGCGGTTGGCTTTGGTGCGGCAGCCGAATATCTCCAAAACCTTGGTATGGATGCGGTTGAAGCTCATGAGCATGAAATCGCTGAATATGTGTTAGAGCGACTGGCAGAGATTCCGACAGTCACTGTTTTTGGTCCTTCGGCGAAAGATAAAGGTGGCGTTGCTTCTTTTGTGATGGATGGTATTCATCCCCACGATATTGCCCAAATTTTAGACGGTGAAGGGATTGCCGTTCGTGCAGGTCATCATTGTGCCCAACCTTTGCACGAGGTTTGTGGCGTGAAAGCCACGACCAGAGCAAGTTTTTATATCTACAATACTAAAGAAGAAGTAGATAAACTTGTTGAAGGTATTTATATAGTAAAAGAAATTTTTGGATAAATAAGAAAACATAAACACGAAGAGCACAAAGATTCACAAAGAAAAAAGATTTTTCCTTCGTGGCGCTTGGTGCCCTTTGTGTTTAAAAATAAAGAGTAAACTATGGACGATCTTTATCGACAACTAATCATTGAACGCTATAAAACACCCCATTATCGTGGGCATCTTGACCCGCATGATATTTTCTTTGAAGACGATAATCCTGTTTGTGGCGATCATATTGAAATCACTCTTCGTACCAATGACGCAGATATTGTCACCGAAGCTGCCTTTGACGGGCACGGATGCTCCATCTCGCAAGCCGCAGCAGATTTGCTGATAGAATCCATTCATGGCAAAAAACTTGATGAAGTTAAAGCCCTCACAAAAGATGATATTGTCGAACTTCTTGGCATTGAGTTGGGTCCCGTGCGCTTGAAATGTGCCTTACTTTCATTAAAAGTCCTTAAAGCAGGGGCTTATGGTCTTAACGTAGATGAAGTCAGTGATGAGTTGGTGGAATAATATTAGACAATAGGTGATTTGTGAATAAAGAAACTTCCTTTTGGCGCACTTTCTTTGGCAGCATTATCATTGCCAGTATTTTGGCCATTCTTGATCTTCAAAATCTTGCCGCAGATAAAGGGTTTTTTCTATCTCAGCCAAAGTGGCTTGTGCTTCTTCTTGCTATAGCAGCAACGGGAATCTTTGCAAGCATCCTTTTTTTTCTTACGTGGAATAAAAGATTTCAAAATATACAAGCATCTTATGATGCTTTTTTGCGTTATGGCGAGAAAATAAAATGGCTCGCAATTTTGTTTTTCATCCTAATGCTTGCTATTCTTCCTTTTATTGTATTGCACCCATATCTTGGAAAACTCATTGGCTCTCGTCTGTGGATTAAGATTTTGATTTTCTTAATACAGACCTTTATTGGCGCATCGTTTTTGCGTGTAGCCAGAACAGCATCAAAAAAACAAAGCGGAAAACTCTCGTGGATTACGAGCCTCCTCTTCGCCGCACTCGCTCAACTTCTTGTTTATCAATTAGTTTTGGCAAGTCTCTATATCACCGATTATCCCTTTGCAATCGGGTGGACGCGCGACAGCCGCTATTATTATGCCTCGCTATTTTTTGCAAAAAAACTCTATGGGCAAGATATTCCTTTGCCTATTTTGCATCCTACGCTTCACTTTATTTTTTCTTTTCCTTTCCTCTTTGGAAAACTGCCAATTTGGGTGTATCGCGCTTGGTCTCTTTTGCTCACCCTTGGTCTGACTGGGGCAGTTAGCACAGTCTTGTCTAAAAAAATCCAGCATAAAACTTACGCTATTCTTTTTTCATTTTGGATATTTCTCTTTCTCGTGCAAGGCTCAATTTATGCACATCTTCTTATTCCGACGCTCATTATTTTCATCTTCGTTTCCCCCCAGCACATAAAACGTTCGTGGCTTGCCATTATCATCGCTTCGGTATGGGTGGGGATGAGTCGCATTAACTGGTTCCCCGTCCCTGCGATGTTGGCATCGATAATTTGTTTTCTTGATACGCCACAAGAGAAGAAAAATATCATTCGTTATCTCAAGCTCCCTGCTGCGTGGTTTGTTGCGGGCGTCGCTACAGCTTTTCTCTCGCAGGCGGCTTATATTCAACTTTCAGGCAATGGCGCACGTGATGAGTTTTTCACCAGCCTCGCCTCTCGTTTGCTCTGGGATCGTCTTTTGCCGGGCAATACTTATGCGCCAGGCATCTTGTGGGGAGCTGTTTTCCTCTCTGCACCACTTTTGTTTTTGGCTTTTTATGGACAAAAAAGATGGAGTTTTCTTCAAAAGCTGGGAATTTTTTCTGTGATTTTTGTTCTCTTTGTGGGCGGATCTGTCGTTAGTGTGAAGATTGGCGGGGGAGCAGATTTACATAATTTGGATGCCTATTTCGTCAGCATCTTGCTCGTGGGGGCGACCGTGTTCACACGTGAATTTAGGCGGGATACCGTCTCCAAACATCTACGGGGCGAGATGTTTTTTGCCGCCATCCTTATTTTGGCGTGGTTTATCCTGCGTGGGGGCGGTTCGGTGGGATACGATGAAGGCGCAGTCAACGCTTCTTTAAAGGGAATCAAGTCTCAGGTCACGCGCGTTGCGGATGCTGGGGATGAAGTCCTCTTTGTTTCGCAGCGACACCTTCTCGCCACCGAGCAAATCGAGGGAATCCCTCTCATCCCAGAATATGAAAAAGATGTGCTCATGGAAATGGTCATGTCTCAAAAGGGGGCTTATCTCGGGAGTTTTTATAAAGACTTGCATGATCAACGTTTTGGATTGATCGTAATTGACCCGCAAACCGATTCGCTGCTTGATGAAAGGCGACCTTTCGCTGCTGAAAATAATATCTGGATTTTGAAAGTAACGCGCCCTCTCTGGTGCTATTATGAGCCGCTGATTTTATATGAGAATGTGGGCGTTGAGCTGTATGCGCCGCGCGCGCAGCCGCTGGATTGCGACTAAAGAAAAAGCCGAGTGTTTTCAAAACACTCGGCTTTTTTATATGCATTTTTTGAATTCGCCCACGATCCTGAGAATATCAAATCCTTCTGCAAAGGATTTTTCTGCCAGCGCGCCATGCCGCACCATTGTTGCACGCAATAATTCTGCGCCAAAGTAATATTTATCTTGATAGGTTTTATACTGTGACAAGGCTTCTATTTTTTTATTGACATCTTCTTCGCTGACTTCAACAAAAAAATTGGGGAAGAAGCCATGGCTGGAACGCATAACGTCAAACCCTAAAACGGTGATACCACGATATGCACGCAATGCCTCTTGGGTAACGGCATTGTGATCCTGATGAATATCTTCCTCACTGTGCGTGAAGATAATATCGGGCTTAATTTCGCGCCGTAATTTGAGCAAATACTCAAGCACTTCCTGACGATGAGCAGGAAGATAGCGCGTTTCAAATTCTTCTACAATCACATTCTCGCGCGGGACGCCCAAAACCTTCATGCTCTGATAATGTTCAGAAAGTACATTTTGGAGTTTAGGATTCTTCTGATTATCAGAGAGTGTGACACAGGTCACATCGCAATGGGGCAATATATTGTGTATCAGCGCGCCTGCGCCTAGTTCAATATCGTCAGGGTGTGCGCCAATAAAAAGGACTCGTTTTCCGTAAAATTGCATAGACTTAAAACCTTAGACTTAAGAC
>JABGOQ010000119.1 GCA_018645405.1 Anaerolineae bacterium | reverse complement strand
ACTGTACTACAGGAAACCCTATTCATTCACGCTTTTTTTGGCGAAGGTATTGATTAAAGGGTTGCTTAGATTGATTTTATTTGGAGCGTATCGTTTATGCACCAATATTATTACTCCAAGATTTAGCTACTCGCATCTCCCATCTCAATCCAAACTAGCCAATGTTTCAAGTGCTACTCTAAGCATTTTTTCTGTGCCTTGCTTTACTACATCACGATGTGGGTCATATGCGAAATCCTCCATAGCGACTTGTGACTGGGTCTCAGCCAAATTGCCATCAGAAGTTAGTATGCCTCCAGCACGCAAACCGCGAATATTTGCCATCACAAGCAGGACTGCCAGTTCTTGTTCAACCGCAACCACACCCGCGTCCATCCACATTTCCATTGGGTCTTCGATAAGACCGGGGTAGAAATTTGCCTTGGATAAAGTAAGACCACAGGGAGGGTTTGTAATCCCATTTGTCTTGCAAGAAGCTAGCAAGGAATTTATTACTTGATAATGGGCTACCGCCGGATATTCAATAGGTATTAGCATCGGCGTAGTCCCATCACATCGAATCGCCCCGGTTGCGATAATCACATCGCCGTCCCGGATACCTTTTTGCATCGCGCCACATGTGCCTGCACGTATCACAGTCTTAACTCCACCAACAAATAATTCATGGAAAGCAACGCTCGCGCCTGCACTTCCCACTCCATGAGAACAGATCGTAATCGGCGTTCCGTTGTACGTGCCGGTAAATGTGCGATATTCACGGTAATACCCAACTTCTTCGGCTCCATCAAGAAGAGCTGCACAAATCTCTGCTCGCTTTGGATCCCCCACAACTAAGGCGCGTTCAGCAATCTGGCTTGTATGGGCGCGTAAGACAGGTAGTTTTTCGTCAGTCATATTTTTCTCCTCTAAGCATTACTATTATTAACTATTTTTCGAAAACGGCGACTATTATCTATCAAATCATCGCTGTAGCTGTGTAAATCTCCACCGATGAGGTAGATAACTTCGTTGCCGTAAAATTCTCTCATCTCTTTAAGGCGGTCAAGGCTCATGCCCCCGCCAGGGGCTGGGAAGATGGGCTTTAGGTGGGACATCTCCACTTCAGTACCATTTACGATACTTTGGCATTCTTCTTTGCTAAATGAGAAGCGTCCGCCATGATTTGGGAAGATGGTGGCATCTGCACCTGCTAGTCGTGCAAATTGACCAAAGAGGGCGTGATGTGAGATTCCGCTATCGGGGTTGATAACAAAGCTTCCTTGAAAGGCAGGATGTGACAAAATGGGGAGGGCGATTTTATCTTCATCTACGATTTGGCGCATGATATCGAATCCAGCCAAACCAGGGGAAATCATCAGCCCGCCTGCGCCTGCTTTTTTGGCAAAATGAGCTTTTCTTAGCATTTGGTCGGCGGGAGCGGTGAGATTAGGAATGTAGATGCTTTTGAATCCCGTTTCTGCGTTGGCACGGGCAACGGCGGCGGCGCAAAGTTCGACACGTTCTTCAAAGGGAGAAAAAGATTGGTCTGCCAAGCCGTGATCGTCTTTGATCATGTCTATGCCACCCAATGCAAATTGATAGGCGTAATCGGCAAGGGATTTTGCGCTTAATCCCATTGGTTTGAGGGCGGTACAAAGGATAGGACGTTTTTCTACGCCCAGGTATTTTCGTAAGCCATTCCGTCCAAAGCGAGGCCCCTTAAAGGCTTGCAATAAGCTCTCTGGTAACTCTAATCGCTCCACGCGGATGCCAGGCTTGATGCTGCTATTCCCAAAAATAAGATTAAGTAATTGCGTCAGTTCAAAGCCAGAACTTTCGATAGCATAGCTAATTTTTGCTTCAAAATGGGCTTCATCTACACGTTCAAAAGATTCGATCTGACCGAAAATCTTGCCACGAATATCATCATCTGTGATGAGGTTGGCAGGGAACTCGACGGTCTGCTCGATGCAGATCGCATTAGCTTTAGTGCGCGCAAGCTCCTCGTCACCGAGAAGTTTGTAAACGGTAGCAAGCCTATCGCCCGAGAGCGTCAACGCTGTTTTTGGAATCATAATGCCTCTGCTTTTGCTTCACTATGAACATTGTCAAGGCGTACGGCCATCAAATCTGCTTCCGTTATGTTGAGCTTCTCGCCAATCATCTGCTCTGTTTTTTGCACGAGTGCCATCGCATCCAAACCGTGCGTGCGCATGAGGTAGGGACGGCTGGCACCATGTGCGTAGGTATCCTGCAAACCGATGCGAACGAGCTTTTTGCCAACGCCGTTTTCTGCCATGACCTCGGCGACTTCACTACCCAGTCCGCCGATGATGATGTGGTTTTCCATCGTTATCACGCCATATTTGGGCTTTTCGGCAGCTGCCAAAATTGCAGGGTCGTTAAAAGGTTTATGCGTGGAAACGTGCATATGCTGGAGGGAAATTCCACGTTCAGCGAGAACTTTGCTGGCGCGCATGGCTTCTTCGGTGCAGATGCCACTGGAAAAGAGGGTTATGTCGGAGCCTTCCTGTAACTGGCGGGCATGGCCGAGCCGCATGGGTTCGTTTTGATCAAAGAGAACGGGGACTTCACCACGCAACTGACGAATATAAACCGGGCCGTGAACATCTTCAATTACGTCTAATACTTGGGCAACTTCATTGGCATCGCCAGGCTCTACGACGGTCATATTGGGGAGGGTGCGCATGAGGGCGATATCTTCGATGGCTTGATGAGTAGCCCCACCCGGCGTAACAATGCCCGGCAAAAAACCAACCAAGCGTACTTTGAGATTGGGGTAGGCAATAGACATAGAGACTTGATCGAAAGCGCGTCTATAGATGAAAATCGCAAAGGTATGGAAGAAAGGCACAAAGCCTTCACGAGCCAAACCACCTGCAAAGCTGGAGATATTTTGCTCAGTCATGCCCATAGACAAGAAACGATCGGGATAGGCGTCTCTGAAAAGGTCGACTTCGGTGTTACTGGTCAGATCTGCTGAAAGCACGAGAACTTCTGGTTTGTCTTTTGCCCATTCAACAAGTTTTTTTGCGTGAACTTTTTTCATTGTCTTCATGGCTATATTCCTTGTTCTTTATTCATTGCATCCAGTAATTCTGCGTAGATTGATCGTTCTTCTTCGCTCTTGAAGCGAACATAGTGCAATTTCGGGTAACGATTTTCTAGCAGATCAATTCCACAATAGGGATTTGTATACGCCAGAATGACGAGAGGCTTGCCACCTGGTTGGGCGCTGGCAGCTTTGACCAACGCTTCGACATCGTTACCGTTCACTTTGATGACATGCGCGCCAAAGGCTTCGATGCGGGAAGTGAGGGGTTCAATATCCAGTACATCTTTCATCGCGCCATCGGCCTGTTGACCGTTTACGTCCACGACGATGGCGACGTTGTCAAGTTCGTAGAATTTAGCAATCGCCAGAGCTTCCCAGGTCTGTCCAATTTGGAATTCTCCGTCGGACATGAAGAGCCAATTGCGTCCGGTTTCACCTTTTTTGCGTCGAGCGTAAGCAATACCTGCAACTTGGCTGAGAGCCTGTCCCAGCGAGCCAGCGGTGATTTCGTGTCCTGGGGAGTGTTCTGCTCCAATCATCTCGACGGTGCTGCCGTCAGTGTTGAATTGCTCCAATCCTTCTTGAGACATGCGTCCAACTTCGACTAATGTCGCGTATAAAACCAGCGCATATTGAACTGGAGAAAGGAAGATTCGATCCAACTCAGGGGCTTTGGGACCGTTGTAAGCATAGCCCGTAAAATAATCTTTATTTTCTGCGCTGGGTACACCAGGGAAGGGAGCGGGGATCATCGGGGCTTCGCTCTCGCCGATATTCAGGATTTTTGTATACAAGCTCGCCCAAATCTCAGCAGAGCTACAGGCTTGGCTGAGATAGCCGCCGTTATTTCTGACTGTATGCTCCAATACGCGACGACGAATTCCTCTTGCCACATTTTTCGCTTCTTCTTGCCAATTTTCTTTAGTCATTATCTTCCTCTACATTCATCAATTTTGCCAAATTTTCTTCAAAAGGTGGATAAATAACACCCCTCTCTGTGATAATCGCCGTAATATATTTAGACGGGGTCACATCAAAAGCTGGGTTGCCGACTTCAACATCATCTGGTGTAATCTGACATTTGCGGACGTGCGTGATTTCACTTGCTGGGCGTTCTTCGATTTCTATCTCATCCCCGTGCTTGGTTGCCATGTCTATTGTCGTGGTCGGAGCAGCGACATAAAAGGGAATGCCATTCTCATGCGCCACAACCGCTAGATTGTAGGTGCCAATTTTATTAGCTGTATCACCGTTTGCGGCGACTCGATCTGCACCGACTACGCACAAATCTACACCATGTCTACGCATATAATGCCCTGACGCACCATCCACAATTACTTTGAAGGGAACACCTTGTTCTTTTAGCTCATACGCCGACAAACGCCCGCCCTGCAAACGGGGACGAGTCTCGTCTAATAAAGCAAAGATATTTTTCCCCTGCTCATGCGCCATACGGATGATGCCCAAAGCCGTACCGTAATCTGCGGTTGCCAAAGAGCCAGTATTGCAATGGTGAATAATGGTCGCATCATCGGGGACCAATGGCATTGCTTTCATGCCGATTGATTTGTTGATTTCCACATCTTCTTTAGCGATAATATGGGCTTCTGATAGAATAGCATCTTTCAACGCTGACACGCTACCCAAGCTGGGGTCAGTAATCAAGGCTTCCATGCGATCCATTGCCCAAAACAGGTTGACTGCAGTCGGTCGGGAGCCGCGCAACGCATCCATAGCGGTAGCAAGTTCCGACTTAAGAGCGTCTACGCCTACTGCTTGGGAGCGGCTAGATGTCAACGCTAATCCATAAGATGCCGCCACCGCAATCGCCGGTGCTCCCCGTATCACCATGTCCTTAATCGCTTGGACAACTTCGGCGTAGGTAGCGTAATCATTATAGACGGTTTCGGTGGGGAGTTTGCGCTGGTCGAGCATCCGCACTACACCATCTACCCATTCAATACTCTTAAATTTACTCATCGTTATTATTCCTCAGACTTGGTTTTAGAGACTGGCTGTTTTTAGCCGCCGCCGACGGCGATATTCTATGATAAAAAGACCAGCCAGTGTTGCTAGATAAGGGATCATTGCAGAAAATTGGAAGGGTAAGCGTGATCCCTGCAAGCGGAAACCGAGAGCATCAAAAAAACCAAAGAGCGCACTTGCACCAAAAACTCCCAAGGGGTGCGCTTGCCCAAACATAACGGCTACTACGGCGATCCATCCCCTGCCTGCGCTCATATTTTCTACGAAGAGGGTTACCTGTCCAAGTGATAGTTGAGCACCTGCCAGACCACAAAGAGCACCAGATAAAATAACAGCGATGAATTTAGTGGCCTTGACATTTACCCCCAGCGTGGCCGATGCCTGAGGCTTTTCGCCCACACCACGTAGACGTAGCCCTGATGGGTGATGAAAAAGCATGATATAAGAAATTATCACCAATAGCCAAGATAAATATACTACCGAGGAATGCCCAGAAAATACTGAGCCGAGAATAGGAATCTCATCAATTACCGGTATGGTGATGGGGTTTAGTCCAAGAATACGAGGGTCACTGAAGACACCTTTGACGCCGAAAACGGCTCGGGATAAGAAAGTTGTTAATCCCATTGCAAGAAAATTCAACGCAACTCCCAATGCGATCATATTCCCACTCAAACGCACAGCTAATAGCCCGAAGAGCGCCGCCATCAACATTCCCCCAAGAACGCCTGCCATCACTCCGGCGAAAGAACTCTGCAAGAAAAAACTTCCGACTACCGCTGTAAAAGCTCCTGTAAGCATCAGACCCTCCAAAGCAATATTGAATACTCCGGCGCGCGTACACAATAAGCCACCTAAAGCCGCCAGCAGAATTGGCGTGATCATGCGAAGAGTTGAATTCAGCAAAGATGTATCAAATATTTCTATAATTTCCATTTATGTTCTCCAATACTACATCTTCTAATTGAGGTCTTCTTGACCTATCCCTGCAATCTTCATATGCATTATTAATCATCAGTGCCAAATCGTAAAGCCCCTCGTGTAGCAACGAACATAATGATAATAGCTTGCAACACTAGAGCTAATTCTCGAGGAATATTCGTATTGCGCTCCATGCCATACCCACCCGTTTGTAATGCTGAGAGGAATAATCCTGTTAATAGCACACCTATGGGGTTAAGATTTGAAAGCAGTGCCGCCATTATGCCTATCCAGGCATAGAGGGGAGCAGTCAGAGCCGTATCGATATAGCGATAATGTACACCCAGGACCTCAATAGCACCTACTGCCCCCGCGATCATGCCACTTGCAAGCATTACTTTATAACCCAAGGGCTTTACTGCAATCCCGCCATAGCGGGCAAATTTTAAATTTAACCCTCTCATCCGTAGTTCGTAACCAATTACAGAGCGTTTAATGACCAAAGCCAGAATAAACACCAAGCCTAAGATAATGAAGGCGCCTGCATTAAGACGACTTCCTTGCACAAGTGATACAAGCCTGGCACTTTCAGGAACTATGGGGCTTTGTGATACGCCGCTTAGCTGTTCTCCAAAAGGTCCGCTGACAAGGTATGATGCAAAATAAATCGCAGGGTAGTTCATTAGCAAAGAACTGATCAAGATAGGTACGCCGAAGCGAAATTGAAACCACGCCGACAGTAAGGCATATCCCCCCCCAACCAAGATTCCAGTTAATAACGCTATCGGTAAGCGAAGGTAATCTGGAACAGGCAGAGCAACTGCAGTCAATGAAGCGGTCAAACCGCCGAGTACTAATTGTCCCTCTACACCAAGATTTATAAGGTCAGCACGAAAAGCAATCGAAATAGCCAGAGCCGCCCCTACAATTGGTACCGCTCGATTAAGTGTGGAGGGAATATTGAAGCGGCTAAAGGCGCCTTTATAAAGTTCTGAATATCCAGAAATGGGGCTTTCACCTGTGAGGGCGATTATTACAGCACCAATCACTAAGCCTCCAATAATTGCTAATATGGGGCTTCGCATTTCGCGCAGCCATCCAAATATCATCCTGCGCATATTAGAGGAGGAAATAATTTGAGCAGAAGATTTTGATAATCCTTCGGTCTGTTCGGTGGATTTTTTATCCATTTGTTTTTCCTCGAATTACGTCACCTATTGCCCCATCTTCATTCGTTACGCCAGTCATCAACAGCCCAAGATCATATTCAGTAGCTTCAGAAGCGAGCATTTCCCCAACAATAGATCCGTCGAATATCACATAAATACGGTCAGCTAGCCCAAGTATTTCGTTAAGATCAGCAGAGATGAGCAGAATCGCACGCCCCTCGTCTCGCTGGGCAATAAGGTTGCTATGAATGTTTTCAATTGCTGCCACATCCACCCCGCGTGTCGGTTGCTCAGCGATGATTAATGGGCTTTCGTGTAAGAACTCACGGGCCAGTACCACCTTTTGCATATTGCCACCAGAAAGAGTCGCCACAGCATCATTCACATTTGCCGTTTTAATCCCAAAATCTCGTACTGCTTTTACCGTGCGCTCTTGCAACACCCCCATGCGTAAGAAACCAGAAGATGACAAGAGGTGTTTTCTCTGAAACCCCAATGAAAAATTATCAACAACGGATGCGTCTAAAGCTAGCCCCAAACCAGTGCGGTCTTCAGGGATATAAGACATGCCTTTAGCGCGGTGTTCTGCTACAGAGTCATTTGTGATATTCTTGCCAGACAGCCGAACGCTCCCGGATTTAGGCATGTTCAATCCTGATAGTGCTTGAATTAGCTCCTCTTGTCCGTTCCCAGCCACACCTGCGATTCCAACGATTTCACCAGCACGCACAGATAAGGATACATCTCGCAGTACTGACACACCGCGATTGTCATTTACAGAAAGGTTTTCCACCGCCAATACCGTTTCAGCAGGTTGGCTAAGTTTTTTTTCGACTCGCAAGAGCACCTTACGCCCCACCATATGACTGCAAATTTCCTCCGGTGATGTGTCCGCTGTGTCTAAATTTGCTGTCACTTTTCCACCCCTTAAAACCGTGGCTGTATCAGAAATCTCCATGACCTCCTGCAACTTATGCGTAATGAAGATAATTGTTTTCTTCTCCTCAATCAAGCGGTGGAGGATGTCAAATAGCCCATCTTTTTCTTGAGGGGTAAGTACGGCCGTTGGCTCATCCAGGATCAGCAAATCTGCTCTTCGATACAAAGCTTTCAAAATTTCCACCCTTTGCTGTATCCCGACAGGGAGGTCGGCAACTTTGCGGTCAGGGTCCACTTGAAGATTATAGGCTTCAGATAGCTCCAGCACCCTCTGCTTGCCCATCTTGCGATCAATTAGGGTTTTTTTTGTCGGCTCTGAACCATAAATCACATTCTCTGTAACAGTCAAGGAGGGAAAGAGCATGAAGTGCTGATGAACCATCCCGATCCCGGCCGCGATAGAATCCAGCGGCGAAGAAAATGATAATGGTTGCCCATCAAGAAATATCGCCCCTTCATCTGGCTGATATAGCCCATAAATGATATTCATTAGGGTGGATTTGCCCGCACCATTCTCGCCAACGAGTGCACGTATTTCACCACGCTCTATAGCCAAGTTAACGTGATCATTCGCCAGGACACCAGGAAATCGCTTTACAATTTCGCGCAATTCAACATGATAATTCATATCTAATCAGCACCTAAAACCTTCTGTAGCTAATGGGACGCTTCAATATCGTTGAAATTTAAAATGCGTATGGCACGGGGGAGTTGTGCCATACACATTTTTCTAAAACAGATTACTCGCCTGCGAATAACGGGTCAACAACTTCAATCTCCCCGTCAATGATCTTCTGGCGGATCTCAGTGACCTGCTCAATTACATCAGGATAACCGAGAATGGCACATTCTATAGAATCTGGATCATCCGAGGTCAGTATAGTTAGCCCAACACCGTTTTCAGCCAAACCATAATCAAAGACCTGTTGTTCGGATCCTTGAAGGAATGCATCCACAGTCTGGAAGACAGCCTCATCCACTTTTTTGATCAGGTTTTCCATGACGTTCTGGGGGTCGTTGGGGCACTGATTTGTGTCCACGCCATAGGTAAAAAAGCTCTCTGCCTTTGCCGCTTCAAATACACCAAAGTTACCTCCTGCAGCAGCCGCAAAGATATGGTCGGCCCCATCAGCCGTCATTGAGAGTGCTAATTCTTTTGCTTTAGCGGGATCTGCAAATCCACCTACAAAAAGGGTGAGTACCTCCACATCAGGATTTGCATATTGGGCACCTTGTGCAAAGCCGTCGGGCCATCGACGAATAAAGGGGGTATCAAGGGCGGCAACAGTGCCAACAACATTGGATTCTGTTGCCAAGCCAGCAACAGCACCAACTAGAAAAGCGCCTTCATGTTCTCGGAACACACCGCAACGCACGTTCTCTGGCAAGGGATTTGGACAAAAATCAATTGTGACATAGGTAGTATCAGGTGACTCGGGGGCAATTTCAGCAACAATATCCTGAAAATCGAAACCTAACAACACGATGATATCCCACCCTTCTCGTACCATAGCGCGTACATTTTCTGCGCGGTCAGTGGGGTCACTACTCTCAACGGTGCTAATTTCTACACCATATTCTTTTGCCAAACGATCCATGCCATCTTGTCCGAGAGTGAGAAACTGATTCACGCCCATTGGAGACGGTGTGATATAGACTATCTTAGGCAACTCTTCCGCAGTGGCTTCTTCAGCCTCCGCTTCTTCTTCAACTTCGGTCTGGGCTACATCTTCAACAACTGTCTCTTCGGTAGGTTGTGGGGCACAAGCCGCCAATAGAGAAACCATCATGAGAATAGCTACAAAAGTAATAAAGTATTTTTTAAACATTGGACTCCTCCTTTTGGAATCATGTTTTTTAATATTGACTGTAGTAAAATTTGCTCACAGGCTATCGGATCATCTTCTTTTTGTGACTTCGCGGTCAAGCTAACTTAAGGTGATACGGTAGCCTTCTTTGTTAGACTTCATGTCGATAAAGAAACACCTCCTTTACAGAAGATGCCTTCACACGCCTTGGAAAAACACCATCAAGCGCATGTTGGCACCTACATTTTTAGAAATTCGTTTTTTAGGCACAACATCCAAATAACTTCCATTCCAAATGTTATAGGCCGTTTGAGAATATTTTTATTGAAATCTGAAAGAGCACAAAAGTTTGTAATTGCGAGTCGGGTGGAAGATATGACGAATAAGAAGTGAACAATGGTTCATCGAGTAACATTTGTTCACAGTATACAAAAATTATCTTCGCTTGTCAATAGCGCATTAAAGAAAAAAGCCCCCAAGAAAATTGGGGGCAAAAATCAAAGCGTGCTTAACGCGCTAGAGGGTAGTTAGCTCTCTAAAAGTTTCCTTGTTGTATCGGTATCAGTGATTAAGCAATGACAAATATTTGCTCTTAAAATTCCTCGAATAGCAGGAAGCATCGGCTCTCCTGCTGCTAATACAACAACATAGGGGATACGTTTAATCTCATCCCATCTAAGTGCCATCACTCTTTCATCCAAAAAGGTTGATACAGGATTTCCATCAGCATCAAAGTAACGCATCAAAATATCACCAACAGCCCCCTGCTTTTGAATACCGTCCATTTGTTCAGAAGTATAATAGCCCATTTGCTTTAAGGTAGTTTCCTGATCAGGAAACCCAAGACCTACAAAAGCCACATCACACTTCTGCGCATTCTCATAAGCCTTTCTAACTGCTGGCTCTGAGAGTATGGCAGCACGAGCTTCCTTACTTTGTAAAATTACTGGCATGGATAGTGGCTCATAGGGAGCGGATAAAACTTCAGCAACCTTTGAACTTATACTATAGGGATTAACTTGCCCTAGCATATTTCCGGCTAAATCGTTGATTTTGCACGCTATCTTTGTTTTCGGCACATAAAGATAAGGTGCCATTCGTCTCACTGTGGAACCCCAACCGAATCCCAGCCGTATATTAGGTTGCAAAATGGAAAAAAGATGATTAACTCCTGCCATTCCAATCTCTTCCATGGTTTTCTTAAAACTGGAATGACTTTCAGTGATGAGAGCGTCTTCCAATTTATACTTTGCTTGCAATTGCCTTTTTAATTCGAGCCTATAAGGAAGAGGTTTGAGAATTCGCACTTGAACAATGCCTTCCGTCCTGGCGCGTTTTAGAAGGCGCGTGATAGACACGCGGGATTTGTTTAGCTTTTTTGCAATTGCCTGATGTGTAAGACCATCCTCATAATACATCCAGGCAACTTGCACCATTAAATCTTCTTGTGGTGTGCTCATTAGTAATACCTTCAGAAAAAAGTTCTATTTTTTGAATTGTTATGCCCATCTGTTTCAAACTGTACAATTGTTCAGTGCAATTATAGGGATTGTTCCGTAAATGTCAATGGATTATCGCGTTCAACAACAATTCTTACCGCTGATAAATGATGCATATAGAAAGATGGAATGCCTCTGTCTATGTAGCTGATATATGGCAATGACAACGAGATGGTGCTAAGAGTGTCTCTGGTTGGATAAACAGATTATCTTCATCTTGTTTTGCATAACTGAAATAAAGGCAGTTTTCCGGAAGCTTATCTCGGTACTATCTTGTTTTAGCAGAAATTTCCCCACCGCGTAGAATATGCCCCATTTCATGAGGCTAGGGAATTTTCCCTACTTTGTGGGGATGAACCAACAAAATTTGCTATTCAAAGAATAGTATCCAGATTTTTCGAAAGAATAGCTTATGTAAGTCACACTAGAAGAAAGTAGCATTTCCCCCGAGGCAAAGCTAATCAAGAAACCCTAATCCTTTAGCATTGGGGCAATAGGCTTCAAGATGTCCAAGCTTTCCGCATAATTCACATTTTGGGGGAGGCAAGAGTTTGTGCCATTCGGGATTAAAGTTTTCCTGGTAGCGGGAATATAGCTCAGTCCAAATACGGCGAAGTGCGTATTTAGGTCTTTTCCAAATTGGTAGCGTAGCTTTTTTGCGAGGAAGATTCGTACTCATGATAAGCATAGTATAGAGCCTTTTTTCTTGAATGGCAATTCCATACGACAAAGCCAACCTTTTACCTTGATCAAATTTCTTCCTTATTATTCTTCTAAGAGTTTCCAGTTCACTCAAAAGAAAGGGGCTAATATAGCTTCTTCAAGTATTTGCTTTCCAAATACAATCGTGCAAGCAAGGTAATATTTGGTAGAATCACTTCCATGACTCATACACAAAATATCGCATCGTTAATCAAAGCAAAGCCTTCTCAAGTGAAAGCAACTATTCTTCTGCTGGACGAAGGTAACACCGTTCCTTTTATCGCTCGTTATCGCAAGGAAATGACTGGCTCTCTAGACGATGAGCAAGTCCGCATTGTGGCAGATGAGATACTTCGTCTGCGCGCCATAGATAAACGCCGCGCAGCCATTTTGAACTCCATTGAAGAACAAGGTAAATTAACAGAGAAACTCCAGAATACCATTGAGAAGGCAAAAAGCCTGACCATGCTCGAAGATCTCTACGCACCCTATAAGCGCAAACGTCGTACCCGTGCCGTGACTGCGATAGAAAAAGGACTTGAGCCGCTTTCCGATCTTATCCTCAAACAATCCTTGGAGAGCACTCCAGAAGAAGTTGCCGCTCAATTCGTTAGCGATGAAGTTCCAACTGTAGAAGAAGCCCTGCAAGGGGCACGTGATATTCTCGCTGAGACCATCAAAGACAATACCAAAGTCCGTGCGACAACCCGTGAGAAAGCACTCAAATTTGCCATACTAACGTCTGAAAAGATTAAAAAAGCGGTAGGTGAAAGGCGTGTCTTTGAATCCTATTATGCTTTTCGCGGACGTGTAGATCACTTGCTCCCACATCAAATTTTGGCTATTGCCCGTGGTGAAGCAGCGGGTGTCCTAAAGGTACGCGTTGAAATTCTTGAAAGGGATTGGCTTCAGGTTATCCAATCAGAATTCAAAGCGGATATTCTTAGCCCCTTTGTCGATCAGCTTGAAGAAGCTATTCAGGATTCTGCGGCCCGTCTCTTATTACCCTCCATAGAACGCGATGTACGACGTGCCCTAAGTGAGAATGCGGATGGTCACGCTATTCAAGTTTTCGCCACGAACCTGCGTGCCTTACTTGGGCAACCACCTTTGGCTGGCCATACCGTGTTGGGCATTGACCCTGGTTATCGCAGTGGGAGCAAAGTTGCCGTGGTTGACGCTACAGGCAAACTCCTTGATACAGGTACTATTTACCCTCATGCACCGCAGAAAAAATGGAGCCAAGCCATCTCCCTGCTCGAAGAGATGGTTAATCGCCATCATGTCACGCTGATCACCATTGGCAATGGCACCGCCTCCCGTGAGACTGAGCAATTGGTGGCTGAACTCACTCGCAATAAATCAGAAAGCATTAAATATCTGATCGTCAGTGAAGCAGGCGCATCCGTTTACAGCGCCTCTGCGCTCGCGAGAGCAGAATTCCCGAATCTGGATGTTTCCATCCGTGGGGCTGTCTCTATTGCCCGCCGTGCCCAAGACCCACTGGCTGAATTGGTCAAGATTGATCCTAAATCTATTGGCGTAGGCATGTATCAGCATGATGTCAATCAAACTGCACTCAATCACGCTCTCGATGGTGTGGTTGAATCTGTTGTAAATCAGGTGGGAGTGGATGTTAATACTGCCAGCCCAGCATTGCTCTCTCACGTTGCAGGCGTTGGACCAAAGCTGGCTTCGAGTATTGTCGCGCATCGTGATGCTGGTGGGGTGTTTGAATCACGTAAAGAATTAAAAAAGATTGCAGGTCTTGGACCCAAAGCCTACGAACAAAGTGTTGGCTTCATGCGGATACG
>JABGOQ010000018.1 GCA_018645405.1 Anaerolineae bacterium | reverse complement strand
TACAAGATGAGTATCGCTGAATTTTCTCTCTAAAAACTAGCACCAATGGTTATTAAGCTCATTTTCAAAAAGGGTTAGTTCTAAAAGAATAATTTCGCCGAGACTTTGATGGGCGCTCTGGTTTTCTAGACGTTGATGATATTCTTCTGAAACATAGGCACTGATATAAAAGGTGGCCGTAGTAATGATAATTGTCACAAGGAAAATTAAAAGGAGAATTAACGACCTGTTTTGGATGGGTTCACGAAGGTTTCTTTTGCTTCTTTTCATTTGAGAAAATTACTCCATGCTTCCGAAACCATATTTTTGAAAAATGGCTTGCCCTTCTGCTGAGACAGCATAATCTATAAAAATTTTAGCAAGTTCTGGTTCTCTGCTTGTGCTAAGAGATGCAAGTATGAGTTCTTTAGGTGGGGCAAGTTCTATGTTAATAGGAAGAGTTTCTATATACATAGTGTTTTCATCCCAGATAGAAACCGCGAACCAATTAATGACAAGGTCGGCTCTTTTTTCCACAAGAACTGAAACCAAATCTTTAGAATCTGTGGTTAATTCGCGGGTGTTTTGAAGAACAAGATCATATATACCTTTTTCTTGCAGAATTCGGCGAGTTTCTTTGCCTATACTGCCGCTATCAGGATTCCCGATAACGACATAATAGGCTGGGTCTGCCAAATTTTCTAAATCGTTGCCGATATTAAGCGGGTTCCCTTTTTGCACCATCAAGGTAGCGCGGTTATAGCCCACTAAATTAGTTTCTATAATTAGGTTTTTCTCTGTTGCACTTTCAATATAGCTTGATGAGCCAGGTAAATAAAGGTCGCCCACATTATTGATCTCAATGGAGCGAAGCAAATTACCGGAACCACCCTTGATAATGATCACTTTGATATCTTCTTCTTTTTCGATAATATCGCCAATTTCTCGCATAGGGCGAATCATGGTGATTCCGCAATAGATGAGCAATTCTTTTCTAGGAGCAGGCGCGCAAGCAGAAAGCCCTAAAATTATTATTAGAAAAAAACTGAGAATTCGAAAACTCTTCATTTTTTGTGCGAGCTAAAAAACTCTTTCATTTTCTCCCCATAAAGCCTGATATACAGCGATCTACGATGATTGGGAGAAAATGTTCTCTCAACTCTTCTTCTTATTATAACTGCCATGCAGGAAATATAAAGAGGAATTTCATAATATTTATTACCTGCATTCTAGTCTTTTTGGATCTTCTCTTGACAACACAAAATAAACACCGTATATTTCTGTTGAACACCCATCTCAAACTCCTCTATATATGGGAAAGATTAGATGGGACAAGGAGACTCTATGGCACGCCCCAAACAATCTCAGCAACACCCTAATCTAAGCAAAGCGATTAAGGATGTCGCTTATCAACAAATGTCAAAAAATGGCGCTGCGGCTCTTTCCTTACGAGCAATTGCCCGTGAGCTAAAAATCACTGCCCCAGCGATATACAACTACTTCCCCAGCCGCGATGATTTAGTGACGGCTCTCATCGTGGATGCCTACAACTCGCTGCGAGATGCTTTACTTGCTTCGCAAGAGACAGATGAAGAATCTCACGCCAAGCAGATTTTCGCATCTGCACACGCGTATCGCAATTGGGCTTTAGCGAATGCTGAAAAATACAGCCTGCTTTTCGGCACGCCCATCCCCAACTACCACGCCCCGATGGAGATTACCGGTCCCGCCGCGGCTGGGAGCATGTCCGTTTTGTTGGGCACGCTAGATGCCGCTTGGCGGGCTGGCAAGCTAAAAACAGAGAGCGCTCCTCCCTCCACGCCAGATATGATTCAAGCCTGGGTGGATAAATTCAGCTACGACGGCGACCCTGCCGTAATCCATCTAGCGATGGCGAGTTGGGCGCAAATTCACGGCATGGTTTCGCTGGAGCTAAACGGTCATTTTATTGCCGTGCCGATGAATATTGATATTGATAGTTTTTTTGAATTTGAGATCAACATAATGATCGAGCGAATGGGCATGCAATGACCAAACAAACTCAATTCCGTGATGTCTTCAACCCCGCCCTCGTCAACAAACTCGCAGGCAATATCACCCATGTCTGGGATTCCTTTGAGCGGGACGCTTTTCTCGAAGCGATTCTTCCCCAACTTGAATCGCTCAGTTTTGGGGATCGAAATTCCTTAATTGCGGATTCGCTCCACAAACATCTCCCCGACGATTTTCAGCGTGCTGCCCAAACCCTGGTAAACGCACTTGGACCAGAACCTGCTTCCGATTCCCTGAGCGGATTTTCTGGCTTCATCGTGATGCCGCAATGCCTCTTCATCAGCCGCTACGGCTTGGACGATTTCGACACATCCATCAACGCCCTCTACGAAATGACCAAACGCTTCACCGCCGAGGGAGATATTCGCCCTTTCATCGAGAAATATCCAGAAGAGACGATGACCTTCCTGCACAAGCTGACGCAAGATAAAAGCCCATTTGCACGCCGGTTGGCCTCCGAAGGGACGCGCCCGCGGCTTCCACTTTTTTCACGCCTGCCCAAATTCCAGCGCGATCCGCTGCCCGTCATCCAATTATTGGAGAAGCTGAAAACGGATACCAATTTAATGGTACGCCGCTCGGTCGCCAATAATCTGAATGACATCGCCAAAGATAATCCTGATGTGGTTGTCGAAACGCTATCAGGCTGGCAAAAAACAAATCCCAGCAAAGAGATGGATTGGGTCATCTCACACTCACTGCGCACCCTGCTCAAAGACGGGCATCCCGGCGCATTGCGGCTGATGGGCTACGACTCCAACATAGAAATCTCCGTCTCCGAAATTCACCTGAGTGATGAAAATCCCGCCATCGGTGATGAGATTAATTTCTCGTTCACAGTCACATCTCTTGAAGATACAGCGAGTAAAGTGATGATTGATTACATCGTCTATTTTATGAAAGCAAACGGGAAACAAGCTCCAAAAGTCTTCAAAGCGGCAAAGAAAACCCTTGCGGCTGGCGAGACGATCACGATCACGAAAAAACATTCCTTCCAGCAACGCAGTACACGCAAGCATTATTCAGGCGCGCACAGTTTGGAAGTGCAGATCAATGGAAAGAAATACACGAGAGCAAATTTTGAGCTTGTGTAGATCATTAAATGGAGTTCAATATGCAAAAAATAATTGAAAGCATTTTCGCAATATCCAAAGATATTCGCTATGTCGCCATCTACAACAAAGGTGAATTGGCTGCCCTTTCCAAAGAAGGTATATAAGGTGCCAGTAGTTCAGATTCTGATAAGTACGAAGAACTAATCGTCAACCCTACAGTCTTAACGCTCGTAAAACAGCGTGGCGATATTGACTGCGGCGGAGCGAATTTTGTGCTCATCCGATATGGGAACTTCTATCAATTTGTTGCCCCGACAGAAAATGGGCATGCTTCGGTTTGCATAGAGCCACAAGCAAATCCGCTCAAATTATCGGAGCCGATCCAGAATATCATCAAAGGGATTTAGTCATATAACAATTAGCAGTATGTTCGTTGAGTAGGCGATGCTTTTCGCCGTAGCGAAACCAATATTCCCTGAAAAATATTACATTGTGGTTTCGATACGTCCCTCTAAAAACATTCGGGACTACTCAACCACCTTTCAACACATCACACACTACATAAAGGAACAACTATGTCCGCAATTTACGAAAACACCACCATCTCCATTGAACTCGCCGACCGCCTTCGCGCGATGCCTAAAATTGAATTGCATGTTCATCTCGAAGGTGCAACGGATGCAGCTACCGTCTGGGAATTGGCTCAGCGCAACAAAGTCACGCCCCCAGTAGCGAGACTTGAAGAATGGCAAGCAATGTATGCCTTCCGCGACTTCAATCACTTTCTTGATGTCTACGGGTTTGCCATGCAATGTATGCAAACTGCCGATGATTTCACCTTTATGGTTGAACGTTTTCTTGCAGAACAGGCGAGGCAAAATGTGAGATATTGCGAAGTTTTTCTGAGCGCATCTTTCATGCTGGATAATTTTCCGCAAGATGAGGTCATTGCTGTCCTCACCGAAGGGATTAAGCATGGCAAAGAAAAGTATGATATTGAACTGCGATTTATTCCTGATATTGGGCGTCAAGTACCTGAAACACGCCACAAAGTATTGGACTTTGTCCTAAAAGGATTCGAGAAAGGCATCTTTATCGGGTTAGGTCTCGGCGGTATGGAAGTTGGCTTCCCGCCTAAATTATTTACTGATGTTTATGATGAAGCCCGTCGTCAAGGATTACATTTGCTCGCTCACGCAGGTGAAACTGTGGGGCCAGAAAGTGTTTGGGGCGCAATCAATGACCTAAAAGTCGAGCGCATCGGGCATGGTGTGCGCTCTGCTGAAGACCCCAAATTACTCGAGTATCTGGCTGAAACGCAAACCCCGCTTGAAGTTTGCCCGCATAGTAATTATCGGCTTGGTGTTACGCCGCTTGATGAGCCGCATCAGATGCGGGCATTGGTCGATGCAGGAGTCTTTTGCACAGTCAACAGCGATGACCCGCCCATGTTCTCCACTGACCTGACGAGCGAATATCTGCTCTTTGCCAAGCAAGGCTTTTCTTGGGATGAGTTATGGCAACTCAATCTCAATGCCATTAAAGCTAGCTTTTTGACGGATGAAGAAAAGGAAGCTTATAGAGCAGAATGGAAAGAATTTTATGCAAAGGTAGATAAGTAAGAAAACAAAAACAGTTAGTTTATTAATAGGAGACACAAAAATGAAACACTTTATTACTGGTGCAACAGGATTTGTCGGAGGGCGTGTGGCCCGTCAACTAGTGGATGCAGGATATGATGTAATCGCACTCGCACGAAACGTGGCTAAAGCAAAAAATCTTGCCGACCTCGGCAGATCCTCGTTAAAGGCATACCAAGCCAAAATCACGCACAGCGCGGCCTAAGTTTTACATCAAATTTACAAGTGGCTAATGTCCCAGAGATATTGCATGGGTACACTTCTTAGTGAAAATCTAATCTAAGGAGTTCAATATGCTTATCAAAAAGACTATTTTTCTTGCGCTACTTCTGACCTTAACTATTTCTGCTTGTGGTGGTCAGCCGACAGCACAATTCGAAGAAATCTCAACGATGATTGAAGCCGAGCCAACGATTATTCCCCCCACTCAAACCCCAGAGATTATCCCCTCGCCTACCGAAGAGAGCGCGAGTCCGCCGCCTGCTGAGCCAACTGAGCCAGATTGTGCGTTGATTTCAACTGGCGATGCGCTGCCTTTTGAAAATGCCGCCGCAGATTATCCGCTTGATATTGGTGCTTGGGGAGATACGATTGCAATAGAAATTATCGGGCATAGTGAAAATCAGGGATATGATACTTTTCTTCAGAAAATGCTGGATGAAAACTCGATTGCGGGGAAAAAATTTATTGTCAATAATCATTGGATTGGCGGACACGAGACTTGGAAATGGGTCACACCCAGAGAGAAAGGTTATGAAGCCATCGAAAGGATTCTCGCAGAGAAGCAATACCCTACGATTGCCTTGGTCTTGACAAGTAATAATGCCACTTATCCCATCGCAGCAACGAATATGGGCGACCCGAATTTTGCGCGTTTTGTGAGCGAGACAGAGCAATTAGCAGACCATTTATATAACGAAGGGCAAGGCGCAGAAATGGTCTTCTTCTCTAGCCATCGCTATAAACCAAAGAATATGCTCCCTGCCTTTAATGAACTTTTCGGCATCGCTGAAATGCTCGCAAACGCTGAGGACGCGGAGAAGAGTTATATTCAAACTGGGCCTGAACAGCATGATTTGAGCCGCTGTCATTATCCTGAAAGCTATGCACCAGATAATGCTCACACCAATGCCGAAGGCGATCGGCTCATGGCTGAGGCTTGGTATAACTTCCTGAAAACTGCTTTGACAGGGGAAAGTGTTGCTACCAGCACAGAAGAAAAGAGCGATGCTGCCCCTGAAGAACCTAGCACTGCCCCTATCTGGGAGAATGATTTTAACGGGCAATCTTTGAGATTAGATGGCACTCAATCTGGGGTTAGTACAACCCCGCCCGCAGAAGTTGCAAACTTAGATTATGGAACTATTTATATTCGTTTTAAATACGAAGAAATTACCAATACTGGCGTTGTCGCGGACAGTCTGCCCCTCTTTTATTTTGGTAGGGATGAAAGCAATACTGCTCTCAATGGCAATAATGACCTTACGATTTATATCGGTCATGGCAAATTGAATAATCCCGAAAAGCGTCAGATTTATTTCACAATTCATGAAAATGAAAAAGTTGCCTTATGTTTTGATTCTGGCAAAGTGAGCCTTGAAGCAGGGCAAATATACGAATATATTGTCGCCACCGGAGAAAATGACCATAGAGCCTATCTCAACGGAGAAACATTAAATCTATCTTATAACGCGGGCACGGGGCCCGCAGATTATAACTACTTCTCCTCTGTCCCTGAGCAGGATGTTTTCAATATCGGGCGTGGCAGCTATGGAATCACAGGAGAGTGGTGGAACTTCAACGGTGCAATCGAAGAGATAATGATTTTTGACCGTTCTTTGGGTGATGCCGAGATTGTGGATTTGTGGAAGTAATATATGCTCAAGCAAAATTCATAGGATTTTGTGCTGTTTTTAGATATTAAGATGAAAAACAAAAAAATAGACTTAGCAAAAAGCTAAGTCTATTTTTTTTGCCCTTGACAGTAAACCGTCCAGACGGTACATTATTTTGTATGAAACAAAAAACGATCTCAGCTACTACTCGTAAATCCATTCTTGAAGCCGCCAACAAAATTGTGCTGGAGCAAGGCGTGAGAACCCTCACGCTCGAAAGCACAGCCCGTGAAGCTGGAGTCAGCAAAGGTGGCCTTCTCTACCATTTCCCTAATAAAAAGAGTCTCATCAAAGGCATGGTCGAGAAGCTCATCTCTGGATTTGAAACCATGCTCGAACAGGAACTGCTCAAAAGTGATGGCAACTGGCTCGTGGCATATGTCCGCGCCTCCTTTCAGCCCCCTGCCGAGCACAACCAAATAAGCGGCGCATTAGTTGCCGCCATTGCCATTGAGCCAGAACTGCTCAAACCCCTTCAGGAGCGTTTCGACGAGTGGCAAGAAAAATGCGAGCAGCTTGCCCCCACCCCAGAAATCGGCACCATTATTCGCCTCGCGCTGGACGGCATGCTCATCTCCGATTTGCTTGATTTTGCACCGCTCGCTCAAGAAGCACGCCAAAATCTTATAGATACGCTGATTGAGATGGTAACCAAAGAAATCTAAGGAGCAAAAATGGCACATATCTATCTCTCTATCGCAATTATTGCCGAAGTAGCCGCAACCAGTGCGCTTAAAGCATCAGAAAATTTCACCAAATTACTCCCTAGCTCCATCGTTGCGATTGGATACGGCATCTCTTTCTATTTTATGACACTGGTCTTGAAGACTATGCCTGTTGGGATCACCTACGCAATTTGGTCTGGTTTGGGCATTGTTTTGGTCACGGTCGTTGGCATATTTCTCTATCAAGAAAGGCCAGACCTCCCCGCAATAATTGGGATGGGGTTGATTGTCATCGGCGTTATTATCATCAATCTTTTTTCAAGAACCACCGCCCACTAATTTTTATCTGTAGAAATATCTACCAAGGACAAAAAAATGAAAAATAAAAACCTCGCAATCGGATTAAGTTTCTTCACCACTTTTGGCATCTTCACTTACTGGATATCAGTATTCACCGGCATTTTCCCCGTTGTAGACCTAATCCCCGGCTACACAGATTGGTTCATGGCCTTCCCCCTCGCCGATGCCTGGATTGGCGTAACAGCTTTTCTCGGCGGCTACTTCCTGCTCAAAGGAAAAGACACAGCCAACCCCTTTGGCATCGCCGCAGGGTCGGGGTTGATTTTCCTCGGCCTATACGCCTTTCTCTATGGCTTCAACACGGGGCTACTCTTCTTACAAACAATGGATGAATATATCGAAATTGCCATTAAAATTTATGCCCTCAGCGTAGGCAGTTTCTTCATCAGTTTTTACTGGAAAGCAAGAAAAGTATTATGACCTCTCCCCGCATCGCCTTTTTCGCCTACGCCCACAATCTCGCCGAAGTCACCCGCGCCATCGAAGTTGCCAAAGCCTGCCGCGCGCAAAGGGCTGAAATCCGCTTTTTTACACATGGCGGCACGCATGAGCATCTCATCACCGAAGCCGATTTTCACCTCAGCACCCTCCAGCCCCTCATCACGCCTGAAAAGCATAAATTTCTGATAGATTTGGATCAAGGTCGCGCGCTCGGTCAGCCTTTTTCTGTCTCAGAGTGGGTTGCCCAAGTGGATGCGGAACTCGGTGCGCTCCAGAAATTTGAACCTGATGCCGCTTATGGAGGGATGAACCTCCCTTCAACGATTACCGCTAAAGCAGCGCACATCCCACTCATCTACCTGCTCCCCGCACCGGGTACGCCACCCTATTTTTCCCACAATCTCGCTAAATTCCCCGACCAATATGAAAACGCTTTCACTCGTCTTATTCCGCAAGCATGGAAAGATAAGGCAGTCAATTGGATCATGCCTCGCCTCAGCGTAGGTACAGGCAGATTCAACAAAGCGGCGAAGAAATTCAATATCCCGCCCGTCAAAACCCTTCTGGATATTGTTGACGGAGATTTGAACCTGCTTACCGATATCCCCGAACTAAGCGGTTTACCCGCCGAAGCTCTGCCCGATAATTATCGCTATGTGGGGCATATTTTTGCCCATCTCCCCATGCCCGTCCCCGAAGAAGTGAAGCGCATTTTCAGCAGAGATGGATTAAATATCTTCTGCGCGATGGGCAGTTCCGGCACGCCAGAGCAACTTCGCTCTGCAATCGCCGCACTACGCGAGTTGGGGCATAACACCGTCATCGCTACCACCACGATCCTTGACCCCGCCGAGTTGGAGTCGCTCCCCGAAAACATCTATGCCACGCGCTATTTGCCCGCGCCCGAAGTAAACGAAATGGCAGATATAGCCCTCATTCACGGCGGGCAGGGAACTGTCCAGACCGCATGCTGGGCGGGGACTCCCGTTGTGGGAGTCGGATTCCAGTTTGAGCAAGATGCCAATTTAGATACGCTCGCCCAAGCCGGGATGGGGGTACGAATTCCACTCAAAGAATATGCTAAAGAACGGATTCAAGCTGAGGTCACGCGCGTCGCGGGCAATCCATCCTACACAGAAAATGCGAAGCGAATCCAGTCCATCGTCCGAAAAATGAATGGGGCAGAGAATGCGGCAGATGAGATATTTAAGTTTATTGCTTAATTCTATTCTTTAATAAATGGGGGAAAGTTTTCTTGACAAAATTATATAAACACTATATATTTACAGTGTTTATATAACATAACGATTTAGGAGAACAGAAAATGACCAAACTCAACTTAGTCACCGGCGCAAACGGACACTTGGGAAACAATCTCGTCCGCGCCCTCTTGGATAATGGCGAGCAAGTGCGTGCCAGCGTGCGTAACACAAAAAACACCGTCCCTTTCGAGGGGCTGGATTGCGAAATTGTATACGCTGATCTGATGGATAAGGTTCCCTGCTCCGTGCGCTGGAGGGGGTGCATACCCTCTATCAGGTGGCTGCCGTGTTCAAGCATTGGGCACCCAACCCTCAGGCGGATATTATCGAGCCGAATCTTCAGGGCACGAAAAATATTCTTGAAGCGGCGGCAAGCCAGGGTGTGGAGCGCATCGTTTATGTCAGCTCCGAGGTCACGCTGGATGATGAAATCCTGCCCGTTACCGAATCCACTTGGCGGACGGAGTTCTACAATAATCCTTATGTGCAGTCGAAAACGCAATCGGAGCAACTGGCTTGGGAGCTTGCCAAAGAGCTTGATTTGAATATGGTCAGCGTTTTGCCGGGCGCGATTACGGGACCGAATTGCCAATATTTAACGCCAACGATGGATTATTTGCATCAGGCGTTGAACGGTGAAGTTTTTGTGGATGTGAATTTCCCGCTCACTTTTGTGGATGCCCGGGATCTCGCGCAGGGGATGCTTGCTGCCGCTAAAAAAGGTCGGCGCGGCGAGAGATATTTGCTCGTTACCGAAGAACCCATGCGGACGGAGCAGGTGATTAACCTTATACGTGAGCGAAACCCTGATGTAAAAATGCCCCCGCGTGTGCCCAAGTTTGTGTTGCAAGGTTTGTCTTCGTTGATGGAGTTAGCCAGCAAAATCACAGGAAAGCAGCCCATGCTTCTGCGCAGCCAAGTGGAATTATTCTATGATGTTGCTGCTCGCAAAGACATCTCCAAAGCCCGCACGGAGTTGGAATTTAATCCCCGCGACCCAGAAGCGGCGATTCGGGAAGCTCTTGATTATTTAGAAGAGAAACACAAAGCATGATTGAAGTAATTGTCTTCGACGCCGATGATACGCTCTGGCATAACGAGACCCTTTTCAAAGTAGCTGAAAACAAACTCGCTGATTTGCTGGCTGATTATCACCCATCTGATTTTGTAATAGAAACTCACCTTGAAACCGAAGGGCGCAATATCAAAACTTATGGATATGGCGTCAAAGGCTTCACGCTTTCGATGATTGAAACGGCTATCGATCTCACAGAGGGCAAAATCCCGCCAGAAGATATTCGCAAAATCATCGGCTTTGGGAAGGAGATGCTTGATGCAGATGTAGTCTTGCTCGAAGGCGTGTGTGAAACGATAGAAAAGCTCTCTAAATCGTACCCTCTGATGATCATCACAAAAGGCGATTTGCTTGACCAGCAAAGGAAAGTTGCCCGCTCTGGGCTTGGTGACTTCTTCAAACACATTGAAGTTGTCAGCAATAAAACAAGTAAGACCTACGAAAAAGTTTTAGCAAAACATGATATTGTTCCCCAGCATTTCCTCATGGTCGGCAACTCGCTGAAATCAGATGTGCTCCCTGTCGTTGAAATTGGCGGGCAGGCAGTGTATATCCCCAATTCCACGACTTGGGCGCACGAAGCGGTTTCTCAAGAAGATGCCGATAGAAAAGAGTATTATGAGATTGAAAATATTGGACAGTTAGTAAAGATAATAGAGAAAAAGGAGAAATAAAATGAGTTATAAAAAAGTTGTTCTGAACGAATTTGGCGGACCCGAAGTTTTACAAGTTGTTGAAGAAGCAAACCTCCCCGAGCCGGGTGCGGGCGAAGTGCGCATCAAGATTTTGGCTGCCAGCGCGACCTTTACCGACACGATGGTACGCAAAGGTATTTATTTTGGATTCAAGGAGACTCCGCCCCTCTCTCCGGGATACGATATGGTCGGCATCGTAGACAAAGTGGGATCAGGCGTAAGCGGACTTACCCCCGGCTTGCTCGTTGCAGATTTGATAGTGTACGGGGCGTACACAGAATATATGCTCCGCCCCGCAGATTCTTTGGTGCCTGTCCCCGCAGAACTGGATCCCGCCGAAGCTGTGAGTATGGTTTTATCATATGTTTCCGCTTATCAAATGTTGCACCGTGTTGCAAAAGTGAAACGCGGGCAGAGTATTCTCGTACACGGGGCAGGCGGGGCAGTTGGAACAGCCTTTCTCGAATTAGGCAGACAGCTTGACCTGAAAATGTATGGGACGGCATCCGCGTCTAAGCGGGAGTTGGTCGAGGGGCTGGGTGCGGAGCATATTGATTACGCCAAAGAAGATTTCGTTGCGCGGTTGCAAGCCGAGGGCAAGGTCGATGCGGCTTTTGATGCAATTAGTGGAGAAAATTTCAAACGCTCATTCGCATCCCTGAAAAAAGGTGGCACACTCGTCCCCTATGGTTTTTATGATAATTCTATGGGCAAAGGCGGGAGCGTGCCGATAGATTTTATGAAAATCATGCTGTGGAATATCCTGCCAAACGGGCGAAAGGCATCCTTCTACTCGATCGGCGATTTGCGCAAGAAAAATCCCGAATGGTTCAAGGAAGATTTAAGCGCACTCTTTGATCTGCTCAAAGCTGGAAAGATCAAGCCCGCCATTGAGCAGCGCATGAAGCTGGAAGATGCGAAAAAGGCACACGAGCTAATTGAGCAGGCGGCAGTGAAGGGGCGGATTGTGCTGATGGTGAGCGAGGAAAATGTGTAAAGTAAATTATCGTTAATAGCTGATGTTACACAGGGCGAGCATTTTCTCTCATCCTAACCTTCTCCTAAAGGGAGAAGGAATTAAGTCCCATCTCCCTTTAGGAGAGGGCGGAGGGTGAGGGCAGACCCAAAGTCTGTCAAAAATATCTTTTGCATAATATCAGTTGATAAAGCAAAAAGGCTTGGCTCCCAGATAAGAAGCCAAGCCTTTTTAGTATTTTCTGTCGAAATCCCTTTTCAACTGTCCCAAGTGGATTACCACTTTGTCCCGATGAAGTGGGGTAAAAAACCCCTGTTGTGATTTGTTTCACACAGCTAGACTCCTAGAGAATTCATACATGCCTATGTATGATAAAAATTATATGGAGAATGTAATGAAAAAGAGAACACTTATTATCGGTATCCTGTTAGTCCTTGGTGTAGTTCTTGCCGCTTGCTCAGCTGAGCCTGCCGCTGTTGAAGCACCCGTAGTTGAAGAACCGGCAGCTGAAGAGCCTGTGGCCGAAGAACCCGCAGAAGAGCCTGTAGTTGAAGAACCTGCAGCCCCCGTATGGGAAGCCCCTGAAGGTGCATTGGTTTCTTTGCCTGTAGGCGCAGCCCCTGCATTAGACGGCGAAGTTGATGCTCTCTGGGCAGACGCTACCGCCATCACCGCTAAAGTTGCTGGCGGCGCAAATATGGGCGAAACAGAAGTTTCCATCAAGTCCGTTTATACAGACGATATGATTTACTTCTACGTAACCTATGCTGACCCCACTCAAAGCTTCATGCGCTCCCCTTGGGAAAAGCAAGAAGATGGTACTTGGGCAGTCATCAAAGACCCCAATGATGTTGGTCATGACAATAACGCAGTTTACGAAGACAAAATGTCCATCATCTGGAATATTGACAACAGCATCACTGACTTCGAAACTCTCGGTTGTTTCACTGGCTGTCACGCTGGCGAAGATGCAGAATTCAAACCTTACGGTAATAAATACACCGCTGAAGAAGGTCAATTTGCAGACATCTGGCATTGGAAATCAGTCCGTAACTTAGGTCAAGCTGACGATCAATATCTTGACAGCACCCGCTATTCCGCAGAAACCGCTGGCGCAGGCCGCCATGGCGATCCCTCTGATGGTGGTGGATATGTAGCCAACAATAATGAAGATAAAACTGCTCCCGCTTTCATGGGACCCGAAGGCTACCCAACTGATGGCTCCCCTGGCTGGATCCTCAAGAGCGAAGCAGTTGAATTTGATGATAGTTTATTCGCCGCTGGCGACCTCGTTCCTGGCATCGTCAAAGAACAATTCACCGGCGACCGTGGCAACATCTCCGCTGGTTGGGCATATGTAGATGGCGCATGGGTGATCGAACTTGGCCGCGCGCTTGACACTGGCTCTGACTTCGATGTTCAATACACAGACTTAGATGCTGAATACTTCTTTGGTGTCGCAGTTTTTGACAACGCTCAAGTCCGCCACGCTTTCCAAACTGGCGTCAACTTCCTTGTCTTCGAAGCTAAATAAATCTACAATTTCTAATCTCTAAAAAAACGGGAACTGCAAATGCAGTTCCCGTTTTTCATAAGAGCCGATAAACCTGCTAAAATACCCCTATGACTATCGATTTTCTGCAAGATTTTTTTGCCCTTAACCGATCCATTATTTTATTCATCTATGGTCAGGTTTTTTTCGTACTTGGTCTTTCTATCTACCTGCAATCACTTCGTTATAGTCGGCTAAAATTGGCACGTCACTTGCGTTGGATGGCCGCTTTTGGAGAGTGTTGCATAATTCAGACTATTTTCCACCTAATCCCCGTCATAGGGGATT
>JABGOQ010000073.1 GCA_018645405.1 Anaerolineae bacterium | reverse complement strand
GCATAAAAGTAAATAGCGGATTATATTTAACGCCCTGCAATTTCTTGCCCTTGAACGTGTCGACTACTTTGACTTCTTCTTCTCCGAAAACCTTTTCTACCAAATCACGGGCGAGAATCAACCTTTCTTTAGTCTTGCTACCGTTTAATTGGACATCTCTTTCGACCTTCACATAGTCCACATCCCCACCCGCCGCGACTGCAACATTACCCGGAAGTGTCCACGGAGTCGTCGTCCACACCAAAAGCGACGTACCTTCTTCATCCACAAGTGGCAAACGGACGAAAACAGATTCTTCTTCCACGTCTTGATAGCCCTGATTGACTTCATGGTCAGAAAGCGGCGTTCCACAACGCGGGCAATATGGCACAACCTTATAGCCTTGATAGAGCAAATCTTTTTCCCAGAAAGTCTTCAAAATCCACCAAACGGATTCAATATAGTCATCCGTAAAAGTGACGTAAGCCGTCTTCAAATCCACCCAAAAGGCGATGCGATCTGTGAGCCGTTCCCAATCTTGAATATAAGTAAAAACCGAATTTCGGCAAAGCTCGTTGAACTTATCCACGCCATAATCTTCGATCTGCTGCTTATTCGTGAATCCCAGCTTCTTCTCGACTTCAACTTCGACGGGCAACCCATGCGTATCCCAGCCCCCGCGCCGCGAGACGTGGTATCCCTGCATGATCTTGTATCGCGGAAACATATCCTTAAAAGCACGCGCCAAAACATGATGCACGCCGGGTTTACCGTTGGCGGTGGGAGGTCCTTCGTAGAAAACATATACCTCCGCGCCTTCATTGGCTTCAGTCGTCTTTTTGAAAATATCTTCTTTTTTCCAAAGCTTTAAAACATTCTCTTCCATCGAAGCAACGTCTAGTTTTGGGGAAACGGGTTTGAACATAATTGAACTCCTGCTTTTTTTGTACACGGATTTCACAGAACAACACGGATTTTTCTATTGGTAAGTAGCGACGGTTGAGTAGGCGGCACTATCGCCGTATCGAAGCCAGAGCAGGATAATTAACATAAATACGCCTTGATTTCGATACGCTACACTCAGAATTAAACAAAAAAACTCTCATCTCTACGCAGAGACGAGAGCCAATGCTCACGCGGTACCACTCTGATTCCTGTCCGAAGATAGGCACTCAATACGTACGACTATTTCTAGCTTATACGCTCATCCCAATAACGAAGAATGACTTCGGCTCTCCTACTCAAATAGCTAATAAAAAACTAGCGAACTATCTTTCAGATCACGGCTCCAGAAGGATTTTCAATTCATTTCACTGACTCGGCTCTCACCATCTCCGAATTCGCTGACAGCGTGGATGAATTTACTCGTTTCTATCATCGCCTTTATTCGGCGTATTATACTCATATAGAGAAGGGCTGGCAAGCATAACTTTACAGACTCCTTGCAAAACACTAACGCACTTAGAAAAGAAGTAAAATATTTAAACTATGGAAAAATTTCACAAGCAAGGTGTCGGATGCTAATTTCAGCAATTTCTTGGAATCCTCTTGCTCTTCCTTGGCTACTCAACGGAATTGCGGCATTAGTCGCAGCTCTTTATCTCGCTAAAAACTGGCAAAAGGCTCAAGGTCAATGGGCAGCTCTTCTCACTATTCTGGCTCTAGCAGAATGGAATATTTTCTACGGGCTCTACCTATGCGCCACAAGTATTGAATCGCAGAGCTTGTGGATTAAAGTCTATTTTATTGGTGCTTCCTTCTTCCCCACCATTTTTTTTCACTATATCATTAGCCATGCACGCATCTCAAATAAATTTTGGCGCGGTATGCTAAGAATAATTCCCCTCCTAATTTCACTGGGATTTGCTATCGCAATCGGTACCAATCACATTCATCAGCTAGCCTGGTCATCCCCACCACCGCACACTACAAATCTGGTACTAGACACATCGAATTATGGCATTCTTTTATGGGCTTTTATTGTCTACGCCCTCCTGATTATTATTGTAGAAATCGTTCTTCTATCTCTCTCCTTCTTTGGCAAATTCAATCTACGTCGCTGGCAGGCAGGGATTATCATTATCCTAATAATCCTAACGAGCTTTGCTATCGCTAGAAATTCCTCGCTCATTCCTTTGGTGGGAGGATTCCTTTCGCTTGCTATGGTCTGGATCATGCCAAAAATCCGTAAGCAATCTTTTTTGCCTTACTCAAAT
>JABGOQ010000035.1 GCA_018645405.1 Anaerolineae bacterium | reverse complement strand
GTACTCCGCAATTGTTGCCGCACCTCATCGAAACAAAGGAGTTCCCCCTCTTTCCTGCGTAAACGCGACAAAATCTGTTGCATTACAGCTTGCTTTCTCGCATATTGAAAATCACGCAATGCCATCTCGTAACTGGCTTTAGATCGTCTTTTCATAGGATTATTCTCATAAAAGGGGAGCGTTTTATCAAGCAACCAGAATTATATCCATAGATTACCTGATTTTATTCATTAGTGGAAGCCCTAATTTTGAATAGTCGATATTGGCGTTTTAGAGGGGTTTAAAAGAAAGCGCAAAAAGCTGTTTTTTATTGGATTCTCAACTTGGTGCGCGTTTGCCCAACTTTTTGTTATCCCCCAGCACTGTGCCCATTAGACATGTGGCCTGCTTCGCGCGTAGACTTGAACTTGCTCTCGTTTAACGGGTAGATCTTTGTCCCCCAGTAGATGTTCGTTAAACGCGCACCAAGCCAAAATCACGTGCGAAGCGGTATTTCATCCCAGAAAAGCAGTTTAGCTCTTTTAGGACTTTCGCTTCTCTCGCTCTAGCTGGATTTGCAATCCAGCAGTTTTCTCATAAAAGACGGGGATTACAAATCCCCTTTGAGCCTTTTTCAACCTTTGAAGCGAAAGTTCTATCTTTATTTTTTAATTTCGGGTAAAAACGCATTTGGGTTTAGGTAGACATCCGTTTCACATTTGTTGGCATAGAGAGACATTGGTTGCATGGCACTTTCATACTCCTCTGGCAGGATAATTTTGCAATATAATCTTTCTCTATAGCCAGCTATAATATTGCAGTCTGATGAGTTGTAATCTCCGATTTCAACCCGATAATTCCATTCACCAGAGGCATCTGGAATCTCTTTTTCGAGGCCAGGCACGCCCCCAGGCATCTTAATATAAAGTTCTAGAGGAATATCCAATTTCCAATCTAAATAGACTACGGTCATTTTTATGCCACTAAAGGCATCACAGTATTGTGGTTCTGTTGTTGGTGTAGGAGACTCTGTGGGAGTTGGGATTGGGGCCGTCGTTGGTGTTTGTGATGGGAGAATTTCTCCAATTGCTGTTGGTGGCGGGATCGGTGTTGGGGCAATGATCTCTGTAGGGATTGCTGTCGGTTGTGGCGCAGATGCCAAGGGTTGGTAATAGAAAAAATAATAACCACCTCCTAGACAAGCTAAAAGTACCAGACCAATGGCTCCGCCGATAAGCAAGCCTTTTGCCCATTCAGGAAGTCCGCCTTTTGCGGGTGGGGATGACATATTAAATGCTCCCCGCAGAAACTTTATTTATTGACTGTATCTTAAAAATTGGATAATGCATTTTTCTCTCCGTTAAGTCTATTAGATATATTTTACATGAAAATATGTTTTTAAGCTTTGCTACTGTAGAGTTGGTGTGCGCGCAGATGTTGTCAGCTTCTTTTTTTACGCGAATTGGGCGAATATCGCGAAAAAACTTAAAAAATCGTTTTTTCGCCTTTTTCGCGCTTTTCGTGTTAAGATTTCTGTGACTATTCATCTCAGGATCAGTTTCCACGACTAAATACCATATTACCTTACGAGTTGAACCCAAGAAGTTGAGAGAATAAAATATGCCTAATCTAAAAAAAGCTGAGAAGCCTGTATCTCAATTTGCTGTCATTACGGACAGCCATATCCGTCTCGCAAATGCAACAGATGAAGGCGGCTACGCATCGAATCGTCTTTCTCTTGAACGAGCGAATTATATCGTCCAAGCCATTAACCATCTTCAACCCGATTTTGTCGTTCATCTTGGGGATGTAGTTCATCCAATCCCCTTGTTGGAGAATCACGAAGAAGCGGTTGAGAAAGCTTTTGAAATCTTCTCTGAAATCGAAGCGGATGTTTATATTTTGCCCGGCAATCACGATATTGGTGATAAACCAAATGCCTGGCTCCCGGCACCCGTTGTTAAAGAAGACAGTCATTTAATCTTTTCAAAATACTGGGGAGATTTATACAAATCCTTTTCCACAGAGATTTGTCATTTTATCTGTCTTGATACGCCTATCATGAATTCTGGATTTCAAAGAGAAAAGGAACAACAGACTTGGCTTGAAAATGAAATCAAAAATGCCAAAGAAAAGAGCTTGCGGATCTTTGTTTTTATGCACTATCCGCTTTTCATCTGCGACCCAAATGAACCCACGCATTACGATAATATCGCCGAGCCTGCTCGCAGTTGGTTGCTTGAGCTTTTTACAAAATATAAGGTGGAAGCCGTATTCTCAGGACATGTGCATAATCCCTTTGTTGGGGTTCATGAAGATACCATCCATTACAGTGTCCCATCGACGGCATTTATCCGCCCCGAATACTCAGAGCTGGCCACTGTCGGGCCTGCCGATGAATTTGGTAGAAATGACTTCGCCAAATTGGGATTCTTTTTGGTGAAAGTCTATGCAGATGGGCATGAAATTCTCCCCATCAGAACTTATGGTGCCGGTAAATTGGATGCCGATATACCCCAAACTGAGCCTTATCAAATGCTTGGTGCAAAATCCCCCATGCTGGGAGTCACTTTGCGTCGCGGTTGGGGCAGGCGTGTTGAGTTAGCTGCGGATGGCTTAGACGAATTCAAGCGCAAAGAAGCCTATCGTGATTCTTTATTGATCGCGCTTCTTGAACTGGGCGTTAAATCATTACGCGTACCTTTTGCCGACCTTGTCAACGCAGATATTCGTCAACGTCTCTCCGATTTTGTGAAGCTGGGATTTGAATTTACCACATATAGTCTTGGCATCCCTGACAAGGCGACTATGGCGACTATCAAGGTGCATGGGAATTTACTAAGAAATTGGGAAATTATTTTTCCCCAAAAGTCCCTCCCCCAACTTGGCACCGCTATCCGTCTAGCCCGAAGTGTATTTTCTGGTCAGCTTTTTATTGCTCCCGTTGTCCCCATCAAAGAAGATAAAGGCGATGGCAAAACTTTCCAGCATTTCGCTAGTCACGGTTTTTCCAAAGAAGATGCAAGTCAGATAGAAAGTTGGCTCTCAGTGCTTGACACGCCAACTGATGATATTGGGCTAACCTTCAGAGTTTCCCCGTGGGATGATCCCGCCACTCAATTGCATGAAATTGACCAAGCAAGTCAGCGCGTCAAATTAATAAATCTGCAATTACCGCGCTTGGATGAAGGCATTTATTTTAACGATAATGACAAATTGAGTTCTTTCATCGTTGATGCCTACAAAGCTAGCCAAACAATGCTCAATACAACCCTTTTCATTGATACCTTTGTGGACAGCGATAGAGGCTATTACCCAAGAATTGGATTGATAGATAGACGCTTTAACCCAAGACCAGCTTTCTATGCGTTGAAGTTGGCATCTCTTGAAAAATAATCCATAGATTCTCTCCATGTCTCTGAGGTTACCGCCTGTTATCCATCATAAACAAATAGGAATTACTATATGAAAATTCCTTCTCGCCAAGAAGCTGAAAGACTGATCGCCGAAGCCGAGCGGTTAAACCCTGGCCCCTGGGTGGCGCATTCCCGTTATGCGGGAGAAGCCGCTCAAGCGATTGTGAGTCATCATCCCGACCTTGACCCAGAATCGGCTTTTGTTCTCGGATTTCTGCATGATATAGGTCGTCGAGTTGGAGTCACAGGAATGCGCCATAGCCTCGATGGTTATCTTTTCTTAATGGAAAAGGGATTTGATGATGTCGCCCGCGTCTCAATGACGCATAGCTATCCAGTACAAGATATTCGTCACGTTAACTCAAAATGGGATGGTACGGAAGAAGAGCTTGAATTTGTACGGGAATATATTACCAAGATTAAATTCACAAAATATGACCGTCTGATTCAATTATCTGATGGCATTTCGCAACCTACAGGTCACTGTCTAATTGAAAAACGGATGGTGGATGTCGCTTTGCGATATGGAACGAGCAAATACTCTGTTCCCCGTTGGAAAGCCTTTATCAAAATAAAAGAAGATTTTGATAAAGAGATTGGGCAATCTATTTATGTAGTTTTGCCGAATGTTGTAGAAAATACTTTCGGATTTAATCCTAAAAAATAATCTATGAATCCTATTGCTACTATATTAGTACACTTGAGAGGAAGGATTCTCGTTTTTCATTCTGAGTGAATATACTTTAAAAAAACATCCACTATTTTCGGGTCGAAATATCTTCCAGACTGCTCTCTGATATGGGTCAGTGCTTTTTCTTTCGACCATGGTTTGCGATAGGGGCGATCAGAGTGAAGTGCATCCCATACATCTACGATGGCGAAGATACGTGCAGCGATAGGGATCTGCTCTCCTGCCAAACCGCTCGGGTAGCCTGTGCCATCCCATTTTTCGTGATGATAATGGGGAATATCGAGAGCAGGTCGCAGATATTCAACAGAAGATAGCCATTCGTAAGCATAGATAGGGTGCTTCTGCATAATTTTCTGCTCTTCCTCAGTGAGCTTTCCAGGTTTTTGTAAAATAGCATCAGGGATGCCCATTTTTCCTATATCATGTAGTAATGCTCCCCGATAAATATGTGCAAGTTGTTCGTCATTAAGCCCTATTATTTGTGCTAAATCTATCGTTGTTTTAACCACACGACGGCTATGCCCTTCGGTTTTCATGTCACGCAATTCCAAAGCTTGCGCCCAGCCCTCGATGGTAGCATCATAAGCCAAGGTCAACTCTATGTTCGAGTGCTGCAAATCGTTAAAGAGGGTGATACTCTCAATAGCAATAGCTGCCTGCCCAGCCAAGGTCTGCAGGTAATTTTCCCATTCGCTTTCTGGTTCGAGAAAAGAGCGATGAAAGACCTCCAGCACGCCAAATAATGTACCCTTGGCAATCAGGGGAACACCATAATAAGCGACGAATTCTTCTTCTTTGAATCGGGAAGATTCTGAAAAACCAGCTTCGGGCTGATGCAAATCAGGGATGAAGACAAGACTCCTTTGCAAAGCAGCCACCCCAGCGTGTTTCTCGCCCATCCGCAGGTTTGTATGCTGGATATCGGTAGTGCGAAAACCTTTTCCTTGAGAGAAGGTCAGGGTTTGAGAAGCCTTCTCGTAGAGCAATACTGCCGCAGCATCTACTTCCAATTGTATTAGCAAGTAATCCAATAATACATTTAGGATAACTTTCAAATCAAGGCTGCCGGTGATGGCTTGATCGATTTTGTGTAGCGCGTCCAGCCGCTTTAGATATAGCTGAATCGCCTTCTCTGCTTGCACCCGCTCGGTGATATCAACACTTATTGTCAGAAGAGCTTCTACCTTGCCCTCATCGTCTAAAATCGGTTGGGCAGCACGCAGAATGTTCAGTTTTGTACCATCTTTCCGAATCATATGGATCTCGGCGGATTGGGGTTCTCCTATTAGTAGCTGTGAAAACTTTTTACGAACGGTTTCAACAGAGCCAGAGTCGAAGAGTTCAAAGGCATGTTTTCCTATTAGTTCAGATACTTCATAGCCAAGCAAGCGCGCTGAGCTTGAACTGCAATTTATAATAACGCCATTGGTGTCAAGAACTTCTCCTCCATAAGGCAATAGATCGAATAATAAGCGATAACGTTTTTCACTCTTTTGTAATGCTTTTTCTGCCTGCTTGCGCTCCGTAATGTTGCGTAGAACGCCTTCAGTTTTCACAGGCTGTCCATCCTCGTCGAATACAATATGCGCCGTGACGGATACAACCATTAAATCCCCGTTTTTTTTCTTCATATTTATTTCGAAATCATTGACTCTACCCTCGAACTCCATATTCGCTGACAGAGTCGCATACTCGTCCGGGTAGGCATAGAAATCCATCACGTTTTGATCAATCAATTCCTCGGGACGGTGGCCGCTATGCTTTTCGATAGAGGGGCTGATTCCGATGAGATTACCATTAAAGTCTGTTTCATATATCACATCATCAACTCTTGCGTAGATGTTGCGGTATCTCTCTTCGCTCTTCTTTAGTGCTTCCTCTGCCTCTTTGCGCTCGGTGATGTCCTCTTTGATGGCAACAAAGTTGCTGATTTTGTCCCCATCAGAAGAAAATGGTGCAATGATCATCTTTTCCGTATACAAACTTCCGTTTTTGCGTTTATTGATAAGTTCACCACGCCACACCTCCCCCGCATAAACCGTACCCCATAATTTTTCGCAAAATGCTATATCCTGTTGATTTGATCTGAAAATGCTAAGATGCTCTCCCTGAATTTCTTCCAATGAATAACCTGTCAGTGTATTGAAAGCCGAGTTTGTCCACTGGATATTTCCATCAGCATCCATAATAACGATGGCATTGCCTGCTGATTCAAGTGCGAGTGATTGTAATTTAAGTTGTTGATTGCTTTCTCTGAGTTCACTGGTTCTTTCGTCAACCCTTTGCTCCAATCTATTATGTGATTCTTCTAGTGCAATTCTGCTTTGATTTAACGCGCGGTTCAATCCACTTATATAAATTGTGACCATAACAAGCCCAACAACACCAATGAAGCCACCCAGCATCCACCCCCAGTATTGTTGAATAATATCTCTAAGGGTGATTTTCCCAAGCTCTTCATAAGGACTAACACGGAGTTCTTTAAGGCAATCATGCACCGGTTGGTAATTGAGGGGAATTGTCCAGCCGTGGATACCAGCATCTTTCGCTGCTTTGCTATCAGAGGGCATGCGTAATAGAGCAACAGATACTTGCTGTGCTAATTGGTCGGAGGTATGTTTAACTCTAGCCAGGGGCCATTCAGGATAAAGGCGAGTGCTGACCAACAAAGAGAATCTTTTAGGGTATTGCTCATCTAACACCCTAAAATCAGCAATATCTATTTTGCCTTCTTCATCCATTCTTTCAAGAATGCCGGTGCGGACGGTTCCAGCGTCTACCAATCCTTCTTGAACGGCATACACAACATTATCATGTGTGCCACCAAATTGCATCTCTGCAAAATCTTGGTAAGGGTTGATGCCATAACCCTTAAATTCCCTCTGAGTCATTCTCCATCCGCCAAAAGAAGTTTCATGGACAGCCATGAATGACTTGTTCTTCAAATCATCTAGGTTATTAATATCCTTTCGGTCTTTTCTGGTAAAAATAACACCACCAAATTCATCATAAGCCTGTCCCTGCCACAAATCTTGCAACGTGACAATTCTGCCCACCCCATATTTGTATTCCAACTCAACATAAATGCTGGAATTTGCTAAAACAAAATCAACTTCACCGCGCTCAGTAGCACTGTAAATTTCTTCAAAGTCTAATGGAATAATAATAAATTGATATTCTGGGATTTGGGCACTCAGGTATTCTGCTGTTGGCGTCCATCTTTCCATTGTCTCTTCTGCCCCTCGAAGAGCTAAAATCCCAATCTTGATCTGCTCTTCTTGACCATAGGCAATAGAATGAATCAGTGTAGAGAAGAAAAGCACAAAGATAATTAATCGTTTGGCTTTTATTCTATTAGCATTCTTCATTGTGCATACCTCATGGCAGTACAGGGATTTTTCTTGTTAAATCAATCTGTAAGCATTATACAATCTCACTCCTTTTTTAGCAAAATAGATGCTCTCAACGAACCAATGAGTCTCCACGTCCAAGCCAAGTACTTTATCTCTCATAAATCCACTATTTTTGCGCTATACTTTTCCCCATAATGAATGATTTCCCCATCTCCAAAATCACCGCTCGTCGCTTTATCATGGGCAAACAAGGCTTATGGCCCGGTCGCCGTTTTTCGGGTGTGGAGGGCACCGCCGCTGCATTGCATCAAATGGATGCCGTGCAGCTTGACCCGCTCAACGTCATCGCCCGCAGCCAGGATATTGCCATGCTTGGACGCGTTCTTGATTACCGCCCTGAGCATCTTTATCAGGTCGCCTACGAAGAGCGCGGATTTTTCGACTATGGCGGCGTGCTATTTCTTTACCCCATGTCTGAGCTTCCCTATTGGCGCTTGCATATGAAACGTGCAAAAGATTGGAAACGCCTGAAAGCCTTCAGGGAGGAGCATCCCGAAACGATGAAAGAAGTTCTCGCAGCCTTGCGCATCAACGGGCCGATGGGCAATAAAGACTTCAAGGGAAACAAAAAACTCATCAACAGCTATAGAGGCGGCAAGGATACCTCCGTTGCCCTCTATTCACTTTGGATCACGGGCAAAGTTATGATTACGCGCCGTGATGGTTTCACGCGTGTCTATGATCTCACCGAACGCGTTGCCCCGCCCAAACTTGATTACGCCGCCACCGAGCAGGAAGCCGAAGATTTCTTCGCCCGCAAAAGTATCTCCTTTTTGGGATTGATGAAAGAGAAACGTTGGCGCACCGTTTTCTCAAATTATATTCAACGAAAATTGGATGTGGAAGAAGCGGATGCGCGCATCGCCGCACTCTACGAAGAGAAGGTGATTTCCCCCGTCAGCATCGAGGGGTCAAAGGAACGTTGGATCGTCCTTGACCGAGACTTGCCTCTGCTCGAGGAATTGGATGCCGGGAGAATTCCATCGGGGTGGCAGATGCTCGGTCCCAGCACGCAAGATGAGGTCACGTTCGTCGCGCCGCTTGAGATCGTATCCGCGCGTAAGAGGGCAAATCAGGTCTTCGATTTTGAATATATCTGGGAGGTCTACAAACCCCTCGTCCAACGCCGTTGGGGATACTACGTCCTGCCCATCCTGTACGGCGATGATCTGGTCGCCCGTCTTGATCCGAAATTGGACAGAAAAACGATGACGCTCCACATCAAAGGCTTCTGGCTAGAAGATGATGCGCCCGTGAGCGACCCCAATTTTGCCGATGCACTTGGCAAAGGGTTAGCGCGCTTTGCCAAATTTGTGGAGGCAAAAACGGTGGATATTGATGCGATTAAACCGAAAAAATTGCAAAATCACCTCCAAAAGTTTGTGGGGGATTTGTAGGATAAGCGTGGGGTAAGCGTCAAGCAGGCTTTTTGCCCCCATGCTAATATATAGTCAGTTCGAACGGAACAACTTCTCTTCTCCTCCTTTCAAACGAGAGCCAAGGCTGGACACCTTGGCTCTCTCGATTTAAGGGGAACTTCTCCTGCTTTTTAGCCTTGAGCGTGAATCGCGCCTCTTTCTTGCACGTCAACGGGAACCCCTTCGATTTCTGTTGGGATGAGTTCGTCAGCTTTGAGTTGGCTGGCAGGTAATTTGATGCTGACCATGACAATTATGGCAATATTTTTTGAATGTTGCCGACCTTGAATACGAAAACCAATCCCTACGCCGACCACATTGGGCTTGGCAAGAAGCATTGCTTCATGTGCTCGTTTGACAGTTTTTACTTTTTCAAGAAAGGATGAAGACTCTGTCATACTTTTCTCCTAACTGAAGGTGACGTTTAGGCTATCCAGCACAGTTTGGATGGGGCTGAGGATAGTGGATTGTTCAGACCCTGCAAAAAGAAGACCGACAGCATCGCGTGAGTTACCGTGTACGACCAATGATCCCGAATCTCCACCCTGCGACATAGGTCCAGCCACGATCTGCTCTTCAAAGGTGGCGGTGCGCCCTGCTCCGTAGCTGACATTCACTGTAGTATCCAAAACCTGAACTTGATCAGTGGTGAAGCCCGTGGTACGCCCCGATTTGCGTACGGGCATCCCTAATTCGGCATCCAGTACGCCGCTGATTTCTCCAATATTGAGAATCTCATCCAGGACTTCACTATCTATATTGGGGCGGGCAAGGGCAGCATCGACTTTATTGATAGCTAACGGGCTAATACTACTTACGTTTAGACGATGACTTGAGCCAAGGATAACGGCAATTAGATTGCCGAGTGATGCAAAAATACTGGCATAGTCACAAGTTCCTGGGGAGGTAGTGTACTGAATGGGGATAAAGCGTAATAATGTGGCGATGGTATCTGTAGAAACTTTGCCTCCATCTGTGGGGCCGGGTTGAAGAATGGCATCGCCAATATCGGCATCATTGCTATTTGCCATTACATGATTATTAGAGAGAATAAGTCGTTCGCCTGTATCTTTATCGCGAACTACGCAACCCAGTGTGCCGGCAGTAATACCATAATGTCCAATGCTGACACCACCAGGAGCTGGGCGCCAATGACCTGTAGGAGCCTGCAAAGCACGCAAATCCCCAACCTGAATTACATCTGTGCGGATATCATCCAATGCTTGGGGGACAAGCTCTTCTGAGAGCAAAGCTTCTGGAGAGAGTTTCCGTTTGACAAGCACCTTAACGCATACTTCATCAGTTTTATCACCGCGTATATCTTTGAAGCCAACACCCACCCCGACAACATTTGGCTTGGTAAGCAATGTGCTTTGATGCAGTGTTTTAGCCTCTTTGGCATTATTTAAACGAGTCATATTTTTCTCCTTCTGAAGGCAATTATGCCTTTCAAGAACTACGGGATTTTCCCCACTTCTAAAGGTCTATACTTTTCAGTGTATCATTTTTTTTGTGTTTTACAAATTTTTCCTTCTACGGAAAAATGTTGGTAGGATAAAGCAAATAATAAAAGATGCTCATAGGGGATTTCGAAGCCTCGCTTTCTGTTCTTTGAAAAGGATGTAAAATAGCCTAATGAATGATTCCCCTGAATATAAATGTCGTTCACTGATTAGTAAAAAGGAAAAAATATCATGAGCAATAACGCTTCCAACTCCCCTCAAAGTTTGCTCGGCGGTATGATTTTCGGCGGGATATTTTTTCTTGCTGGGAGCTTTATCTTTATGATTGCCACAGATATTATCCATGCAGATCCGAGCAGCTTCAACGCACCGCGTTGGGTGGTTGCCGCCGCGGGCGGGGTCTTCATGCTGGCGGGCATGATGGTTGCCGTTCAGGGCGGTTTTGGCCCTGAGGGTATGAAAACCAAGCTCTATTTATGGATACAATTCTTTTTTGGCATGGCGTTAATGGTTCTTTTCACCGCTATCCCGCTCTGGATTGGGTTTGGATTAGGCGAACGCGAATTTAACACGAGCACAACGATTGGTCCCATTACGAACAGTAGCTCAGGGAGTGATGGAATGGGGCGTTTCGTTTTTGGGGGGAGTGGCGTGTTGATGATCTTCATCACCATTGCAATGGCAATCTCGCAACTCAAGAATATATTTAAGATCAAATAAAAAAGCGCATCTCGGCTGAGATGCGCTTTTCTGGTCAAGAGAATCTTCTAAGGGATCAACCTTTAGAAGGTTTTTCTTTAGGCTCTAATCATCGTTAAGAGCATCTTGAATTCTTCAGTCGCTTTCACGGCATGTGGTTCATCAGCGGGGAGAATGATCGATTGTCCGCTCTCCATCATATAAGATTTACCAGAGATGAGAATCTCCACTTTGCCGTCTAAGACCTGCACAAGCGCGTCAAAGGGCGTTGAGTGTTCGCTCAACTCTTGCCCTTTGTCGAAGGCGAAGAGGGTCACGTTGCCCGTTTCGGCACGTAAAATCTGGCTACTGACAACCGCACCTTCCTGGTATTTGGCCAAATCAGCGATATTTAGTATTTCAGCTTTCTTTGTTTCGGTCATTTTTTTCTCCTAATATTTTATGTCATTATGAGGGGGATTGCTTCGCCGCAAATACCACTCCTCGCAATGATAAAGCTATTTAATCTCTATCGAATAATTTGCCAACGCACGCGTGAAGCGGGTTGTGCCGCTGACGACTATAATTGCTTCGTCATATTCGTCTCCCAAAGTGATGGGGATATCAGCGGCTTGGTCGGCTGAAAGTTCTATTGTTTCTACTATGGTGTCGTTTCCCTTCAAAATTAATGCAAGGCGGAAGGTCTGCGGGAGGGCATTTTGAACGCGAGCAAAGCCTGCTGATTCCCAGCCACCATCATCGGATTCAAAATCTGAGAAGTAGTCTATGGCATCAATGCGGATGTCGTCTATCAGCATCCCCTCGCCGTTGACAGCTGCGTCGGTAATGTACTCAAATCGAATTTGCACCCGTTTCCCGGCGTATGCGCTGAGATCGACATTTTCTTCTACCCAACCGCTGGTCTGGCCTGTATATGCCCAACCGTATGATGAGCCTGCCGGGTTATAGTCTGTGCCTAAGGGGGTGTTGAGTATTTCCCAACTTTCTCCATCGGTAGATGCTTCAAGATAGACGTAGTCCCAATCTTCTTCGATATCGTACCAGGTTTGGAATGACAAAGTAACGGGACCGGCAACCGAGCTAAGGTCGAACTCGCGCGTTAGGGTCATGTCCGATTCGTCGCCTTTGTTGGACCAAAAAGCGTACTCGCCAGAAAAAGCGTCTGATGGCAATAATCCCGTTTGGGTTGCCCCATCAAAATGAAAAGTATAATCTCCCGCACATTGGATGCTGATATAGTCTATGCCATATTGGTGAACAGATCTATCTTGGGAGGTTTGAGGGCAATTGCTAAAGGTTTCAGTTGCAGATGTTTGGGGGGCGGCCGGGTAATTATTATATATATAACGCCCGTCTCCTACAGAGGCATCGAGCAGGTGCATTGCGACTGCCCAGTCCATGAAGACGTCATCTGCTGTGATGATTTCTCCTGTTTGCGGATCAGTGATATTCATTGCTTCGAGGGTGTCATCTATGCTTTGGATATCATTTTTGGGATTGTTGGTCACGGCCTTGGTTGCTTCTGCGCCAAATCTATCAAGATAATAGGCGAGGTATAGAAAAGATTGCCCGTAATGTGCGCTGAAATCAGGGGATGAGTTATCTGCCCAATCGGTTAGTTGTATATCTGGTTTGTTTACATAGAGCCAATCTGCACCGCCTGAGTAATAGCCATTTAAGAATGAGCCTAATTCTGCGAAGCCTTCTCCCATCCATGAGACATCGTTGCGATCAGAAGCAGATTGGATCATATGTACAAATTCGTGGGCTAATACGCCGTAAGTGTAGGAGTTACTCAGGCTTTGTGTAGAGCTAATTACAAAAGATTCATGGGCATTAGAATGCTCCTTAATTGCGGGGTTGAATCCATCGGTTGAATTATAGACACCGGCGATATTGGAGCCAAGACCGTCTGCGTAAAAGACGTAGATATGCGGGTCGCCATCTACACCTGGATTCCATTCACTACCAAAGAATTCACGATCTGTGGGGTAAATTTCTTCTTCAAATATATCCATTAGTGTTTTTACTTCGTCAGGATCGGCATTTGTGCCATCTTCTGCCCAGAAATATGAATGAGGAGTCTCATACAGAAGTGTAGCTTCGATTTGGCGGTATTCAATTGTGTCTGAGTTTAATATCCAGAAATTGTCTTTGGCGCCAACTTCGTATGATTTGCCTTCCACGGTATTTGGTATACCGCATTTTCCTTCTAAACGACAAGCGAGTTCGTAAGGATCATTTTCTGGCACGACCGTTGTTTTTAGCGTTTCAAGCGTATCAACAGGGACTTCTTCTGCTGGAGGGCGTTCCACAACGATAGGTGCATTAGGGGTGGATGTTGATATATCAAGACTTTCATCAAAGGTATTTAGGATGTCATCACCGTTTTGATAAAGCCAAAATCCTGCACCTGTTGCGATAAGCAAACAGCAGCAGAGAAGGGCAATGACAACGCCGATAATGGTCCAAACTACCTTGGAACCAGATGAATTATTTTCTTCCATTAAGTTCTCCTAAATCTAAATGTTTTTCCTACTTACTTTTAAAAATGAACTCCATTTTAGCTTAAAAACAAAAGTCAGGCAAAAAAACTTTTTGCCTGACTTTCGAATTTGCCTAAGCTATATTTGCTTTTTTCTTTGTTTTTGGCACTTCTTCGCCTTCTATAAAGACAATTTTGTTTTCTTCGGCATCCACGTCCACTAAAATGGAGCCGCCCTTACTGAAATCGCCTTGGAGTAGTCTCATTGAAAGTGGACTCTCAACAAATTTTTGCAAGGCTCGTTTCAAAGGACGTGCGCCAAAGGCTTTATCATAGCCCTCTTCAGCCAGCCAAGTTCGAGCTGTTGAAGTTAATGCTGCTGAAATTTCAAATTCGTTTAGGCGTCCTTGAATTTCTTTCATTTGCAGGTCAACAATTTCTTCCATCTCTGCTACGCTCA
>JABGOQ010000006.1 GCA_018645405.1 Anaerolineae bacterium | reverse complement strand
ACTAACAGGGGGACTCATTTTTTTACGACTTTTCCAAAAACATTTGCGCGCTCCCGATTAGGTGTACAACCGTTTCTAATCTTAGGCCAATATCTTTTTTGGCTGTTTTTTCACTCCTGCCAACGTAGAACATTGAGAAGTTTGCTCTGTGCGGCGGAGAATCTGTTTATTTAACGGTAGCAAGCACACGTCCACGTGCGCTGCGGCATAGGGGGCTAATCCCAGTACGACGAGAATCATCTGCAAGAGACAGTATTGCAAATTCTCATTTTGTTTCTTCAGAAAATTTATACGCAAAAGGTGGTGGATAAATGATCCGTCACCTTTTTTATAACTGATGAAAGCACCGCCCAAAATAGGCTAGAATTATGGAAGCCTTTGAGACGGTTAAAAAACGAAAATATAAGGAAATATAAATGGGAGCAGTTAGCAAAGAGAGCAAAACCAACAAGAAATTCGGCATGTTCGCAGGGGTCTTTACCCCTACCGTCCTCACCATCTTGGGCGCAATCATGTATTTGCGTACCGGCTGGGTGGTCGGAAATGCCGGCTTTGGGGGCGCGGTTGTTATTATCTTGCTGGCACACGTCATCACCGTTAGCACAGGCTTGGCGGTTTCTTCTGTGGTCACCAATACGCGCGTTGGCGCGGGCGGCGCATTCGCCATCATCTCCCAATCGCTAGGATTAGAAGTCGGTGGTAAGTACTCGAGCAAAAGTTTTTCAGTAAAAGAAGTTGGTAAAATGATGTTCAAAAAGAAGGTGCCAGATTATGAAATATATAGCTCAATTTTCATTGGAAGATAAAGAAAAGCTAAACTCGTTATTCAAATATCATGCTTCACATCTTGTACGTCGCCGAGCGCATATGCTCTTGTTGAGTTCAGAGAAATTCTCTATAAACGATATATATAATGCCCCCCGAAAACTAGACCACAGGTTAAGATAGAATATCCAAGATTTGTGGAGGTTTTTCCGTGGTAAAAAAACGAAGAAAACATGATAATCGCTTCAAATTCAAAGTTGCTCTAGAAGTTGTCAAAGAGCAAATAACGATCAATGAAATAGCCAGCAAAAACAATATTCATCCCAATCAGGTAAGCACCTGGAAAAAGAAATTGTTGGTCGAAGGGCAAACAGTTTTTGGTCAACAAAGCGCTAAAAAATCAGAAGAACAAAGTGCTCGCGAAGCTGAACTCTTTGAGCAAATTGGGCGACTGAAGATGGAATTGGAATGGCTAAAAAAAAAGCTGCCTAAATTGAGCGAGCTCAAACGCATGTTAATTGAACCACGCCATCCAAGATTGAGTATTCGGCGGCAGTGCGAGCTAATTGGTCTCAATCGAGCAACTTACTATTGGCAACCAGCAGACGAAACGCCGCTCAATCTAAAATTGATGAAATTGATTGACCGGGAGTATACCAAAGCTCCCTTCTACGGCTACCGCAAGATAACAGTGCGACTCAATGGTCATCATGGCTATCAGGTCAACCACAAGCGTGTGGCTCGCCTGATGCGAAAGATGGGCTTACAAGCCATTTATCCGAGACCGAGAGCGACCATTCCCGATTTACAGCACAAGAAATACCCGTATTTGTTACGCGGGCTGGCAATCACCTGCCCCATTCAGGTCTGGTCAACTGACATCACTTACATACCGATGCCGCACGGATTTATGTATCTGGTGGCTATCATTGATTGGTACAGTCGTTTTGTAATTGCTTGGCAACTCTCCAACACTTTAGATGGCTCCTTTTGCTTAGATACTTTGCAACAGGCTTTAGAACAAGGTCAACCTGAAATCTTCAATACGGATCAAGGTGTACAATTCACAGCCCTTGCCTTCACTGGCGCATTAGCCGAAGCTGGGATTCGTATCAGCATGGATGGGCGTGGACGAGCCCTTGATAATATCTTTGTGGAACGTCTTTGGCGCACGGTCAAATATGAAAATGTTTACATCAAGGACTATGCTACCGTGCCAGCTTTGTTCAAAGGGCTGGGAAATTATTTCCAGTTTTATAATTACGAGCGACCGCACCAAAGTCTAGATTATCGGGTACCCGCTGACATTCATTTCAGCTAATCACCCGACGCGTTTGTCCACCTTAACTTTGTCGTTTAGTGGTCTTGACAATGGGGTTCACTATAATAGCTCGTATTTATCAAGTGCATCGCGATACAGTATCGAACACCTTTGGTAGAT
>JABGOQ010000116.1 GCA_018645405.1 Anaerolineae bacterium | reverse complement strand
GTGGAGAATTTATGCCGATCAACTGCTCTTTTCTTAAACTGTCAGGTGACTAGTATTTTTAAGGAGTATTTTGAAATGCGTAAGAATCTCACTTTTATTTTAATTATCGCCCTTATGGCTGTTTTTCTCTCAGCCTGTGGTGGCGAGGAACCAGTAACTACTGAAGATGTGGCTGCACCTGTATCAGATATTCCTGCTGAATACGCAGAAAAGACCAATCCCCTTGCGGATTCTTCCGATGCAATCGCTGAAGGAAAATCTGTTTTTGAAAGCACATGCTCGGCTTGTCATGGAGACATCGGCTTAGGGGATGGCCCTGCTGCTGCCTCTTTGACGCCTCCACCCGCCAGCTTGGTTGAGCTCAATAAAACGGCCGCCGATGACTATCTCTTATGGCGCATCTCGGAAGGAAAAGAAGGAACCGCCATGGTTGGCTGGAAGACCAGCTTATCCGAAGATCAACTTTGGCAAGTTATTTCTTATATTAGAACCTTTAAGTAAGCCTTTCGGCTTGCTGATAAAAATAAAAAAACTCGCTGGTATAACCAGCGAGTTTTTTTATTTAAGGATAAGTTGTTTAGACTACAGCATCAATCATCAAGGCTAGAAAAATAAAAGCCAAATACATGCTGGAATAACGGTACATCTTCCACGCAATTTGGTTGCCTTCTTTTTTCCAAACTTGCCAAGCAGTGTGGATTAGCCAAACCCCAAGCAATGAAGCGGAGACAAGATAAATCGTTCCAGCAAATTTAAAGACTGCCATCAACAAGGTCAACGCGACCAACTCAAAGGTATAAATTAGAATCTGGCGTCGAGTTTCTTTCTCGCCACGAACTACCGGCATCATTGGGATGCCAGCTTTTGCATAATCTTTTTTGCGAACTATCGCCAATGCCCAGAAGTGTGGAGGCGTCCACATGAAGACAATGGCAAAGAGGAATAGCGCGGGGATATTCAGGCTACCTGTAACAGCTGCCCAACCGACCAAAGGCGGGATCGCCCCCGCTCCTCCGCCAATGACGATATTCTGAACAGTCGCCTTTTTTAGAAAGATGCTGTACAAAACGACATAATAAATGATACCGGCTAGCGATAAAAAGGCAGCCAACAAATTGACAAAACCAGCGTAGATATAAAAACTCATTACTGAGAGAGCCAAGCCAAAAGCAAGCCCTTCGGCAGGTGTCATACGTTCTGCAGCTAATGGACGTTTAGCTGTGCGCTGCATATTCTTATCCAGATCGCGGTCAATATATTGATTTAGAGCAGATGAACCGCCCGCAGCAAAATATCCACCCAGCATCGTCCAGAAAGTTAACGCTAATGAGGGCCAGGCTTTGCCGCCAACGACCATCCCAGCGTAGGTGGTGACGAGTAGAAGCAACACAACGATGGGTTTGGTGAGGGTCAGGAAATCGCGTGCTCGTTGTTGTACGTTTAACGGTGGATAGGCTATAGTCTCGCGCGCCAAATAGCCGGAAGCAAGCACAAGTCCAAGTAAGCTCCCCCACAGAACGATTACTGTCAACGTATGCATAACAGCCAGATAGCGAGGGAATCCGCGCGTCACTTCCATCGCACCTACAAAAGATTGCGCAAAGAATAAAATCACGGTCAACGTTGTTAGCGGCAATAAAATGCGATGATCTCGCAGGTCATGCCAAGCGCGGTAGAGGAGATAAACCATCAAAAAACTGGCAAAGCCAACTGAGGCGCGGTGGAGCAATTGGACCCAACCTAAAACACCTTGCGGCTGACAGAGAGGCCAACCTGTGCAAACTTCGGTTGCTTCGCTTAGGCTTACAAGGCGTCCGCCAAGAGTGACAAGCAATACGGCTAGCAGGGTGAGCAAAGTTAGGCGGGTAAATGATGATGAAAATGAGAATTTCATGTCTGCTCCTTGATTTGTTTTCGTATATAAAAAGGATATCCCACGAGGAGGATGGTTGCATAGGTAAACCATTGCACCGCATATCCTTGGTGAGACCCTTCGCTTAGTTCAATTTCAGGTTGGTAAGGGATCGGCGGCTCAACATCTTCTGGGTCAACATCTGGTTGGATATAAACTTCTAATAATGGATAAGGAAGCTGCAACCGGATACGCTCAAGATTGACAATATTCCAGAATTCGAGTTTATCTTGCCCCGGAGCAAGTTCCGGGTCGGGAACGCCACCTATATCTGGCTTTGTGATCCCCAGTCGAATCTGTCCTTGGACAGTGACCGGTTCGTTCTGGTCATATTGATGCCAATCAGCAGGTGTATCATTTGTCTTTGCAGGAATCCAACCCCGATCTACCAGCACAGCGGAACCATCTTCCAGAAGAAGGGGAGTAAGGAGATGGTATCCGAATTCACTTTGAAAATAGCGGTTTCGCAAAGCGACTTGATTTTCAAAATCGTATGATCCAGCCACGGTGACTGCTCGGTATTCCATGAGCGTTAAATCTTCGGTTTGCTGTCCATCCAAGTCTATTGGGTCGGCTGCCCAAATGCTTTCAACATGTGCATTAAAGGTACGCCGCAACTGAAGGCGATCTAATTGCCAAAAGCCAAGGCGAGTGCAGAGCGCACCACCAGCCAAGACCAGTATGGTGGCTAGTATCCACTGCCGAGAGAACAGGGTACGCATAAGTTTCACGTTATTTTCCTTTTTCTCAGTAGATGCTGTTTAGGGTTCTTTGACGGTTACTGTATAGGTCTTTTCGCCCGCCAATTGGAATTCCAATGTTAGATCAAAAGTATCCCCTGTATTGAGATCATCATTCAAGCCGATCAGCATTACATGCAATCCGCCGGGTTTGAACTCCGTCTGGCCAACAGGGAGGGGCACATCATGCTGCTGCATCATCTTCATAACACCGGCATCCATCATGGACATGTGTAGCTCAACAGCTTGTGCTATATCGCTTGAAGCGGATAATAACGTGTCAGCTTCGCTTGTCGAATTATCGATCTCAAAATATACAGCACTATTGCTTGCAGCAAAACCGGGACGCGCCCAAATATCATTAATCTGCAAAGTGTCACTTTCTGCAGGGGTGCCACAGGCTGCCAGGATAAGAGCCAAAGTTACGAAAAGAAAAAGTAAAGGAGCCTTTTGTTTAGAGAAGAAGTTTTTTATCATATGTCGTTTTATTCACTCATTTTTAGTAGATCAGCAGGGTTTTCTTTCTCGCGCTTGCCTTTTAGTGGAAAGACTAAAAGACTGTATAAAAAGAAAAACATTGCCGTGGGTGGAGTTGCCAGACCAAAGGCCTGCAAACGTGAGGTCGCAGTGGTGCGTGAACGCACATCAAAATCCAGATAACGTGAAGGCTGGAATGTACACCCCAAGGTGTATTTATTGGCATTTTCCATCAAAAGACTAGCGCTGGAGCCAGCGGGAATCCACAAGGGGCCAAGTTCGTGCGGGACATCATCTTGATTGGTGACTTGTAGAGTATCGCCAATGACAAAGATCAGCTCAGACGGAATGGTTGGGTCAGCTTCGCCAGATTCAATCCGCTCCGCTGTTCCAGCCGGGATGGATATTTCTACTATTTCTGGTAGACGGTCGGTTTTTTCTTTTAGCAAGATATGTGCGCCTTCATTGATGATGCCCACAAATAATAATGCGGCAAAAAAAGTTATGATGAAGCGTTTCTTATACAGAGAAAAATCTTTGTTCATTCTTTATTTACCACTTAGTAGCTGAGCCAAATCATCTGCCATAGCTTCGGCTTCCATGCCAAACGGGAAGGTTAAGCGTAGCCCCCCATTTGTATCTAGTACGTAGACACGAGAGGTATGATCGACCAGATAGCCTGTCGCGCCGGAGTTGATTTGTTTCTCGCGGTAGACACCGTAATTACTCCAAATGGCTTCGAGGTCTTCGAGATCGCCACTCAGACCGATAAAGAGTGGGTCAAAGTTCATGACGTAGTCTTGGAGGTGGTCAGCCGTATCGCGTTCTGGGTCTACCGTTATCATGACGACCTGGATATTAGCAGCATCATTGTCCCCTAAGCGTTTTTTTGCTTGAGCAAGATCACTCAGTGTTGTTGGGCAAACATCTGGGCAATAGGTATATCCGAAGTAGAGCAAGACCAGTTCCCCTTCCTGATCAGAGAGCTGAAAAGTTGTGCCATCAGCTTGAACTAAAGAAAAATCTTTTGCTGGGAGAGGCGGATCAATTAGAGAGCCTTGATAAGCATAGGGCTGGGTAAAGAAATAAATCCCAGCGATGATAACTGTACCGATCAGTATCCCCGCAAATAGTTGACGAAAAAGATTTCTAATCATAAGAAAGTGACAAGCGGTGAGCAATCATCACAGAATCTGATGGTTGCTCACCGCTTATTGAATTAGCTAACGACAGTACCGATGAGGTAAAGTGCTGGATAGAAGAAAATCCAGACTACGTCAATGAAGTGCCAGTAGGTTGCACAGGCTTCGACTGCCCAGTGTTTCTCGGCCGTGTAGAGTCCTTTGCGACCATTATTATAGACAATCCCTAAGAAGATCACGCCGGTGAGGACGTGGAAAGCGTGCATCCCTGTCATCATGTAGAAGAGTGCACCATGCGCACCATCGTTGGGGCCAAAGGGGGCTAGTTGCCACTCTACGCCGACCACGCCGACAAGGAATCCCACGCCCAAAACAAGCGTGATTAACGTCCCCTGCAGGAAGGTTTTTTGATCGCCATGTGCCATTGCTGTTTCAGCACGGTTCATAAAGAAGGAGCTGACAAGCAGTACAGCTGTGACGATCAACCCTAAAGTTTGTTCCAGGTGAGGGCGGGTATTTCCCATCAGATAAAAGCGAGATACAAGTAAGCCGCCAAAGAAAAACGAATCTGAGAGAAGAAATAGCCATAAGCCGAGGCGATTGGTGCCTAGTTTGTACTTGTATTCAGTGCGGTAATCAGCAGTAGTCATTAGTGTTTCTCCTCTTCACCAAATAAGCGAGGCAGGTGCATATAGTGTTGAATAACAAACCAGGCTTTTAGAATGGCGATCCCGTATAGTGCTGTCCACCAAGGCAAGCCTGCAACGGCTATAAAATATTCACCGATGGTTAGCACAGCCAAAATTATGAAAACGTATACCCCAAATTTTAGTGCTTGTTTTTTCTTATCATCCATTAGATTTCTCCAATCAGTCTGCTGAAGCAGCTTTCGGTTGAGTAGATAGCATCTTTACGTATGAGGAGCCCTCTAAGCCATAATCATAGGGTTCGCCCACGACCTCGAATGGATGATCTACATAGTTGTGGTCAGGAATTGGTGTTGGTAATTGCCATTCAGGTGAACGTGAGTTCCAGGGATTATCCTTGGCTACTTGACCTTTTTTAGCACTTATCCAGAAATTGACGATACAAATTGATACGGCAGTAAAGATGATATACCCTGCTACAGTGATGACCATTTGAGAGTTATCAAAGCCAAGTGCCGGATCATAGTCTCCGATTCGTCTACGCATTCCCAATAAACCAATGCGCATTTGCCAAAGCGACTGAACATAATATGCAGGAAGCATTAGCCAGAAATGGAGCTTGCCTAATTTTTCGTTGTACATACGCCCTGTAACTCTTGGGAACCAATAATATAGTGCTGCGAAGAAGGGGAAGATGAACCCACCAAACATTGTTGCGTGGAAATGCCCTACGATCCAATAGGTATCATGTAGATGCAAGTCGGTCGCCACAGTGGCGTTGGGTGGTCCTGTTAAGCCGCCAAGCAAGAAGACAGAGACAGCGCCCAGCGTGAAGAGCATAGGCGTTGGGAAGATAATTTTGCCTCGCCACAAGGTGCCGACCCAACTGAAAAATTTCACTCCGGTGGGGACGGCTACTAGCATCGTACTGTACATGAAGGGGACGCGTAGGTATTCTTCCATGCCTGCTGTGAACATATGATGCGCCCAGACGAAGAAACCAACCAGAGCGATAGCCATCGAAGATACGGCAATCCATTTGTAGCCGAAGAGTGGTTTGCGTGAAAAGACGGGCAAAAGTTCACTGATCATACCTAGTCCTGGCAAAATGAAAACGTACACCGCAGGGTGAGAATAGAACCAGAATAGATGCTGGAATAAAATTACGTTACCACCATTATTTGGGTCGAAGAAACCCATCCCAAAGAGTCGTTGGAACATGACCATCTGGAAAGAGAGAGCGATCAATTGTGTGGCAGTTAATCCAATGATGGATGTTGCAACTGCTGCCCAGACGAAAATGGGCATACGGAAGTAATTCATTCCCTTCGTGCGCATTCTAATTGTGGTGACAATGATATTCAGCGATCCGAGAATAGAGGATAGCCCGATAACGTAGACACCCAAGAAGAACATCTGCATTCCCAAAGGTGCTCTTGCACTCAGGGGTGGATAGGCCGTCCAGCCGGTATCGAAGCCACCCAAGAAAAGGCTATTTACCACCAAAAGAGCGCCGGGGACATTAATCCAGAAGGCAAAGGCATTCAAGCGAGGGAAAGCCATATCGCTGGCGCCGACCATCAGAGGCACCAGGTAATTCGACATTGCGCCAATACCCAACAAGATTGCGGCTATCATCACGATACCATGCAAGCCGATTAGTGAGTTGAATGCGCCTAAATCAAGGAACTGTATTTTTGCTTCAGCCAATTCTGTGCGGAAAATCAAAGCGAAAGTACCTGCTAGTCCCAATAAGGTAAGCGATGTTACACCGTATTGAACACCAATCACTTTATGGTCGAGAGAAAGGTTGTAGTATCTTGCCCATCTTGGTTGGCTAGGGTCAGCTTCAGGGTGATCTGTGGTTTCTTCACCTTTCGCCCATTTGAACCAATCGCTAAAAGCACCAACACCAATTAAAAAGGTGAGTACACCAATAAAAGTACCACCTACCCATACCGGTTCGGCATTCCATGCTGGCAATCCCATCAGGACGCGAATTAGCATGACAAATCCCATGCCCACCGCAGAGCCAACTACCTGAAAGATAATGCCGCGGATTAAACCAAGGGACAGGATTTTGACTTTTTTCTTTTCATCCATTTTTTTTGCTCCTATTCCTGCTTACTCAGTTAAGCTCTCGATATATTCAACGATATCGAGAATTTGTTCTTCGGTCATGCTCTCGCCAGTAGGCGGCATGATGACAGTGTCATAGCCTTCAACAATGGTTGCTTGCGGATCAAGAATAGATTCAAAGAGATAATCATCATCAACCGTGATCGTTGAACCATCCACCAAAGTCTCTTCGCTTTCGTAGAGACCAAACCAGGTAGGCCCAATACGTTCGGCGCCATCAGTGGAGTGACAAGCGACACATCCAAATTGTTTAGTCCATTCTTCACCGCGTGCTGCTGCATCACCAGAAGGTCCACCTATTTGTTCTTCGACCCACTCTTCAAAATCGTCAACTTCCATAACAATCACGTCTGAGACCATATAAGCATGCTCCAAGCCGCAAAGCTCCGCACAGCGGAGCTTGTAATCACCAAGTAATGTGGGAGTAATTCGTAGTTCTCGCTCCATTCCCTCGCCGGGGAGAGCGTCTTGCTTTAGGCGAAACTCTGGAACCCAGAACGAATGAATGACATCAGTTGATGTCAATGTCAGGAGGGATTGGCGGTCAATAGGAAGACGCAGTTCTGTCGAGGAAAAATCATAGTCTGTATAATCAAAACGCCAAGACCATTGCGAACCGACGATCGTAATATTGTATGCATTTGGGTCTGCCCGACGAGTTTCAGCAAGCGCACTAGCTCCTAAAAAGGAAAAATACATCACGATGCCAAGGGGAACAATTGTCCAGGCAATCTCTAAGCTCGTATGCCCTTCGAAATGATCGCCGTCTCCTTCTTCCCCAGGTTTTCGTCGAAAAACCACAAAGCTATAGAGCATAAACCCTATGATCAACGAAAAAAGGAAAGATATTACCCAGATGTGCTTTCTGAATAAAGCATCTATTGCTGCACCTTGCACACTGGCAAGCACAGGCATTAGGCCTAAGTTGTCCAGGCCAGAACCTATCAACACAGTTAAGATTGTGGTCAATATACCCACTCTAACAAAGTGTTTCATAAACTTTCTCCTCCGTGCTTTATAAAATTAAGGTTTTTTTAGGGGGAAATATCAGGCCTCCCCGCCTCCAACCACTCACCAAATTCCTATCTTGCAGTACAAAATACCTATAAACCCACACTGACACTTACTATATCAAGAAGGGCCTTGCTTGTCTCTCACCCCCTCATCACCTGAATGGGTGATATTTAAATCATCCCATGGTCTATACAGAATAATCCCTATTTTGGATAGGAATACGAGTATTATATTAAGAGAGTATTAAGGCTATTAATCTTTATGAAGGAGAATAGAGTATGAAAAAATTACGTGTTTTAGCAGGTTTGCTCCTCTTAGCAGTTCTTCTGCTGACAGGGTGTGAGGCCCCAGCCACTCTGACAGTGGTTCCCTCTCCTGTTGTAGAAGAGGCTGCTGCACCAGAAGCAACCTCTGAGCCAGAAGCTGCTCCTGAAGAGGAAGCTCCAGAAGCCGAAAGTATGTTAGGCGCAGCCGCTAAAGCTGTCGACTTGCTTGGTGCTTGGGCTGATGCTGGTGCACCCGAAACAGATGCCTTTGAATACACAGGTGTAGATGGAAACACTTATGAAGGCTCCTACGATGTTGATATTCAGCCTTTGTTCACAGAAAACAACCTCTGGTTCGATGGTGCACAAGCCTGTACTGGCTGTCACTTCGCAAACTCTGAGAACTCCTACCACGAAATGGATCTTACATCTTATGAAGGCATCATGTCTGGTGGTGATGTTCTTTCAGAGCCGCCTGGTGTTCCTTATGTTCGGCCAATCTGAAGTTGGCGCAAGCGATTATGAGTGGAGTCACTCCAAACTACGCGGGCGCCTACGGAACAATCGTATGCCCCCTGGCTGGGAATTTGACATCACCGAAGAAAACCGCGATGGTCTCTGCGTCGAAGTTTCTGCCGACGGCGTCACTGTTCTGCCTGATGAATATGGCTGCGAACTGAATGGTGTAGGCGTGATCTCCACATGGGTTGAATCTGGTGCGCCAGAAACCGATGCGTTCACCTATGGTGATGCAGACCTGACCTTCGAGCGCGACGTATTGCCCTTCTTCACCGAAGCCAATATGTGGTTCGACGGCTCACAAGCCTGCACAGGATGCCACTTCGATCACTCTGAAAACTCCTACCACGAGATGAACCTCGGCTCTTACGAAGGGCTCATGTCTGGTGGCGATGTACTCTCCGAGCCTCCAGGCGTCCCCCTCTTCGGTCAATCCGAAGTTGGTGCCACCGATTACGATTGGGGGCACTCCAAGCTGAAAGAACGCCTGCGCAACAACCGCATGGCTCCCGGCTGGGGTTTCGATATCACTGAAGAAAACCGCGATGGGCCTTTGGTGCTACACGGCGAAGCAGTCACATCCGAAGAAAGTGCTGATCTTTATGGCGATGGTGCATGTGAAGTAAAAGCTGTTGATTTGATTGGCGCATGGGGAGACGCTGGTGCTCCCGAAACCGATTCGTTCGATTTCACAGCTGATGATGGCTCGTACTGCGAAGGCACATTCGATGCCGATATTCTGCCCCTCTTCACCGAAAATAATGTCTGGTTCGATGGTGCACAGGCCTGCACAGGCTGTCACTTCGCAAACTCCGAGAACTCCTACCACGAAATGGACCTTACATCTTATGCAGGTATCATGTCTGGTGGTGACGTTCTTTCAGAGCCGCCTGGTGTTCCTTTGTTCGGGCAATCTGAAGTTGGCGCGAGCGATTACGATTGGAGCCATTCCAAACTACGCGGACGCTTACGCAACAATCGTATGCCCCCAGGCTGGGAATTTGACATCACCGAAGAAAACCGCGATGGTCTCTGTGTCGAAGTTTCTGCTGATGGCGTCACTGTTCTGCCTGATGAATATGGCTGCGAACTGAATGGTGTTGGAGTCATCTCTACCTGGGTCGAATCTGGTGCTCCTGAAACCGATGCGTTCACCTATGGTGATGCAGACCTGACCTTCGAGCGCGACGTATTGCCCTTCTTCACCGAAGCCAATATGTGGTTCGACGGCTCACAAGCCTGCACAGGATGCCACTTCGATCACTCTGAAAACTCCTACCACGAGATGAACCTCGGCTCTTACGAAGGGCTCATGTCTGGTGGCGATGTACTCTCCGAGCCTCCAGGCGTCCCCCTCTTCGGTCAATCCGAAGTTGGTGCCACCGATTACGATTGGGGGCACTCCAAGCTGAAAGAACGCCTGCGCAACAACCGCATGGCTCCCGGCTGGGACTTCGACATCACAGAAGAAAACCGTGACGGACCTATGGTCTTGGCTGGCACAGTAAAATAGCCAGCAAGAAAAGATAATAAAAATGCGGTGCAATTATTTGCACCGCATTTTTTCTTTAATATGGGACGAGGAGAATCACGCCTGAATTTTGGCTTGCTACCCTTTAATGAGCCGATGTGTGGCGAATAGCTTTGCTGTCCAGCCAATAGGCTAGAAAAGCCTGACAGCAACGCTCTGCGTTGCGTGCGCTTGTTAGAGAAAAAACACCGCAACGCAGAGCGTTGCTACCAGAACTATTAACTTATAGATAATGAAACTGTAATCGTCACATTGAAAGCGTGACCTACGTAGCTTGTGTATACTGGCTGAATTTGTAGCGTGACTTTTGTTGTCCTAGCCTGTAAGCGTGAGTAGCAGCGATGCTCACAATCGGAAGCAAGTTGAAGCAAGAGCGTGTCTAAGCCAATTACTGCAATTAATTTCCAGACGCGTATCCGTAGACTATCCCGTCAATATCGCCAAAGTAGAGCCATCCACCAGAAACCGTTAAACCATCTCTGGGCGTAATGCCTGTCGAAATATGCCAGAGGAGTGAACCATCAGATCTACTTAATGCCATGATGTCACCGTGTTGGGTGAGAAAATATAAATCGTCCTGAACATGAACGGGGGACCCCATGACGTAATTGAAGGTGCCGACGAGGATATTATGCTTCCAGCGAATATCGCCGCTGGTTGTATCAAAGGCGTAGACGAGGGTATTGGCTGAGCCAAAATAGGCGGTGTCTTCGACGCCAAGCATTGAGGGCACCCAGTTGCCTGTATCTCGACGCCAGCTCAGCTCGCCAGTTTGGGTATCAATGCCATTCACGAAATCTTGATAGGCGATATAAGACACAGTGTGTTCAGTGGCGTACATTCTTTTGATAAAACCATCGAGGGCTTCGTATTCCCAAATTGGTGTGCCGCTCTTTGCATCCAGCGCATAAACACGCATGGGGCCGCCCTCATCTATTTCGATGTCAGGGGCGTAGTAACTCCCACCGACATAGATGACATCGCCAAAGAGCGTTGGGGTCTGGAGGATATAGTTATCGGTTTCAAATGACCATAACTCCTGACCATCATCAATATTCAATACAAAAAAGGTGGCTTTTTTGTTAGGGTCAGAATCCAAGCCTGGTCCCACAAAAGTTGTGGGGATATAGAGCGTATCGCCAACAACTAGAGGGGATACCTGAACATCTATACCCAAATCTACTTCCCAGCGAATTTTCCCAGAGCGGGCATCAATGGCAGTGAACTTTCCACCTTCTAACCCAATAAAGATGGATTTCCCATTTGTTGTGTAGGAACGCTCCCAAACATCAACAGGGCTATCAATCTGCCAACGTAATTCTCCGGTGAGCGCATCCACTGCTGTGAGTGTGCCATCATGCGGGACAAAAACGACCACGTCTGCAATCCGAAGGGGATGCTTATTGATTGCGCTACCAGAAGCATATTGCCATTGGAGGGCGAGGGTTTCTCCATCTAATGGTACGTCTTCGACTGGTGTGTTTTGGCCCGTGCATCCAGCCAGAAAGAGAAGGATGCTCAGCAGACTTGCGCTGAACATCCGATAAAAAATTTTTCTTTTTTCATTTGGTCGCATTATTGGTCCTCTATATTGATGAAGCCATACTGAACGGCTTTACTCACTGCTTCAGTTCTATTCGAGGCTTTAAGTTTGTCCAGTATTTTACGCACATGGGTTTTGACTGTGTTTTCGGAAATATATAATTGCTTTGAGGTTTGTGATGTTGTCTTACCCATCGAAAGACATCGTAAGACATCTAACTCGCGAGGCGTTAATTCAGGGATATCTCTTGAAGTATTCCCTAATGGTTTGCTAACTGCCTGAAAAACTTGTCTGGTGACTTCAGGAGAAATTATCGATTTATTATCCATAACCAGAGAGATTGCGTTCTGTAATTCCTCTGGTTCGGCATTCTTGAGAAGATAACCATCGGCACCGGCGCGAATTGCGCCAATAAGATCGCTTTCATCCTTAGAAATCGTTAGCATTAAAATATGACAATCTATTCGTGAACGGAGAGCTTTTACCGTTTCAACTCCATCCATAATGGGCATATTTACATCCAGCAGAACAAGCTCAGGCTTGTTACGGAGAATAATATCAATAGCTTCTTTGCCATTAGAAGCTTCTCCGACAACCTGAATATCCAGCATTTCATGCAGTAGACTAATCAAACCCCGACGAAAAAGAGTGTGATCATCTACAACAACAACGCGGATCGCCTCGCTCATGAATTTATCTTTTCATTGGTTGGGATATGTAAACGTATTGTGGTGCCCATCCCCGGTGTGCTGATGATCTGGAAATCAGCATTGATCGATTCGGCGCGTTCGCGCATTGTTCGTAAACCGTACCTTGAGGAAGAAAGCACATCCTCTGGCGCAAACCCACATCCATTATCTTTTATTTCAATGGTTGCTTCCCCACCATGCTCAAAAGCTGAAATGGATACTTCGCTTGGTTGTGCATGTTTACGAATATTTGCCAAGGCTTCTTGTGCGATCCGAATCAATTGAGCCTTGATATTATTTGGAAAAGAAGAATCTAATTTGATATTAGATGTGTCAATTTCCAGCCCTGTCAATTCCTTAAATTCAACCGCTGTCATATCTAGCCAATCGGTTAGATTTTCACTGGGCGCACGACGCAAATTGTCTATGGATTGTCGCACATCCAGATAAGCATCTGAGAGGGTTTGGTGGCAAGCCTGTAAGGCTTGATCAATAAGGACAATCTCTCCTTTTGATGTATGTATTTGCATACGTGCTGTTTCCATTTTTAAGAAAGCCAAAGTCTGTGCCAAGCCATCATGGATTTCACGTGCCAAACGTGTACGCTCATTCAAAACAGCCTGATATTCCAATTGCTCCAACAAGCCTTTATCTTTAGCATTCAAGGTAGTCAATTCTTTTTTTGAGACAGCGGGCTCCTGAACATGACGAAGCGAATCTAATTCCTGAGAATGTAAACGCGAAGCATCCAAAGTCAGCTCAGTTATACGCACTAATTCCACCAAAAAAAGCCGATGGTTTTCAATAATTTGCGGTGGTATAGAAAAAAAGTAACTGATAACACCAATTACACGGCCACCACTGCGCAACGAAACACAATATACGTTTTTCGCATCCGCAGGTTCCTGAAGCAGAGTACACCCTAAGCCCGATTCTTTGTTTTTGCAGTTTCTGCAGATATGACGAGTAGCAGGTTTTGATAAAAGCACTTGCCAAGCTGGTTCATTTAGAAAATGCGCATCACCGTGCTTCAAGATCGGCAGGGTTTGCTCCCATTCACTGAATGGGACAAAGGCACATCCCTCGGCCTTTAACAGATCATACCCAGAGCGCATGGCAGCCATAATAATAGTTTCTTCATTATGGGCTTCCAGCAAATAACCACTGAGAGAAAAGCTGGCATCTAATTGTTTTTTGATGGTTTGAATTTCTTCTTTTGTTTTTTGCCCCAATCTCTGGATTCGCCAAATAATTACACCCAAAGCAAATACCACCCCTATAAGCAGAATAAGAAGAGTAAGATTATTAGTCAAATCAAACATTAATATAATTCTACTTCATTCCTGATGACAATACCATATTGAGCGCAGCAACGAGAGTGCATAAATATTATTAAAAATTGGGAAAAAAGAACGTTTTCTCTTTCGGATGAAAAATCATCGACCACGCACACGATTTGGGCTTGCTCCCGTTTAAAAAGAAAGTTCCTAAAG
>JABGOQ010000007.1 GCA_018645405.1 Anaerolineae bacterium | reverse complement strand
AAATCCATCTTTCGGATTATAAAGTCCGTATTTTGGATAGCGAGAGCGGCACAGAAGCAATCACCCGTGTATTGATCGATACAAAAAATGGCAATGATTCTCGCTGGTCTACCGTTGGCGCAAGCACAAATATCATTGATGCAAGTTGGCGAGCACTGGCGGATAGCATGGAATACGCGTTGCAGAAATAAAACGTATTTCGTATTGCGTATTCCGTAAGGGAAACCATTACGCAATACGTTTTACGCACTACGTTAAGGAGAAGTTATGAAAGCAAAAATTACTTTACTACCCGGCGATGGGATTGGTCCCGAAATCATCTCTGCCACCACAAAAATTTTAGAGCGGATTGGCGATAAATTCGGGCACGAGTTTGAAATGCAATCGAACCATATCGGTGGGATTGCCATTGACGAGACTGGCGGTGCGCTCCCGGATATTACACTTGAGAGCTGTAAAAAAGCGGATGCCGTGCTATTGGGCGCGGTTGGCGGTCCCAAATGGGACGACCCAAACGCCTCCGTGCGCCCCGAACAGGGTTTGCTCGGATTACGCAAAGAATTGGGTTTATTTGCCAATTTACGCCCCGTGCAGCCACATCCTGAACTGATGGGCGCATCTCCACTCAAAGAATCCTATCTCGAAGGCGTGGATATGCTCATCTTGCGCGAACTGACAGGCGGCGTTTATTTCGGCGAGCCGCGCGAGAAACGTATCAACGCCAATGGCGAAGAAGAAGCCCTCGATACAATGATCTATAGTGAGAGCGAAGTGCGCCGCATTGCCAAACTGGCATTTGATATTGCAGGCACACGCCGCAAAAAAGTCACATCGGTAGATAAAGCGAATGTGCTTGAATCTTCTCGTTTGTGGCGCAAAACGGTTGCAAAATTAGCCGTAGATTACCCAGAAATTGAGCTTGAAAACCTACTCGTAGACGCGGCGACCATGCACTTACTCTCACGCCCCCGCGATTTTGACGTGATGGTCACGATGAATCTTTTCGGCGACATCATCACTGATGAATCATCCATGCTGACCGGCTCAATGGGCAATATGCCCTCCGCCGCATTGGGCGAAGATTTGAACAGCTTTGGCAAACCGCGCGGAATGTATGAACCCATCCACGGCTCTGCGCCAGATATTGCGGGGAAAGGGATTGCCAATCCGATTGGCACAATTCTCTCTGCTGCGATGATGTTGCGCCACTCGCTGGGATTAAACTCAGAAGCGGAAGCAATTGAAAAGGCGGTCGATGCGGTTTTGAACGCTGGTCATCGTACAGCAGATATCATCAAAGAAGGGGAATCCCCACTTGGAACAAAAGAGATGACGAAAAAGATTATCCAAGAATTAGCTTAGTGTCTATATACCCCTCCTTCTCTTAATAGAGAAGGAGGGTAATTTCGGGGGAATACTTATGATATACTCCCGAACGAAAAAAACAAAAAAAACAGCAGGAGAAACTATCAAATGAAATACTTAATTCCATTCATCCTAATTATTAGCATCCTTCTTAGTGGATGCAGTGCATTGGGCGCAGCAGCCCCAGCGGCAGATGCTACCGCAACCATCAGCGCCGAAGATATTCGTGCCACAGCAGATGTGATGGTCTACGATATGCTCACGCAAACACAAGCAGCGATGCCACCAACAAATACACCTCTTCCCCCGACGAATCCTCCCCCTACTGCGACAATCGCCATCCCCACCCTTTCTGTTTTAGATGGCTCACCAACTGTTTCGGCGATTGGGACAATATCTACTACTGTGGCTATTCCGACAAATACAAAAACATCTTCGGGAGGGTTTGCCTGTACAGAGCAACCTCTGCTTGAATGGACAGGAGATAGTGTTCAGTTATCTGTCACCAATAATGTAAAAAATTCTACAGCAAATGTTTTTCTTTGCATTACAACACCATATGGAGAAGCTGGCTATATTAGCGTCCCCCTTGTAAAATCAAATAGTGTACAGATTCCGTACGGCATTGTTAGTGCAACAGCTTGGGTAGATGGAGAGAAAAAAGATTTTAATGCCCATGTAGGATTTGAAGTTAAGAACTCTTCGAATATACAACTTGTGATTGAAAATGGGCAAATCTTTTTCCGCGCAGGCTGCGCACCAAATTGCTAGAGTTTGCCTTTCTATATATAAAAAGACTCCCAATTTGAACTGCCCCCCTAAAACAAGACACAAAATAAAAAGAGCCTCCTGTGAGAAA
>JABGOQ010000017.1 GCA_018645405.1 Anaerolineae bacterium | reverse complement strand
CCACATCACTGGTTTCAAGAAGATGCCGAGTGAGGGTAGCAACATCTTCGATGACTTCGTTGAAATCAGCGCGCACACGAACGCTCTCACTCTGACGAGCAAAATCAAGCAAGCGTCGAACAACACTGCGGGCACGCTTTGCTTCGCGTAAAACCATTTCAAGATCAGCGCGCTGCGTAGATGCTGGGGGTAATTCTTCGAGAACAAGCTCGGAAAACCCAGCAACTGTTGTGAGAGGGTTGTTAAGTTCATGAGCAACTCCGGCAGCCATCTCGCCGACAGCGGCAAGTTTAGCTGCCTGAATAAGTTTATTTTCGGCAGCATGTTGAGCTTCCATTCGCTCTTGCAATTCCTCTTGAGTTGTTTGTAAAATCTGAATGGTGTCTTGCAGCATCTGATAACGATCTACATTCGAGACCGCACTGGTCAGAAATCCAGCTAAAGATTCAAGTGCTAATAGGTCATTATGGGTAAAGGCATTTTTTACACTGGATTCAACATCAATAATCCCTAAAATGCGATCCCCTTCTCTCAAGGCAACACATATTTTAGAACCAACATGCCATTCAGAAGTATGTTTGAATTGAAGATCCTTGCTTGCATCGTCTACCATAATACTTTCCCCTGTTGCCAAGACGTGTCCACTAACACCATTTTCACTCGGGTATTCCAATTTCTCAAAAGCAGATTTGACTAAAGGTGCTGCTTCGCCGCTACTGCCTGCCATATTCAGCTTTTGGTGACGATCTACAAGAAGTAAGGTAGCTAGCTCATAAGAAAAATGCTGCACAAGAAGATTAGCTGTAATTTGGGCAACATCGTCAATATTGGTTGATCCAATTACTTGCTGGATCACATCGTGAATTAGCCCCAGATTACGTGCACGGGCTTCAGCTTCTTCGCGAAGCCTGCCGTACTCCACCAGTCCGGCAAGATGACTCGCTATGATGACGAGAAGATTCTCGTCGTACCCGCTAAATGCGGCAGTCTCTTTACTTTCCAAAGCTAATATGCCGATCACTTCCCCCCGATATCTAAGCGGCACAAGCAAAGCTGACTGCATATTTTTATCGCCTAATTTATAATCTTGTGTAGCAGAATTTTCGATCCGCACATTCTTTCCGTCGCGAATAAATTTCTCCATCGGATGATTTTCTACAAATTCTGTGCGTGGAGTCGTGCGCCGCTCAAGATTGCGATATTCTCTTAATGTTTTTTCGTCAGATGAAAGCAAAAAAAGTGCCATCATTTCTGATCCAAATATGCGAGCAAGAAGCGCAAAAACGCGACGGACAATTTGTCCGAGATTTTTCGCTGAAGAAACGATTAGCGCAAAATCGTTGAGCATTGCTTGTCGTCGTAAATGATTTGCCATCTCGGCAAAGGTTACAAATAACTCAACAGATGCGGCGGCATAGATACCAAATTGTTGCAACTTCAGCCACTCATCTTCACTGAAAGGTTCGTTTTTCCACAACAGGACAATACCAATCAAGCGTTGCCCAACCATAAGGGGAAGCGCGCCCCACACCTCTGCTTTAATCGGAGCAATCTCTTTTGCAATCTTCTTCCAATCAGAATGGTTTCTATCCAGAAGAATCGGTTCTGATTTTTTCTTAAATTGGGTGAGTAGAGTACTATCCCCTAGCAAGAGTTCTATTCCTAAAACTTTAGGGGCATTCCAGTGCGCTTCAATTTTTAGGTTTTCATCTTCGTATATAGCCAGGCAAGCCGCTTTACAGGGAATATATTGGACAATTCGCTTTAAAATACGCTCCAAAGAGTGCGGCAGATCATAAGGAACAGGAGCCTGTCCTCCAAATATGAACGCATCAGCTGGTTGCAATGCCACACTGGTAGAGAAAAAACTACCCGAATTTGTGAGTAAGCGCCAAATTTGTTTTTCTTTTTTCGATAATTCTTCAGCCCCCACAATAATCAATTTTTGAGATTCTTTAAGCGGGAAAATAAATATACATGTTGCTCCCAGATCAAGATCTTTTGAAAGCTTCCGAGAACGCGATTTGCCTCCAGTAAGCGCACCACATAACCAGTTGTCTACAGTTTTTAGTTCAAAATATTTTTTCACCAAGCTTTGTCTTTTTTTACTTAAACGATATGAAGATTCAAAGTTCCAGCTTGCCCCTTTCCGTACAGTGCAAAGAGCCCAAGCTGCGCCAGTAATTTGACAGGCACTTTTTAATGTAGTTTCAATTGTGTTTGGATTTGCCATAATTTAGCGCACCTTCTAAAACTTGACTCAAG
>JABGOQ010000067.1 GCA_018645405.1 Anaerolineae bacterium | reverse complement strand
GGGTAAGAAGGCGGACGTAAAGAAGAAAAGAGTAGCGAAGAAAAAAGCTGAGTAAATCAAAAGCCGAGCGTTTGCAAACGCTCGGCTTTTTAGTTCTTAAAAATTTTTTCAAAGAATTTAGTTAGTTTCAGATATCTATCATATGAATGTTATTATGATGATAATAGTAAAAATAACTAAACCAATTGATACGACGAGCAGAATCTCTCCTATACCAATGTTTTCTGTCTCTTTTTCAGCCTTCCTTCTTGTAGCTTCACGCTGTGCTTTTTCGTTAGCTTCTCGTTTGGCTTTCCTTCTTCTTGCTGTTTCGCGCTCTGCCTTTTCTTTAGCCGCTTTCTCAGCGGCTTCTCGCTCTGCCTTTTCCTTGACTGCTTTCTCGGTGGCTTCTTGCTCTGCCTTTTCTTTGGCTGCTTTCTCAGCGGCTTCTCGCTCTGCTTTTTCTTTGGCAGCCTTTTCAGAAGCTTCACGTTCAGTTTTTTCTTTAGCTAATTTTTGTGCATTGATTTCAAGAAGTTTGCGCTCTACAATTTCTAACTTCACCTGTCCCTGAGGATGCTCGGGTTTCAATTCAAGCAGGTTTTTTAGCTTTTCTTTCGCGAGTTTCCAGCCTTCTAGCTCTATGGCAACATCCGCTTGGGCAAGTAAATTTGCGATTTCCGATACCTTTTGTCTCTGCGTTTCACGCTCTTTGCGTTTTTTTGCTTTTAGTACCTTTGATTCTTCAGCCGCTTTAAGTGCCAGTTCAAGTTGTTTAATTAAATGATTTGCGTTTGCATGAAAAGAGCGATGCTGCACAAAGACAGCGTTGCGGCGTGCCAGTCTTTTCAACCCATGTGGTAGGTCAGCTGAGCGGGGCATCTCTACCCCATCCAGTAAAACTGGGATGACACGAATCCCGCGCCGTAGAGCGGCGGCAATCTCAATGCGTACAAAATCTTGTGGATTATCTAAACGTCGCTTCCCCGCTGAATCTTTGACGTTAAGCCAACGTGTGCCAATCAAGGCGACCAGCACATCGCAGGCTTGAACTTCTTTCTCTAACACCTCGGCAAAATCCAAGCCTGCTGGAATTTTGTCCACGTCCATGAAAATCGTATCCTCGCCAAAATGCGCGGAGAGACGGTCGTAGATGCGCCCGGCGTAACCTGCGCTATCTGCTCTGCGATATGAGATGAAAATGCGTCCTTTTTGTGGTGCGGTCAAGAAGGTGTGTGCCCTTTTGTTAAATGCGGGTGGCTTGTGCTATGGTACTATGCCTTTCTAAAGCTTTGAGATTTTCTGGCAATTTGTTTGCGCTAGGCATTGGCGTGCCGTCTATCAAAACAGGAATTACGTGAATACCGCGTTTTAGTGCTGTCGCAATTTCGATGCGAACAAAATCCTGGGGATTATCTAGGCGTCTTTTTCCGTCTTCATCTTTGATATTTAACCAATTTTTGCCGATTAACGCAACGAGCACATTACAGGATTGAACGGCGTTTTCCAGCACCTCAACAAAATCCAACCCTGCTCCAATCTGTACCACATCCATGAAGATCGCGTCTTTATCAAAATGGTCAGTAAGACGGTCGTAGATGCGCCCGGCGTAGCCAGCACTGTCCGCTCGGCGGTAGGAGATGAAGATGCGTCCTTTTTGTGTGCTCATAGTTATGTCCTCGGTGGATGTAATGAGGAGGAAATTATATCTTAAAAGTAGGGGTGATCGGCCGGTCGCCCTACGAGGTTAAATCTTCTCCACCACCCAAAAATGCGACAAGCCAAAAACCTTCAGCGGAGTCTTTTCCAGTGCCTGCATCAACCCGCGCAGAATTTTGCCAAATCTCCCCAAGCGAGCGATGATATTGTCGTACGCCCCAAAAACTACTGTCTTTTCAATGAATTTGACAGGCAGCCCTTCGAAGAGTTTTTCCATATCACGGCGTGTATAGACTTCGACATGCGGGGCGAGCTTATCCCGCCATTTGCGCGGCAAATAATTCACAAAGAGAATATTGCCGAAGCGATATTCCCCGCGCCAATAAATGCCGTGCGTCTCAAAAGGGTAGCCGCGATTGGGGCAAAAAAGTGTCAGCCGTCCGCCCGGGCGCAGTGTACGAATCATTTCTTGGATGGCTTGCCTGTCATCCTGCACATGCTCGATGACTTCGTGACTCAGGATCAAATCAAAAGAATTGGACGGATAGGGAAGATTCTCTCCCGCCCCATTCAGAATGCGGGGCAAACATGACCCGGCATCTGCTGTGCGTTCATAATCATATTCCAGCCCGAAAACTGTACCGCCAAGGGGCGCAAGATGCTCAATATACATCCCGACCCCACATCCGTTTTCGAGAATGTCTCCGCGAATCCGCTCTTCGGCGGCGTTGACGATCATTTGCAGGCGGCGTTCTTGTCCCGCACGCCAAACGTAAGATGGCTCTCCGCGCAGGGCGGCTTTTTCGAGATCTTGGTGGTCTGGTAGTCTGCTGGTTTGGTGGTCTGTTTTGGTCATAGTTTTAAGAGTAGCAAGGGTTGCAAGGGTGATAAAAACCTTAAACTTTCAACCTTTCAACATTAAACTGTTATTTCTCTCCCCAATGAATTGCAACTGTCCCGAACATTTTTATATCAAAATTGATTTTTTTAAATCCGACCGCCGCCATGTGAACAGCAAGTTCTTCAGCGCGCAGAAACTTTTGAGTTGAGTTGGGGAGGTAGGTATAAGCATCGCGTTCCCCAGTCAGTACGCCTCCAATAAAGGGGATTAAATAATGAAGGTGGATATTGATAAGGGGAGTGAGTATATTTTTACGTGGTTTGGTTGTGTCGAGGATGACGATCCGCCCGCCGGGTTTTAAGGCGCGGTATTGCTCTTTGAGCGCGCGTGGTACGTCTGTCACATTGCGCATCAGGAAGCCAGAGACAATGGCGTCGAATCTTTTATCGGGGAAAGGGAGATTGAGCGCGTCAGCGGCAGACCAATCAAGGTGGCCGTTCTTCTTTCCAGCGCGCATCATGTTGAGGGTAAAATCCGCTGCCAGGGCGCGTGTGGTGGGATTCTGTCTCAGTGCTTCCCGCGCTAAATCACCGGTACCAGCTCCCAAATCCAAGAGTGAATCGTTTGTGTCCAATTTTGCACGGCGGATGACTTCTCCTCGCCAGTGAATATCTTGCCCGGCGGTCATGATCCGATTCATCAAATCGTAGCGACCGGCAATTTTGCTAAACATTTTCTGAACGCTCTGCGCGCGTTCTTTTCCTTTAAGTTCAAGAGTTGAAGACATGGCGGCTATTATATCGTCTTGCGGCTTTTCTGACTATGTGCTAAAATTTTGTTCGTCTGTATCAACAATATTGAAAGCACCGAGAAGTGGGCAACCCCCACTTTTCTGCTTGTAAGGGAGATTTTTTTTGGGGCGCATAAAATATGAGTAAGATGGATAATAACTTTAGTAAAGCATTTGACGCTCTTTTGGAAGAAAAACAACTTCCGAAAGAAGTAATTTTAGAAGCGATCGAGGCCGCAATGGCTTCGGCGTATAGACGCGCCGTGAATGCATCCAGCGCACAGGAAGTGGTCGGTAAGATTGATCTCGAGACTGGCGATGTGACGATTCTCGCAGAGAAAGAGGTTGTCGAAGATGTGCAGGATGAACGCACAGAGACGACCTTGGAAGATGCGCGCGAGGTTGACCCGGATGTTGAGTTGGGCGGCATGGCATTGGTGGATTCGACGCCTGCCAATTTTGGACGTGTTGCTGCACAAACAGCGCGACAGGTGATCCAACAGCGTATACGTGAAGCAGAGCGATCTGTACAAGCTGAGCATTTTGAGCAACAGATCGGTGAGATTATAAGTGGCGTTATACAAGCTTCTGGCGGACGCCGTGGTGTAACCGTTGGCTTGGATATGAAAGCCGAAGGAACGATCCCGCATAATCAAAAGATTCCGGGTGAGCGTTTCCGCGTGCATGATCGCATTCGCTGCGTTGTTTTAGAAGTAAAAGATACGCCGCGTGGACCGCAAATCATCCTTTCTCGTGGACACGGCTCTTTCTTGCGCCGTTTGCTTGAGAATGAAGTTCCCGAGATTTATCACGGTGTAGTTGAGATTCGCGGGATTGCCCGTGAACCTGGTCGCCGTGCAAAAGTAGCCGTTTCTGCAGAGCAAGAGGGGATTGATCCCGTTGGCGCATGTGTAGGGATTCGCGGTGTGCGCATCCAGAATATCGTCCGGGAATTGCATAACGAAAAAATTGATATTATCGAATGGAACCCTGATCAAATTGCCTATATAACAAAAGCGATTAGCCCTGCGCGGGTATCGGGTGTTTATTTATCTGAACCCACCGATTCGGCGCGCACGGCAACGGTGGTCGTCACTGAAGACCAACTTAGTTTGGCAATTGGACGCAATGGGCAGAATGCCCGCCTTGCAGCAAAGTTGACTGGTTGGCGGATTGATATCAAGAGCTTGCTTGAGGCAACGACAGATTCCTTGAGTACTTTGCAGAATGATGCAGAGCTGGCTAAGATAATGCCCAAAGCAGTGGAAGAAGCTCCGATAATCGAAGCGATGTTGGAAAAGAAAGCCGAAGGCCGCTCACTTTCACCAGAAGATTATCAGACAATGGGCGTATTCATGGATCGGGTAGAACGCCGTACCATCGAGGTTCAGGAAGAAGCCGATCGTGTAGAGCAAGAGCGCATCACAGAAATTCGTAAGAAAATAGCCCCTATTGCCTTTGAAATGGAACTTGCTGAAACCGATATCAAAGAGCATATTTTCAATATTCTATTTGAAGCTGAATATGAAACCGTTGGCGAATTGATGCTTGCTTTAGAACTTGATGCTGACAAAGTATTCGATTTACCCGGTATTGGCCCGAAAGCAATTGAAAATATTACCGAAGTTTTAGGTGGTATGGACTTCCCAGAAGTAGAGATAGAGGAAGTTGACGAAGAAGAAGCCGAAACCGAAGCTGAAGTTGAGGTTGAAGTTGAAGCGGATGTCGAAGAGAAAGTAGAAACCAAAGAAGAGCCAGAAGAAAAAGTAGACGAAGAAGCTAAAAAAGCAGCAGAAGCGAAAGCCAAAGCCGAAGCTGAAAAGGCTAAGGCTGAAAAAGCAGCGCAAGAAGAAGCTGAGAGAATTAAGCAAGAAAAAGCAAAAGAGCTCGCAGAAGAGAAACGCATTGCTGAAATTCGCTCAAACGTCTCGCTTGCTGCCTTTGACATGGAATTAAAAGATACGGATCTGACAGAGCGCGTGCAGAGTATGCTTAAAGGTGCGGGCTATACCAATGTTGGTGATTTAATGGTCTCCTTGCAAACAGACCCCGGCAGAGTCTTTGACTTGCCCGGATTTGGCATGAAAGCCATCGAGAATTTGACCGAAGTTCTCTCCGTGCTTAGCTTCCCCGAAGAAGAAGAGCTTACTGAAGAAGAAAAATTAGAAGCTGAAGAAAAGAAGAAACAAAAGAGTAGATCGGTTAAATATGTGTTCGACCCCGAACTTGGTGAAGTTGTCGCCGAGAAACAACATAAGCGTGAAGAAGACGATTGGGAAGATATTGATTGGAAGGACGCTTTGTGAGCAAAAAGTCTCGGAGAAAAAAGCGCCACGTCCCACAACGAACTTGTGTAGGATGTCGTGAAACTTTGGCAAAACAGACTTTAACGAGAATTGTCCGCTCTCCTGATGGCGTGCAAGTTGATTTGACAGGAAAATTATCGGGACGCGGCGCATATTTGCATGATCAACGCGAATGTTGGGAGAAAGCTCTCAAAGGCGCGTTAGCAAATGCGCTCAAAACAAAATTAACCGTAGAAGAAAGAACTACGTTAGAAGAATATAGTAAGAATGTGGAAAGTAAAACGTAAAACATGGAGCGTGAATTATAAAAAAACACGCAACACGCTTTACGTTTTACGTCTTCACCTTTTAGGGAAGAGGTATTAATGAGTAAAAAAGAAGAAAAAATTATCGAAATTCCCGCCGCAATCGGTGTGCGTGAATTGGCAGAAGGTATGGGAGCCAGCCCAATTGATGTTATCAAAATTTTGATGACAAATGGGGTTATGGCAAGCATTAACCAGCAAATCGATTTTGATTCGGCTGCGATTGTAGCTGCCGATATGGGCTTTGAAGCGGTTCTCGAAAAAGAAGATGTGCTAGAAGTTGAAGAAGAAGGCAATATTCCTCTTTGGAGACAAGCAATTGCTAATGAAGATGATAAAAACCTTGAAGATCGCCCTCCCGTCGTAACGATTTTGGGGCATGTTGACCATGGCAAAACAACACTTCTTGATGTAATTCGTGATGCAGAGGTGCAAGCAGGCGAAGCGGGCGGAATTACGCAGCATATTGGCGCATATCAAACTTCGCTAAAAGGAAAGATGATCACCTTTTTAGACACACCTGGTCATGCTGCGTTTACCGCAATGCGTGCTCGTGGTGCGCAAGGTGCAGATATTGTCGTTTTAGTGGTGGCAGCAGATGATGGGGTTATGCCCCAGACCAAAGAGGCGATCGCGCACGCTAAAGCCGCGCGCGTCCCGATCATCGTCGCACTGAATAAAACAGATAAAGCCAACGCAAATCCAGAATTAGTTAAGACACAATTAGCAGAGAACGATCTGATTCCCGATGATTGGGATGGCGATACGATGGTCATTCCTCTTTCTGCGCTGCAAAATGAAGGTGTTGAAGATTTGCTCGAAGCAATTTTGCTCGTAGCTGATAATTTGGATATTAAAGCAAACCCCGCTGGCGATATTGTCGGTACAGTCATTGAAGCCGAAGTAGATAAAAAACGTGGCGTAATGGCAACCTTGCTCGTCCAAAACGGGACTTTAAAACAAAGTGATATTGTTGTTGCTGGCGGTGCTTATGGCCGCTTGCGGGCAATGTTTGACTATAAGGGCAACCGAGTTGAAGAGGCTCCCCCTTCCATGCCAGTTTCTGTGATGGGAATGAATGATGTCCCTAGCGCAGGGCAGGTATTTGGCATCGTGGCAGCCGATAAACAGGCACGCTATCAAGTTAAAGAATATCTTGAAGCAGAGAAAAACGCTGCAAGTTCAAAGAAAAGTCTTTCTCTTGAAGATCTTTTTGCCTCTTATCAGGCTGGCGAAACAAAAGAGCTTAGCCTCATTATCAAAGCCGATGTACAAGGTTCTCTTGACCCCATCGAGGGTGAAATGGAGAAATTGGGTGAAGGCGAGATAGGCATTAATATTCTTTATGCTGAAACAGGCAATATCGGTGAAAATGACATCACACTTGCTGCTGCATCGGGTGCGATTGTAATCGGCTTCAACGTCCAAGCAGAGGTAACAGCACGTCGCTTGGCAGACCGTGAAGGTGTTTCCATTCGTCTTTATAATATTATTTATCGTATCGTTGAAGATGTAGAAAAAGCCCTAAAAGGTATGCTTGAGCCTGTTTTTGCCGAAAAGACTATCGGAAAAGCCGAAGTTTTGGCAGTTTTCCCCATCTCAAAGGTGGGCAAAATTGCAGGTTGCCGTGTGCGGGATGGCATCATTCGTCGTAACGCCCAAATGCGCTTGACTCGCGGCGACGATATCCTCTTCGAAGGTGAAGTTTCCTCGCTAAAACATAATAAAGATAAAGTTAACGAAGTCCGTAATGGATTCGAATGCGGCATTGGTTTACAGAATTTTCACGATATTGAAGAAGGCGATATACTTCAATGCTATATTCTTGAGAAAGAAGAAATCGAGTAATTTTTATGCCCTCAGAAGTCCGTTTACATCGCATTGGAGATCGGATTAAGGAAGAACTCTCTGAGATACTTCTTTTTAAATTAAGCGATCCGCGCGTGCAGGGGATTTTTATAACAGATGTCCTTGTAGACAGGGAACTGGCTTTTGCCAATATCTACATCTCTGCTATTGAGGGATCGGTGCGTGCAAAAGAAGCTTTAGCCGGCTTCAACAGCGCCAGCGGATACATACGCCGAATTTTGGCTGGGTCGGTGAAACTCCGATCATTTCCTCAGCTGAAATTTCACTGGGACCCAACACCCGAGCAAGCTGACCATATCGAGGGGATATTAGCTGAGATTCGCGAAGACGAATCGCAGCAGGAAGAAAAAAACGAGAAATTAGAAGAGTAATGACAACAGCACTAGACGCATCTATTAAAAAGCGTTTGGGGGACGCTAATAGAATCTTAATCACTGGTCATATCCGCCCCGACGGGGATGCGGTAGGCTCCATGCTTGGTCTGGCACTTGCATTGGAAAATGTAGGCAAAGACGTGCAAATGGTGTTGCCTGCTGGGCTTCCGTATGCTTTTTCTCACCTTAAGGGGAGCGAATTTATCCAAAAAGAAGTTGAAGAAGAGGTAGACACCTTCATTGTCGTGGACTGCGCCGATTTCAAACGTATCCATGAAGACTTACAGTCTTTTGGTGCCCCCGATATTAATATTGACCACCATATCACCAATGAAAACTACGCAAAGATCAATCTTGTCGAGGCAGATTCTGTGGCAACAGCCTCGATCTTGACCGAGCATTTCCCTGCATGGGGATTGGAGTTTACGAAGCCAGTTGCTGAGGCTTTATTGACAGGTCTCATTACAGATACACTTGGTTTTCGTACCCTAAACATGAATCCCAAAGCCTTCCGTCAAGCCGCGATATTGATGGAAACAGGTATCGATCTGCCTGACCTTTATTATCAAGCCATGATACGCCGTACCTTTAAGGCTGCTCGTTATTGGGGGGCGGGGCTTGCCAACCTCGAGCGGGATGGACAAATGGTTTGGGCTGTGCTAAGTTTGAAAGACCGCAAGGCGGTTCGTTATCGTGGCAATGATGATGCTGATTTGATCAATATTTTGTCTTCCATAGATAAAAGCCCTGTTGCTTTGGTTTTTGTAGAACAACCAAAGGGGATGGTAAAAGTTTCGTGGCGAGCACGTGGTGAACAGTGGGATGTCGCTCAGGTTGCGGCAGGTTTTGGGGGAGGCGGTCATCGCGCGGCTGCTGGGGCGACGATCGAAGGTTCTTTAGACGAGATCAAGCCCAAGGTTTTGAGCGCAACGCGTGAAATCCTATAAAAAATATAATGTGATTTATACTCTAGATGGATTTCAAATCCGGTGGAGATTGCAAATCCCATTGAACAAATAATAAATAATCCAAACGGAGGAAAACTCTAATGCAAAATAAAGACGCAATTTCAGGGGTGTTGGTCATTGATAAACCAACTGGAATGACTTCACATGACGTAGTAAATATCGTTCGCCGTGGAACGGGGATTCGACGCGCCGGGCATACAGGAACGCTAGACCCACGAGCTTCAGGCGTTCTGGTAATTTTGGTTGGCCCTGCTGTGCGCTTGAGCGAATATATTTCAGCTTCTGATAAACGCTACCAGGCTATTATTCGGATGGGAACAGCAACAGATACTTATGATGCCGAAGGTGCTTTTACACGAGAAGAAGTTTCTGTTGATGTGACCGAAGAGCAATTTGAAGCTGAGTTGAAAAAATTTGAAGGTGAAGTTGAGCAAACCCCGCCTGCTTATTCAGCCGTCAAGGTGAATGGACGCAAAGCATATGAAATGGCGCGCAAAGGTGAAGAAGTTGAGTTGGAACCGCGCATGATTCAGGTGCATCATCTCGAGGTTTTGGAATGGGCAACTCCCGAAGTTGTAGTCGATGTGCATTGCTCTTCTGGTACATATATTCGCTCGCTCGCGAATGATCTCGGTGAAGTTTTGGGTTGTGGCGCATATTTAGTCGGCTTACGCCGCACGAAAAATGGACGTTTCTCACTGCGAGATTCCATCCCGCTGCGTAAACTGAAAGAAGCCTTTGAAGCTGGCGATTGGTATAAATATATTCTCCCTGCCGCAGAATCTCTTTCTGATTGGCATTCTGTAGAATTGGATCCTGATGAGGTTGAAACCCTTCGCCATGGTCAGCGAGTAAAAGCTGAGCCCGGTACTGAAGTGGAGATGGCGCGTGGCATCAGTGATGCTGGTGAGTTAGTCGCGTTAATAAAACTTGTAGAAGCCGAAGATGGCACGCTTGAGTGGCAGCCGAAGAAGGTCTTTTTCACCTCCTAAGCTTTCTCTAACGATCTTTGAAAACCACAGATGAAATAAAACTGATTTCAGTATTTATCACATTCATCTGTGGTTTCTTTTTCTCTCAGCCTCCGTCTCCCGACCACAGACCAATAGACTAATAAAATGCTTCATCTCCACTCCCTCGAAGACCTTTCACTGCAAAAGACCTGGCTCACAATCGGCATTTTTGATGGCGTTCATTGTGGGCATCAAGAAATCATTCGTCATCTCACTGCAGGTGCAAAAAGAGCCAATGCTGCTGCGCTGGTGATTAGTTTTTATCCGCACCCTGCTGCGGTTTTAGGGAAGCGTAAGAATGTAAAATATCTTTCTCTTCCTGACGAAAAAGCCGAACTTCTTGAAAAATTAGGCGTAGATGTATTTCTGGAGCATCCCTTTGATCAGGAAATTGCTACGTTATCGGCAAAAGAGTTTATGGTGAGAATTGAGAAACGTGTCCAACTGAAAAAAATGCTTATCGGATACGATTTTGCGTTAGGAAAGGATCGTCAAGGTGATGCAGAGTATCTAACTGCTTTGGGAGAGAAATCTGGATACGCAGTCCAAACCTTTGAACCTCTTCTCAGCGAAGGTGCAGCTATCTCCTCCAGCCGCGTTCGGGATGCGCTCGCAGATGGACACGTGCGCGATGCTCATCATCTTTTGGGGCATCCCTATACTTTATGCGGCTCTGTTATCCACGGCGATGGGCGTGGACGAAAGATCAACATCCCCACTGCCAATATAGAAATAAAGGCAGAGAAAATTACGCCAAAAAATGGCGTATACGCTACTTGGGCAATTTTGCAAGGAAAAAAACACCCTGCCGTTACCAATATCGGTATTCGCCCGACTTTCACGCCAGATAAAGAGCGCGCCAATATTGAAACGCATATTCTGGGCTTTAGCAAAAATATTTACGGGGAAGAATTGAAGCTAGAGCTTGTAGAGCGTTTACGTGATGAAAAAAAATTCTCTTCAGTAAACGAGCTCTTGCAACAAATCCACGCTGATATCGAAAAAGCGCAAGAAATTTTGAAGTAATTTTTAGTGTGCAGAAAATATAAAAAGGGTGGAAATTTTCTTGTTGACGAAGATGCCCTTTTCGTCTATAGTGCTTTGAAAGAAAATTAGATGATACGCTATCGACATGACAGTTTGCTAAAAAGAACGTCCGTTGGTTGAGTAGGCGGTGTTTTTCGCCGTATCGAAGCCAACATTTGCCTAGAAAGTGCCTGTTTTGTGGTTTCGATACGCCCTGAAAAAGCCTTCGGGGCTACTCAACCACCTTCAAAAACGAAAGTATCATGTGGCTAGATAATACGGAGTTCCCCCATGCCAAAAGAAAAAATCTATCTTCTCTCTCCGAAAAAACTTTCTCCTGAAGTGATTGCGGTCACCTTTGCAAAAACATCCCGTTCCCCGCTTAGTTTTCAGGAAATTGCGGATGAACTCAGTGATGAATCCAGCGCAGAATTTCATGAGAAATGGGTTGTTGGGTATGGTCATGCTTCAGTTGCGGAGCACGCTGTTTTACATATTGCGATTGAAAACGTCTCGCGTATGGCAATTGAATGCATCCAATTAAATCGACTCGCCTCTTATACCGAAAAATCAACCCGCTACCAAAAATGGGATTCTAAGGCCTTCGTTGTCCCGCCAGAGTTGGATGGGCATCCGTTAAAGGGCGAGTATAAGAAAACAGTCAAGATGCTCTTCAAAACCTACGCCGATTCGCTCGAGCCAGCCCGTGCCATTATTCAAGAGAGACTGCCTCGCAAAGAAGGCGAATCGGATGAATTCTGGGATAGACGAATCCGTGCCAAATATATAGATGCCTGTCGTTTTTTGCTCCCAGCCGCTGCTCATGCCAATGTGGGGATGACCGCGAACGCACGCGTTCTGGAGAGCGCAATTCGCAAAATGCTCTCGCATCCACTTGCAGAAGTGCGGCAGATTGGCGAGAAGATCAAAATCGCCGCGCAAGGTGAAGTCCCCACGCTCGTAAAATACGCTGATTCTGTATCCTATCTCAACGAAACAGAAAAAGAATTTACTGCCTTGAGTAAAAGCTGTTGCGCTCCCATGCCTGCAAGAGAAAAAAACGTGCAATTGCTCGATTATGATCCCACCGCTGAAAATAAGATCCTTGCCGCAGTATTATACAGATTTGGCGAGATGTCTTTTGATCAGGCACTACATTATGTAGAAAGCCTCAACGAAGAAGAGCGCGCTGAGATTGCAGAAAAAATGCTCGGCAATCTAGGTAAATTTGATATTCCTCTCCGTGAACTTGAATATAGCACCTACGCCTTCGACCTTCTCATGGATCAGGGGGCGTATTACGAATTCAAACGTCACCGCATGATGACTCAAACGCCGCAACCCTTAACGGCAAATCTCGCTTATCCCACCCCCAGCCTACTCACAGAAGCCGGCTTCGAGTCACGTTATGTCGCGGCAATGGATGCGGCGGCTGAAACTTACCAGAAAATCGCGGCTTTTAATCCACATGTCGCTGCCTATCTTGTCCCCAATGGCTTTAATCGGCGCGTATTGACAACCTTCAATTTGCGTGAAGCCTATCACTTTTGCCAACTCCGTGCAGCGAAAAATGCTCATTTTTCCATTCGCCATATTGCCCGCAAAGTTTATGCTGAGATAGAAAAACACCATCCCTTGCTTGCGAAATATATGCGCTTCCCTGAAGAGGAAACATGGCAGAAACACCTGTCTTTCTAATGGAACTCTTTAGAAAAGCACTCACTAGAGGAACGTTATTTCTCGGTTTCTTTTTTCTTGGATTAACCGCCTGTACCCTCAATGTGGATGTGGAGCCGCTTCGCGCGCCAACTTTGGCTGGCTCATTGCAACCCTATCAATCTCCCATCCCCAGCGTTACACCGCTCCTGCCTACCCCAGCACCAACCGAGACTCCGCTCCCTACGCCAACGCCACATCTCTACCAAATTACATCTGGTGATACGATGGGGAGAATCGCTCTTGAATTTGGTATCACAACAAATGACCTGATTGCCGCAAATCCTGATGTGCCGCCCTCTTCGATGTCTGTTGGGCAAGAACTTCTCATCCCGGATGGCGAAGTGATTCCAGTTCCTTTATCTACACTAGAACCACTTGCGCTCAAAGTTTCCCAGACCTTTTGTTATCCCACTCTCAGTGGTGGAATTTGGTGTTTTCTCTCGGTTTTAAATGAGTCAAATGAAGTAGTAGAAAGCGTTTCTGCAGGAATTAACCTTTATGATGCGAATGGTCAATTACTTGTTCAGCAAACGGCTTTCCCACTTCTGGATCGTCTTTCTGTTGGTGAAAGGTCAACTTTGCTAACATACTTCGCTGATATAGATGTGGATATAACAGCCCATGCAATGCTTTTGACTGCGCTGCCTGTCTTAGCAGGGGATTCGCGTTATTTCTCCGCTTCAGTGCAAAACGTTTTGACAGAAATTTCTTGGGATGGGAATCTTACTGAAATAAGTGGGGAGATTGCAATGGAGGAGAACGTATCCCGGCTTTGGGTGGTTGCTACTGCGTACGATGACGACGGAAATATTGTTGGCGCACGTAGGTGGGAATCTCTTTCGGGAGAGAGAAATTTTCAGTTAACGGTAGCAAGTTTGGGGCATGCGATCGAACGCGTCGAATTATATATCGAGGCAAAACGCTAAGGTCAACCTTTCAAGAGTGAAAAGCCTCTTTGTTTGACGCATCCTTTTCTAGGATGTATAATTCTCCAGTCATTATATCTTTTCAAGGAAACTTTATGGCTCTAAATGGAAATCTTAGAGATTTCACCGTAACTCAATTGCTCAATCTGGTCAATCTGGCGAGTAAGACAGGGACGCTGGTAATAGAAGGACCAAACGAAACTGCTGAAGTTTCATTTCGCGGCGGAAAATTAGCTTATGCGATGATTGGGCGAGAGAATGGTAGTTTGGCTTCTATTTTGCATAAGGGGAAGAAGTTAAGTGCGAGTCAGTATAAATCGATCCAACAGCGTGCAGGGCATGTGACAGATAAAGAACTAGGTCTTCTTTTAATTAATGCTGGGTATCTTTCACAAGACGATATTTTAACATCTTTGCAAACAAATTTTATGGGGGTTGTGCGTCATTTATTTACCTGGGTAGAGGGATTTTTTCGTTTTGAGAACGATAAATTACCTCCTGAAGATCGCATTAATGTTCGTCTTGATTTAGAAAACCTGATCATTGAAGGCTCTCGCCAATTAAGAGAATGGGAACAGTTGCAAGATGAAATCCCCAGCCTTGAGATGGCGTTGAAATTTACTGATCGCCCGGGTGCTGATTTAAAGAATGTCAATTTGAGCGTAGAAGAATGGCGGGTTGTTTCGTATATTACGCCAAAAAATAAGATTAGCCAAATTGCAAAAACAACCAAAATGGACGATATGGAAATTCGCCGTATCGTTTATGGTCTGATTCAAGCTGGGCTGGTGGAGATTACTCGCCTCGAAGGTGCTGCCCCCAAACTTGCCAAGGATATGTTCCCAATGCAAGATAAAGTTGAACAAAAATCTTTGGTTAATCGTCTCATTAATCGAATTGGTAATATGTAATTTTT
>JABGOQ010000167.1 GCA_018645405.1 Anaerolineae bacterium | reverse complement strand
GATTAAAGGGTTTGGTGATGTAATCATCTGCTCCCAAATCCAGACCTCGGATGCGATCACTGGATTCGCCTTTGGCAGTCAGCATAATTATAGGAATCTGATGATCCTGGCGTAGGTGCTGGGTGAGAGTCAGTCCGTCGATACCAGGGAGCATCAAATCAAGCACGATCAAGGTTGGTGGAGCAAGCCCGATAATATCCAAGGCTTCATAGCCATCAGCAGCTTCCTTGACGGCAAAGCCTTCGCGCTCCAGATAGCGGCGGACAACTTCGCGAATGGTGTCTTCATCATCAACAACGAGAATATAAGAATTTGCAGTCATTGTATTTTTTTATTAGGTCAATCAATTAACGATTATTTTTTACACCTGCTTAATAGCTGGCTAAATTACTGGTTTCATTATAGCAGTGGGAGTATTACAAAAGTATTAAGGTTTTTGGAAATCTTTTTTTGCGAGTTAAGAAAAACGTAATCTCTAAGTAATCTTTTCGCAAGGACTATTTGAGATGATTGGCCTAAATCTGAGTGTCTGTTTAATTCTGAATGGAGAATTATTCTCCGTGGTTAGGCAGATAGAGATAAAAATATTCCTGGAGGAATAAAAATGAAAATCCGATTTACGATTATTAGCTTAGTTCTTTTATTGGGAGTACTTGTTGTCGCTTGCAGCCCACAGACTGCTTCCACCGACGTCATGGATGATCAAAGTGAAATGGCAGATGATGAGATGATGGAATCTGAAGATGATGCCATGATGGATGAAGAAGAAGAGATGTCGGACGATGAGATGGAGGAGGGTGAAGATGACGCCATGATGGATGAAGAAATGGCAACGACTACCTTCGTCGTTCGTATTGAAAATACTTCATCTGAAGGAGGGCTGACGATTTTAGCCCCTGGTGCTTACGAACTTAACGGTCACCCTCTTGCTTTTTTTATGCCTGGTGAAGCTGATCGCGATCAAGGCCTTGAAGCTCTTGCCGAAGATGGTGACCCCAGTGGACTTGTGGATACCATCAGCGAGATGATGATGGGAGACGAGATGATGGGATTTTCCATCAATGCTTTTAATACGCCAGTAGGCGCAGATGCGCCTGGGCCGATTGGTCCCGGTGGGGCTTATGAGTTTGTCGTTGAAGCACACACAGGTCAATATTTGACTTTCGCGACGATGTTCGTTCAATCTAATGACTGGTTCTTTTCCCCGAATGCTGATGGTCTCGCCTTATTTGATGCTGATGGCAATCCTCTAAGTGGCGATATCACCAATCAGATCTTTCTTTGGAACGCTGGCACGGAAATGGACCAAACCCCAGGTGAAGGTGCTGATCAGGCTCCTCGACAAGCTAGTCCTGATACAGGAGAAGCAGAGAACGGTGTTGTATACATGGTAGAAGATTTTTCTGATTATCAAGTTCTCGTTACGATTAGTCCACAAGAATAAGCATTATGCATTAGAGAAAATCTCATTAAAATAAAAAAAGTAGGGGCAGGTCTCAGATCCGCCCCTACTTTTGTGTTAATGGGAGTGTTTATTTTAAATTATTCGAGATTGCCTGATGCAATTGCCTTCTTTACTTCGCCGATAGCTTTGGTGATTTCGATTTCACGCGGGCAAGCAACGGTGCAGTTGAAGATGGTACGGCAACGATAAACGCCAAATTGGTCATTGAGAATTTGCAGACGTTCTGCGGCGCCTTGGTCGCGGCTGTCGAAAATGAAGCGATGTGCGTTGACGATGGCGGCAGGACCAACATACTCGTCGTTTGACCAGAATGATGGGCAAGAGGTGGTACATGCGCCGCAGAGAATACATTTAGCCGTATCGTCAAAGCGTTCTTGCTCTTCAATGCTTTGGATATGTTCTTTTTCCGGCTGACTGCCATTGTTGATGAAGTAGGGCATAACTGATTTGTAGTTAATAAAGAAAGGCTCCATATCTACAATTAAGTCTTTTTTGACGGGTAAGCCCAAAATAGGTTCTACGACCACTTTATTGCCACTTAAGTCTTGCATGAGCGTTTTGCAAGCGAGTTTATTTTCACCATTGACGCGCATGGCGCAAGAGCCACAAACACCGTGAGCACAAGAACGGCGGAAAGAGAGCGTGCCGTCTTCGTAGCCTTTGATTCTTTCTAATAAGTCAAGAACGCGGTCTGTAGGCTCGACCTCTAATTTATAGGTGTCGTAATGTGGTTTTGTATCCGTTTCTGGGTTATAGCGGAAGAGTTTTAAGGTAATTTTTTTCATCATATCTCTCCTAGTAGACCCGTTTCTTTGGTTCGAATTTG
>JABGOQ010000078.1 GCA_018645405.1 Anaerolineae bacterium | reverse complement strand
GTACGAACAGCGGCAACGATTACAGCTTCTCGCATTTCCATAATTTTCTCCTTTATCGGTTTAAGGTTCAAAGTTTAATGTTTAAGGTCTTTCAACTTTCAACCTTAAACCTTCAACTTTCCAACCTGCAACCGCATCTAATTCCGTAAAACCTTACCAGTCGTCAACAAGGCTTGCATTCGTGCCAAGGTTCTTTCTTCACCGCAGAGTGAGAGGAAAGCCTCACGCTCAAGGTCGAGGATATATTGTTCACTAACCCATGCGGGTTTGCTCAGACCACCGCCGCTCAAGATATAAGAGAGCTTATTGGCAATCAAATTCTCAAATTCGGTGATGAAGCCACCTTCGGTGAACATATGCGCGCCCAATTTCAATGCGCCGAGCATATCACGCCCTGAGGCGTAGATTTTCTCTGGAGCGGGCGGAGTATAGCCGGTGTTGACCATGTGCATCGCTTCTTTTTTGGCTTCTGCGAGCAAATGATCGCGACTCAAAATGATGCGGTCTGCTGCGCCGAGAATACCCATTTGCTGGGCTTCACGCGCGCTGGTCGCAACTTTCGCTTGCCCAATTTGCAAGAAAGCTTGTTGCAAGAAAGGCAACGCAGTCGCATCGGTTGTTTTCATAGCGGGGTTAATAACGCGGCGCATAATTTCCTTTGTGCCGCCGCCCGCGGGGATAACGCCCGCGCCCAACTCGACCAAACCGATATACAACTCGCCAGTCGCAACCACATGCGAAGCGTGCATCGTGACTTCGCATCCGCCACCGAGAGCCATCCCGGCGGGAGCAATCACGACCGGTTTCGGCGAATAGCGCATCCTCATATTTACGTTTTGCAAGCCAATAATCATCTCGTCTAGCTGGTCCCACATTTTGTTTTGCGCCGCTACGACCACCATAAAGAGATTTGCGCCTGCGCTAAAATGGTCGGCTTCGTTGCCAATCACCAAAGCATCAAAATCGCTCTCAGTTCGGTCTAGGGCTTCGTTTATCATGCCAACAATATCGGCATCAATCGCGTTCATTTTGGTATGAAACTCAACGCATGCCACGCCGTCGCCCATGTCGTGGAGGGTCGCTCCAGCGTTTTTCGAGACGACTTTTTGTTCATTGAGGGCAACCAAGCTGAGGTCACGTTCGATGCGGACGTAGTCCTCTTTCGAGACATCATAAACGCCCACGATTTTCCCATCTTCATACTGATAGAAGGAATCCCGCCCGTTTTTCAACATGGTCAGTACCCAATCGGCAGGTGCGAATCCCGCGGCAGTCATCTGCTCAACAAGCGACGCTACCCCGAGCAGATCCCAAATCTCAAACGGACCTTTTTTGTGACCGAAGCCCCAGCGCATGGCATCGTCAATCGGCTTCGGCGTATCTGAGACTTCGGGGATGAGAACGGACGCATATTGCGAACCCTGATAAATGAGAGCTTGCACGAGTTTGGCAACTTTATCATCGCCCGCGAGCATGGCTTCGAGGCTGCCTTTGAGACCTTTACCTTTTTTCGCCGCGCCAACGGAATCAAATTTGGGCTTTTTGGCTTCTTGATATTCCATCGTCTCAAAATTGAGATGCAGGAAAGTTTTCTTGCCTTCGGCATCTTTCTTGACATTATAGAAACCACCGCGTGTTTTATTACCGAGCCAATTTCGCTTGACCATCTCGCCGATGAGCACGTTGGGGGCTTCGGCTTCAAGATAAGGGAGCGCGTAAGTGTCGTGCTGAATGAGGGGAGCGAGATTGCGCCCGACATGCTCCCAAACATCAATACCAACGAGGTCAATCAGGCGGAAAGTAGCCGTTTTGGGGCGACCCATAATTTGCCCCGTGACCATATCCACTTCTTCGATGCTGAGATCATTTTTGAGAATATAATCGAGGGCAAAAGCACCTGTACCAAAAGCGAGACGATTGCCGATGAAGTTGGGGGTATCTTTGCAAAGAACGATGCCCTTGCCGAGATGGTAAGAGCCGAAATACTTCACAAAATCGACCACGGTGGAGAGGGTGTCATCGGTGGGGATGACTTCGAGCAATTTTAGATAGCGGGGCGGATTGAAAAAGTGCATTCCAAGGAAATGACCCTTAAAGCTATCAGAAAGCTCCGCTGCAATATCTTTGACGGGGATGCCAGAAGTATTCGTGGCAATAATCGCGGTCTCTTTGCGGATTGCATCAATGCGTTTCATCAAATCTTGTTTGATTTCAAGATTTTCGATAATCGCCTCAACGACAATATCGGCTTCGGCGATGACATCAAAATCATCTTCGAGGTTGCCGACTTTGACCAATTCGTGCTGGTAGCTAGAGAAGAAAGATGCTGGGCGAGACTTTTTTGCCGCCATTAGACCATCGTTCACAATGCGATAGCGGACGGTTTTGTCTTCTCGCGTTAAGCCTTTTTTCTCTTCTTTTTCAGTTAATTTGAAAGGGACGATATCCAACAAGGTGGTTGGTATACCGGCATTCGCAAAATGTGCCGCAAGTGCCGCGCCCATTGTCCCTGCGCCGACTACTACGGCTTTGTTTACTTGGTATTTCATATTTGTCTCCTAGTTCTTTTCACCGCAAAGGCACAGAGAGCACGAAGTTTTTTCTTGGTTCACAAAGAAAAACCTTTGTGTCCTTCGTGTCTTTGTGGTGCAACCTTTTAGCGCAATTGACTGCCACGATAGCCCAATAAATTACGCGCCACAACGAGTCGATTAATTTGCCCGGTGCCTTCGTAGATGTCGGTAATTTTTGCGTCACGGAACCATTTTTCGAGCAGGAATTCGCGGGAATATCCGAGGGGTCCTAAAATCTCAATGGCTTTCTGCGTGACTTTTGGGCCCACGTCGCCGGCTTTGACTTTGGACATCGAAGCCTCTAAAGCATTCGATTTGCGATTATCTGCCATCCAGACGGCTTTGAGAGTCACGAGCCAAGCGGAGCGCACCATCACTTCCATATCAATTACGTCTCGTTCAATGGAGGTGAGGGTATTACGCGGTTTCCCGTAGCGAATTTCTACACCTTCTTCTGCGAGTTTCTCTTGGACGAATTCTAAGGCGGCGCGAGCTACGCCGATTCCCATCGCGGCAACAAGCGGACGAGTGGCATCGAAGGTCGCCATCGCGCCTTTGAAACCTTTGGTCGTTTTTTCTACGGTGGGTTTGCCCAAGATATTCTCAAAAGGTACGCGAACATCTTGCAAAACGATAGTCACAGTATCCGAAGCACGGATGCCGAGTTTATGCTCCATTTTTGTAACTTTTGCACCGGGTGTGCCCGCTTCAACAACGAAAGAGCGCATACCAGCACGCCCTGCTTCTGGATCAATGGTCGCCCAAACAACGATGAAACCTTGTCCGGCTTCTTCGTAATCGGTTAAGGCTTTATCACCAGCGGTGACAAAAATCTTCTCGCCATTCAATACCCATTCATTGGTTTCATCATCTAAAACAGCGTTTGCTCGAATTTTAGAAGTATCAGAGCCAGCATCTGCTTCTGTCATGCACATTGCGGCAAAGGTGGGCTTTTCATCCATAAAACGAGCCAAGAATTTCTTCTTTTGCTCGGGGTTGCCAGCCGATTGAACTGCCGCGGCACCAAGTCCGCCACCAGGGGTGATGAGATACATTCCTGTATCGCCCCAAGAAAGGACTTCGAGCATATGCGCCAACATCTGGTATCCAATTGGCGGACGTTTGGGTTTATTCGGGTCTTTTTTCTTGTCCGATGGAGCCAAAGAGCCAGCACCAGAGGCTTTCATCGCTTGGTGCATAAAATTAATATAATCCCACGGAATTTCATGCTCATTTTCATCGAAATAGCGTGAATGTGGGCGCATCATATTATCCGCAACGGTTTTCAATACATATTGCTGTTGCGTGATAGGTTTCGGGGTTTCAAATTCTATAGTCATAATTATCCTCTTCTGTTCTCACCACAAAGGCACAGAGTGCACAAATTTTTTCTTTGTGACCACAAAGGTTTTCTCTGTGTTCTTTGTGTCTTTGTGGTGAAATTTCCTAAACAATCGCTAAGCCAGTAAAGGTCGCGAAACCGCGTCCGTTACGCATCCACCTTTCAACGGGATGTTCACGGATATAGCCATGCCCGCCCAAAATTTGCACGCCGCGATCGGTGACCATCATCACCATATCAATTGCACCAGTCGCCGCGAGGTAGGCTGATTTATAGGCATCTTCTTTATCGGTGTCTAATTTCCATGCCGCTTCCCAAGTCAACATGCGAGAAGATTCAATTTCCATCGCCATTTCTGCCATCATAAAAGCCATCGCCTGTTTCTGTGCAACTTTTACACCGAAAACTTCGCGCTCTTTAGAATAAGTGATGGAATAATCAAGAGCTGCTTTCGCCACGCCAACTGCCAACGCCGCCAAACCAACATGGCTTGCGGCCAAAACGGCATTAAAATCACCCTCAAGGCGATTTTCAGCGGGTACGCGCACGCTGTCTAGTTCCACATCGTATTGAGGCAAAGCATGCATACTCATCAGCTTATTTTCTTCGCCAATCGTCAAACCTTCTGCACCCGCAGGAACAATAAAGCCTTGCGTTACACCCTCCACGCTTGCATAAACGATCATCATTTCTGCATCTTTGGCGTAAGGCACATAAGTCTTTTTACCAGAAATCACAAAATCATCACCATCGGAAACGGCAGTCGTTTTCAGGTCAGTGGGGTCAAAATTGAAAATAGGCTCAATCATCGCGGCAGTGTAGGCTTTCCATTCCATCTCAATTACGGGTGGAATAAATTTCTCTTTTTGCGCTTCAGAGCCAGCCAGCAAAATTGGCAAGACAAAGAGATTAGGTGTCAAAACCGCCATCGCGCTAGGTAAATCACCGTAAGCCAATTCTTCGGCGGCTAAAACACCCGTCACGCTAGAGTATTCGCCAAATCCACCATAGGCTTCGGGGATAGAGGCTTGTAAAACGCCCATCTCCCAGCCTTTCTCAACGAGACCATCAGGAAACTTCGCGTGCTCCTCAGCCTCTTCTGCCGCTTCACGCAAATCGTTTTCCGCGTAGCGGCTGACTGCATCAATCAACATTTGTTGTTCTTCGTTCGGTTCAAAAGAATACATTGTTCCTCCTTAATAAGGAATAATTTTTCAATACGATTCAGTTCCTGATTGGAAGGCGAATGCACTTTGAGCCTGTAGACGAAGGACGGTTTTGCAAATGCCGCTCTTCGTCTGCGCTACGCTCCGCCCAGAGACTGGAGGTTTTAGCAGCAAATTCTCACTTGCTCTGCCACCGAGTCATTCATTCGCTCATAAAGCAAAGGCACTCCGCCTTGCTCAATTTCTTCAATATTAGATATTCCCAACAGCCCCCGCTGATATAAATATTCGACATGCGCCCCAGCTTCTTCCACTGAAAGCAGGATATCATAACCGCCGACCTCGCCAAATAACTGGGATGAAACATCGGCAATCGTGCGCGGCTCAGACAGGATTTCTAGGGTTCGCTCCAGTCGTTGGGCGTGAATCCCTTTAATTTGCTTAATCCTGTCGTGGACATCTTCTATAGCCTCGTTATGACCGCTGAGCGTTAATTTGACATCTTCCCCAACCCAAGTATCTAACTTGTCTAAAGAGCCGAGATAATGCCCTAGCCCCATATTCATCGTCAATCTTTCAGGCCACTGATGCGGGGAGATTCCGTTCAGCACATGGTCTCCGCAAAAGAGATAATCATCAAGACGAATGACAACGTGTCCCGCACTATGACCAGGGACGTGGAGAAACTCAAATCGGTTTTCTAATTGCATCCCGATTGCTTCAAATGTAAAATCAACAGGAACAGAGGAAAATAAGGCTTTATTGACCTCATAAACACGCATAATTTCTTCGCGCTTTTCATCGCCCACGCCTGCTTCGATGAGAAATTCTCGCAAACGGCGTACAGAAACGAAAATCCGCTCTTCGTAATTGGTTAGGTTGCGCAAATCGAGTTCGTGGATGCCGACTTTCGCATCCGTTCTTTCGAGGAGATAGGGCAATCCGCCGATGTGGTCGATATGGCCATGGGTGATGAGGATGTAATCCAAATTATCCATAACGGAAGCAAGCCCCTCGATAGAGCGAACCCGTTCAAATCCCTCTTCGAGTTGCTCGTTACAATCGCCAAATCCCGATCCAGTATCAATCAGAACGATCAAATCATCCACAAAAACAAGATAGGCATACGCCCAAAATCCTGGAAAAGCTTGCATTGGGATTCGATAAATCCGCGCACCTTTTTGGGTGGTAAATTCTGCAAAAGTATGCGGGGATTTAGTGGACGGGATGGGCTTCATTTATTTGCCTCGCAAGCCATTCAAAAAGAGCGTTGCGGTTTGGTCTGAGATTTCTTCAATAACAAGACCACCTTTGGGGTTGTACCAAGTGATTGCCCAGTTCATCGCGCCTAAAAGATTTCGCACAGCCAACCCTGTATTTTCGCAAGAAAAAATGCCTGTATTCGTCCCCTCGTCAACAACTTCGCGCCAGAGGGATTCGAAGCGATCGCGGTTAGGCACATGGCGGGCGTGCAACTCAGGCTTGAGCGAACGATGCTCCATGAGTAAAACAGTTGTTAAATCAAAATGATCGGTGAGAGCTTTGAGATAAGCATGTATCATGCGGCGCAGTTTTTTATTAGCGGGAAGATTTTCATCTTGAACAATGTCGATAACTTGCCCCGTGAGCAGTTCAAGAGCTTGGTCTAAAAGTTCGAGCAAAATTTCTTGCTTGCTGGAAACATGATGATATAAACTGGCTTTCTGCAAGTTGACCGCACCAGCAATATCGCTCATGGAAGTAGCATGGTAGCCCTTAATGCGAAAAATTTCTGCTGCGGCATCTAGTATTTCTTCTTTTGTCATCATAGTGTACAATCTCCAAAATCTACCGAACGGTCGGTAGATAAAGAATACCAGAATCAGATTTCATAGTCAAGACGCAATCAGAAATTTAGACGAATATGCTATAATATGTGCATGACTGAAGAAATTGTGGAAATTCCTGAAGAAAAAGAAGAAAATAACGAAGGTAATAACGATCAGCGTAAAGTAGCTATAATCGCAATCGTCTTCGTTTTGTTGATTCTGGGTGGCGTAGTCGCGGCAGTTTTAGGACTGCTTAATGAAAACACCCCCACCGAGCGCATCCGAGATATTTTCATCATTTTCATGGCATTCGAATCTTTGGTAATCGGAGTGGCTTTGGTTATCTTGATCTTGCAAATAGCCAGCTTGATGAATTTGCTACAGAATGAAATTAAGCCGATTCTGGATGCTACGAATGAAACTGTTCACACCTTGCGTGGGACCACAGCTTTTCTCAGTGAAAATATGGTTGACCCAGTCATTAAGTTGAATGCCAATTTAGCAGGGCTACAACGTATTTTTGAGATACTTGGTATCAAGAAAAATTAAATAAAAGATTTTAAAAAAGGAGAAAATCATGTCTGAACGTGACGAATTTGGTGCATTTTTAGTTGGGTTTATTGTTGGTGGTCTCACCGGCGCAGTTGCCGCATTACTCTTTGCCCCACAATCTGGCGAAGAGACTCGCACATTGCTTAAAGAGCGCGGAATTGAACTAAAAGACCAAGCCACCCAAACGGCTGAAGAAGCCATCGCCCGTGCCGAAGCTGCAACAGAAGAAGCCAAAGCTCGCGCGGCTGAATTACAAAAAGAGCTAAAAGATCGCGGACAAGTTGTTGTAGATCGCGGCAAAGAAGTTGCTGAAACCGCCAAAGCAAAAGGTCAAGAAGTTGTCGAAACAGCAAGAACAAAAGGGAAAGAAGTCGTAGATACAGCCAAGACAAAAGGTCAAGAAGTTGTAGAGACGGCTAAAAAGAAAACAAAAAAAACACCTTCTGAAGCATAAAAGATAAAAAAAATGAAAAGAAAAGGGTTTGACTATTTTTAGTCAGACCCTTTTTTGGTCTAAAGGATAAAAATGCTAAAAGATAAATTACGGGATCCCATTAGCGGACTCACCCACCTTGGAGCAGCGGTACTCTCCCTTTTCGGGTTAATTGCCCTCATTATCATAAGCTGGGGTGAATCAGCGAAGCTTACCTCGATGATTATCTATGGGATCAGCCTGATATTGATGTTCTCAGCCAGTGCAACATATCATATGACTATTTCTAGCCCCAAAGTGATTGAGATTCTACGCAAGGTAGATCATTCTGCCATTTACCTGCTCATTGCCGGAACTTATACTCCTTTTTGTATAAATGCCTTTAGCGGGTTTTGGAAATGGGGATTACTCTCAATTATTTGGTCGCTAGCACTCATCGGCGTGGGCATTAAAGTTTTCATTGTCCGCGCACCACGTTGGGTGAACGCTGGAGTATACCTATTGATGGGCTGGCTGATTGTGGCAGCAGCTGGAGAAATGGCAAATACACTTCCTGCCGGTGCGCTAACGTGGCTAATAGCTGGTGGTCTGATATATACTTTCGGAGCAATTATCTACATCACAAAAAAAATGGATTTCAAGCCGGGCGTCTTCGGCTTCCATGAAGTTTGGCATATCTTTGTGATACTTGCTGCGGTGGCGCATTATATTTCCATCCTTGCCTATATTGCTATATAAAAAATGCCCACAGCTGGGTGAGGGGGGCACCCAACTGCGGACAACTACATTGTACACAGTTTCTTTTTCTTTTGCAAGCAAAAAATCTAATTATACAAAAAGATAATGAAAACAAAGCAGAAGGCGTGTATAATAGGGGCATGACTGAAACCAATATAATTCGTCGCAGAATCAGTATTCTGATTGATGGCGACAACGCACAAGCCAAACTGCTCCCGCAGATGTTGGCTGAAACCAGCAAATATGGGCAGGTAACAATTCGTCGCATTTACGGGGATTGGACAACAGCCAGCATGAATTCGTGGAAAAAAATTCTCAATAACCACGCTGTGCAACCTGTACAACAATTCCGTTATACCATTGGTAAAAACGCAACAGACAGCGCAATGATCATTGACGCAATGGATATTCTCCATACGAGCGATGTGAATGGCTTTTGTATCGTCTCCAGCGACAGCGACTATACTCGTCTTGCTACTCGTATTCGTGAGGCTGGCATTTTCGTAATGGGAATCGGCGAAAAGAAAACACCCAGACCCTTCGTGAACGCTTGCGATCTTTTTGTTTTTACCGAGAATCTGGCTCCAAAAAAGAAGCCAGCCCCACGCACACGCTCTACCAGCTCCAAACAAAAGCAAACGCAGAAACCTGTCAAAGAGCCAGAGCCAATCCCATTGCTCAAACAGGCTTTCGAGATCGCTGTCCGCGAAGATGGTTGGGCATCAATGGCAATGCTCGGTAATGCACTATATCAAATTGACCCCAGTTTTGATCCACGCTCTTATGGGCATGGTCAGCTTTCAAGATTAATTGGGAAATACAAGAAATATTTTGAGTTGCGCACACAAGATAGTAACGGCACAACTTTATTCCATGTAAAACTGAAAGAGTAAAATTTTAAATAAAGACGAAAAAAGGAGATTGCTTTGGCAATCTCCTTTTTTTACCTATATACTCCTTGCTTCTTTTCTTCCCCCTGTCGCTCTTGCAACTCTCTATACACATCAATGATCCGTCCCGCAACCACTTCCCAATCATATCCCTTCGCATGGATGGCTGCTTGCTCACCCATTTTTTTTCTTAGTTGAAAATCTCCCAGCAACGCACCCAATTTCTCACTTAAAACATCAGGTGAATCAAAAGGGACGTGATAGCCCGTCTCACCATCTTTGACCAAATAGGCCAAACCGCCTACCTGCGAAGCAATCACCGGCGTTCCGCAAGCCATCGCTTCTAATGCCACCATCCCAAAAGATTCATAATGCGATGGCATCAGCAAAACCTCTGCCGCCGAATAATAATAAGGCAGCGTATCTTGCGCACGCTTACCCAAGAAAAGAGCCATCTGCCCCAAACAAAGCTCGTCACATAAATTCTGCAAACGCGCCATCTCTTCGGTCATATCTTCGCGGGCAACATTGGGGTCGCCACCAATAATTGCCACATAAAATGGATTCTCAGCATCATACATCCCCATCACTGAAACCGCTTTCATTAGCGTATCGATTCCCTTTAACGGCTCAATTCTCCCCACAAACAGAGCCATGCAATCATCACCAGAAACACCAATATAATCTCGCGCTTCATCTTTCGGGATGGGGTAAAAATGCTCGGTATCTACGCCAGGTGGGATGATAACCATCTTCGCCACATCTGCCTGATATAGAAACTGAAGCTGGGATTTCTCGGCTGGCGTGGCGACGATAAGCCGATCCGCCCGTGAGAGAACTTGCTTCTCACCATCAACGCGATAGGGACCCTCACGCTCCTCATCACTACGCGCAATCCTATTTTTCATCGCGCCCAAAGTATGAAACATGTGGACAATGGGTATTCCCCACGCATCCTTCAATATCCCAGCAGCGATTCCAGACATCCAATAATGAGAGTGAATCACATCGTATTTCAAATCTTTTTCTTCAGTAAATTTCAATATCCCGTCTACAAAATCGGGGATATGCTCCACCAACGCCTGCTTGGGGAGTGGCACTTCGTTTCCCGCCGGGATGTGTACGACGCGATTCCCTGATCCTAGATCGTGCAGCACGTGCGGGACATGCTCGTCCTGCGATCGGGTGAAAACATCCACATGAACACCCATCCGCCCAAGTTGTCGCGTTAGATCTCGAACGTAGACATTCATCCCGCCAGTGTCTTTACCGCCCAATGTTGCAAGGGGGCAGGTATGATAAGAGAGCATGGCTATTCGGAGCATACTTTTTCCTTTTTGCTTGGCAGTTAGAAACTGTGCTGGTATAATTTTCGCCGCTATAGAACGCCACCGTAGCTCAGTTGGTAGAGCAGACGCTTCGTAAGCGCCAGGTCATGGGTTCGACTCCCATCGGTGGCTCAGATAGTATAATCTATACAAATAAAAACGTCCCTTGCGAGGGACGTTTTTGATTCATATACGTTGATTAACAGTTAAACCGCATCCCTTCCAGCCTGAAAAGCTTTCCGATTCAACTCCACAAATTTGGGCGGGACGCGCGCTTCGATGACATCCAACCATGGCTTCGCATCCATCTCCAAAATCTTGGAGAGCGCACCGAGCAAGACTACATTCGCGGCTTTAGCATTCCCCAATTCTTCCGCAATCGCAACACCTTTTACCCAATAGACCTTCTCTGTTACTGGGGCAAAGGCGGCATTAATTTCCTCGTTAGCGGGGTATTTCCCCGTTCCAGAGCTGACGGTAATCGGCACAATTTCATAATCGTTGATCAATGCCATTCCGCCGGATCGAATCCCACCTACAAAGCGGATTGCTTCCAACTTCTCGAAAGAAATCAAAATATCCGCTTCGCCATCAGGGATGACTGGAGAAAAGACTTCTTCACCCCAACTGACGTGCGAGATTACACTCCCGCCACGCTGTGACATCCCATGCACCTCGGCTTTTTTTGCATCGTAGCCAAGAGCAATCCCCAACTCAGCGAGAACATTACTCGCCAAAATAGTTCCCTGCCCCCCAACACCTGTAAGTAAAAAACGTGTTTTTTTCATCAATTGCCTCTATTTTCATCCACGAAGGAACACGAAGGTCACGAAGTTTTTTGTTCTTACCCTTGAAGCCTTTGTCACCTTTGCAACCTTTGCGTCCCTTAAACTACTGCATTCTCAACTTCAAAACATCATCTCTAAACAAAATCGCATCACGTGGACAAACCTGCGAGCAGATTTCGCATCCCGTACACAGCAGCGGGTCAATCACCGCCAGCGGACGCTGAGTCTTCTCATCCAGCTTATCCGATTTGATAATCGCCGGGCAACCGATGCGGAAACAGAGCGTACAACCATTGCAATCTTCCTCGATCACATCCAGCGCCAGATATTGCTTCCGTTCTTCCGGTACGAGCACACAAGCATGATCCGTAATCAACACAGCCGGCTCATCAATTTTCAACCACTCTTTGAGCGTCGTCTCAATTGCCTTAACATCATAAGCCTCCACGCGTTTAACGGTCTTGATTCCAATCGCGCGTACCAATGCTTCAATATCTATTTCATTCGAAGGCTTGCCTTGTAGCGTCAAACCAGAGCCGGGGTTATCCTGCTGTCCCGTCATGCTCGTGATCCGATTATCCATGATAATCGTAATCACATTGCTCCCGTTATAAACCACATTCATCAGCGCCTGCATGCCTGTATGCAAAAAAGTTGAATCGCCGATCACGGCAAAATGACGCTCTTTATCGCCCGCCATTACCGCGCCATGCGCCACGCCCGTGCTTGCCCCCATACAACCGCAAGTATCCATCGCGCTCAAGGGCGGCACAACGCCTAATGTATAGCAGCCGATATCACCGTTGATCGGGCGTTTGAGTTTATTCAAGATGAAGAAAGTGCTTCTATGTGGACATCCCGCACATAACACGGGAGGACGATTGGGCAGATTCTCCGGCAAAATAACGGGAAGCTCTACTCGTGCCGCCGGAACAGACGCGACATCAGGTTTGCTACCGAGATTCTCGGGCATTAAGCCAGCCGAAACCGCGTGCGTGCGGACGATCTTCGGATCCAATTCACCGACCAAGGGGAAAATCGACTTGAAATGCGGATAGCTTCCACCATCCCATCCCTCTGGTTTATATAACTCCACGCCCATCAGCAAAACCTGCTCTTCGATGAAGGGATCAAGTTCCTCGAGGACAATTACCTTATTCACCTGCGCCGCAAATTCTTTAATCATCTTCGGAGGCAAGGGATAGGACATGCCGAGCTTCAGTACGCTGGCGTCGGGAAAAACTTCGCGGGCATATTGATAAGCGATGCCGTTGGTGATGACGCCAAGCTCAGTGCCGCGCTTCTCAACACGATTAAGCGTGGTCGTTTCGGCAAACTCAGAGAGTTTTTTCAAGCGCTCTTCAACAATCGGATGTCGCCCGCGCGCATTGGCCGGGACCATCACATATTTGGCGTGGTTGCGCGGATATTTACCCGGCTCAGCACCCTGATAGCGGTCAGGGCCCGCTTCAACAAGCGAACTGGTATGACAAACACGCGTCGTCGGGCGCATCAGAACAGGCGTATCGAATTGCTCGCTCAGCTCGAATGCCGCAACCATCATATCTTTGGCATCCTGACTATCGGCAGGGTCAAGGCAGGGGATACGCGCAAATTTAGCGTAGTTGCGGTTATCCTGCTCATTTTGGGAGGAGTGCATCGAGGGGTCGTCAGCAGTGATAATAACCAAACCCGCTTCCATTCCCGTAAACGCGGCATAGAAAAGAGAATCGGCAGCAACATTCACGCCGACATGCTTCATCGTCGCGAGAGCACGTTTGCCCGCATACGCCGCGCCGATGGCTACGTCCAGCGCGACTTTTTCATTAGGTGCCCACTCAGCGTAAACATTAGGCATTTTGGCAAAAACTTCCAAAATCTCGGTGCTGGGCGTACCTGGGTAACCAGATGCAACTTCCACGCCAGCTTCCCACGCGCCACGTGCGAGGGCTTCGTTGCCTGAGAGTAATCTTTTTACGAGTTTTTCTGTCATAAAATTCTCCTAATCGAAATAATTTAAATTTATGCAACTGTTTTGTGATCTATTTGCTCTTGGTGCTGTCGTAAATGAAAAAACAAAATGAACGGGAGCAAAGGTGCATAAATGCGGGTTTCGTTAATTAGACCAAAAAGAAATATGCTAATAATTATCAGCATTATAATTATAAATGCCTTGTAGTCTTGCTCTTCAAATCTATCAAAAGACCAGAGCAAATAAACGACAAGTCCTATTAAGAAAAGAGAATTTATTATATCTGTTGACAATAAATTTCCAGAGAAAAAAGCTTGTAGGTTTTCGGGCAAGGTTAAGTGATTTCCTAAAACCCTGTGAGAGCTATCGTCACCTAAATCAGGCTTTGATGAAACTATAAACAAATAATCGCGCACAAGCTTTGTATAAGCTACTCCAAAAAAGGTCAGACATGATCCAGTGACCAATTTTGCAACAGATGACAATTTGATTGCTGGAAAAAAAGAATCTTCTTGGTTTTGAAATTGAAAGGCATCTACTATCAAAAATACAGCAATAAAAATAGCACTTTCCTTATTAGTAAGTGCTATAAAGAATAACGCAACAAAATATAACGTAGTTTTTTTTCTCCATATTCCCCAACTAAATAGTATGAAGAAAATAATTTCGAGACTATCCCATGTATAAAACCAAGAATGCTGAATACCGATAAACATAAAGGAAAAGAAGATAACGTATAATATAGATAGGGAGAAGTTATTATTCGTATATTTCAACAGTAAGACGTACAAAATAATAGTTTGAGCAAAGATGGCTAATACATAAAAAACCATCAATGCTTTTTCGAAAGGAATGCCAAAAAGAGAAATACCGTAAACAGAATAAGGAGCTAACAAACGGTTCTGGTAGGCAAGCCAATGTGGTTTGTGACTTAGCACGCCGTGAGCAGCCTCAACAAGAGCATTGTACTTAGATGTATGAAACTTAACGAAGCTTTTTGCCGTTAAAGATGAGATAAAAAAAACTGATGCAAAAGAAAATATCGTTGTGAACTTTTGAGTTATGTTAGATGAAGTTCTGCTATTCGTTTTCATTTTAATTCCACGTCCGATTCCCACGCGCCACGTGCAAGGGCTTCGTTGCCAGAGAGTAATCGTTTTACTAGTTCTTCGGTCATTGAGGGTTTCTCCTAATATGGAAAACCCGAAAGGTTTCAATCAAAAACTGATTGAACTTAAATCTATGCCTTCAAAATCATCATAATAGAACATAGAGCAACAAAACCTTTCGGGTTTCTAATAAACA
>JABGOQ010000193.1 GCA_018645405.1 Anaerolineae bacterium | reverse complement strand
TCGAAACAATAAAATTACAAGATGATCTTTCCAATTTCTTAGGAACTTTTGAAGAAGGTTATATAGAATTTAATTATCTTGATATCGTTAAAAGTGCTGGTCACTCTTGTCCGACGGTGCTGGGCGCTTATTTAATGACCTTAGAGGGATTAAAAGTGCTGTATAAGGATGAAATTGCAAAGCGGGGGGAAATAATGGTCGAATTTGCCCATAACGAAAATGAAGGCGTGACCGGCGTTATCGCCAATGTGATAACCAACATAACCGGGGCCACTGTCAATCTAGGATTTAAAGGGATTGCTGGTAGTTTTGACAGGAGAAATTTAATGCAATTTGACGCATCCATAAAATCAAATGTTAAATTTACCAGAAAAGATTCTAATGATTCCGTGAGCGTTTTTTATGACCCCAGTTCAATTCCAGCCGACCCAAAAACGTCTATCTTAATGCAGCTATGTTTGCAAGAAAACGCAACATCCGACCAACAAAAAGAGTTCAGAATACTTTGGCAACAGCGTGTTGAAAGAATTTCTAACCATATCAGCGAAGTCATTAAAGTAAATTGAAAAATCAGTGGTTTTTGTACACAAGTCTTTTAAATTCAACAACACCCAGCCCCACGTTAAGCTGATTCGCCTTCGGCTCAGGGAATGCGGCGTGGTTTTTGCTTAGTTTTTTCAGGACAAAATTGGGTTGCGTTCACAAAATCGGCGGGCAGCTTACGCCTACGTTCAGCATCAAAAAAGACCCTCTCGCGAGGGTCTTTTCGATTCCTGTGCTTTTATTCTCATTTCTTTGCAACACAAATCCCGCGCCATATCGCTACTCCATCAGCCCATAGAGTAAAACCCCAGCGGCGACGGCGAGATTGAGCGAGGTGCCGTGCCCGCGCATTGGGAGGGAAATCAGCGTGTCGCAAGCGGAGATTTGCTTGGGGGAAAGTCCCTTTTGTTCGCTGCCGAGAAGCAAAACCCAGGATTCGTTATCCAGATTCAGAGATTTCAAATCGGATCTTCCGCGTGCCGAGGTGCCGATTACTTTGTGGGTGTTTTCTTTCGTCCACGCGAGAAAATCATCGAAGGAGGTGCGTACGACTGGCTTCCAGAAGAGTGCGCCCATGCTGGCACGCACAGCTTTTGAGTGATAGAGGTCTACGCCACCGTCGAGGAGAAGCAGCCCATCTGCGCCGACTGCGTCGAGGGTGCGGAGAATCGTACCGAGGTTGCCAGGGTCTTGGGGAGCGACAATCGCTGCGCCGCGCTGGAAATTTATCAAGGCTGAGAGAGAGAAATCACGTTGTTGAATAGCGGCAAGAATCCCTTGGGGATTTTCCTTCCCCGCCAGAGAGCGAAAGATATCGGGAGATGCTGACTGGCAACGAATCCCTTTTTTAGTGGAAGCAGATATCAGGTCACGGGCGTATTCGCTTTTGAGAAGTTCGGGGGCGTAGATGATCGTGTTCACATCCCAATCTGCTTCTATCGCCACCCCAATGTGATGAATCCCCTCTACAAGAAATAATCCCGTTTCTGTGCGAGACTTACGTCGATTAAGAGAACGAAGTTGCTTGATCAATGGATTATTGCGGCTGTTGAGGGTTTCTTTTTCTATCATGGGAAGATTGTACAACAAAAATCGCAAAATTTGTTGTACAATGGCAGGAATCTTATTCGTTTACTGGAGGTTTATATGTATAAAAGACGTTGGTTATTTATTGTTTTGGTATTTCTGCTCGCATTAACCGCAGCATGTGGCGGCAATGATGCAGCTGCGCCTGTTGAAGAAGCGCAACCCGCTGAAGGGGCTGCCCCGCCCGCAGAAGCACCTGAACAAGAGGAAGCTCCGGCGGCTGAGATGGAAAGTGAATTTCCACTCCCTGATGATGTTGATGCTGGCGCAGTAGTTGATCTTGGTGACGGCGCGATCAATTTTCAGACTTCGCTTAGTTTGCCAGATGCGGTCTCTTTTTATCGTTTTGCCTTTATCGAACTCGGCTATGTAGAGAGAGAACTACTAACCACTGTAGAAGATACAGCTTTCAGCGTTGTCTTTGATGGGCACCCCAGCGGAAAGGCGATTGTGGTTCAGGGCGTTGATCTGGGCGGAAGTGTAAATATCAATTTGCGCTTTGAAGATGTTTAGAAATTAGTAATGTTAATAGGTATTTCGCAAGAAAAGTCATTGCGAAATACCTATTAATTTAGATGAAACTCTTCAAGATCATCCCTTCTTGGCTCCCTGCGATTGCAATGATGCTCGCCATTGAACTGCACCCCAAAAGGTGGACAGGTAATAAAAAGAGCCTAGTGAGTTAGTC
>JABGOQ010000024.1 GCA_018645405.1 Anaerolineae bacterium | reverse complement strand
TATCGTCCTTTGCCTCTGAGCCTGTTGGGTTCAACCACAGGCGTTGGAGATAAGGATTGGGTTCCTAATATTAGCCTTGATTTGATTTCTACTTCAGTTCACTCACTTGCCGTCGAATCAATTAAAATAAACAAGGGTCTATACTTGCGTTTGATCAGAATGTTGAATTTGTATAGTATCGCTTGAGCACAGAACTGAAGAAGCTCGCATTTCCACTCTGGAAAAAGTGATTGAGTCTGTATAGTTAACGCTTCTAAAAAATCTTTCTCCGTAGACCACTTATCGAAAACCGCTACTGCCAGTTCATATGATGTCATCTGGTTCAGCTCATCCGCCGTTTTTGGTAGGCGCAAGGTCTCGAAGAATTTTGGAAATGCTTCTAGACATACAGATAAAAGAAAATCTACCACCTGCTTTGCCAGACTCTCACTTGACTGTATCATGCTCTCCTGCGATCTCTCCGCGAATAGTTTTCGCAACGCCGAAATTGTAGGTTTCTCTGTTATTTCTTTCAAATGGATGGGAACAGAGACTCCTTTAATCTTTGATAGCTCCGCCATCCAACTTTCAATTGATAACGCGGTAGTATTTCCCTTTAGAAAATTATGCCAATCCCTTGTCTTCTTGTATTTCGTGGACAGATACGTCTCTGCGAGATATTTGAACAACTGTGATATTTTATCTGCAGATCCAAAATCTTGAAGGAGCGCGGGCGGGGGTGCAAAAGAAGGGTTGATTTGACGATAATTGGTTCGCTCTAGCTCAGGGGTGACGGAATAAGCTGTATTGAGGGTGGCTTGGTTTGGCTTTTCATAATCGAAGACGCGAATAGTCGTACTGATTCCACAATGATTGAAATATTGAGATAATCCATTCTGGTTTGCAATTTGCAAAGTTTTGCGAATTGTCTCGATGGTAGTGGCTGGATTTCCGAGGAACATCGTCCATCCGATTATGACATCGCCTTCAGAACTCTCATTCTTGGAAATGGGAGTTGCTTGTTTTCTTTTGAATTGAGCATAGGGCTTTAGATGTGTTAGCAAATCCTTATTCCTATATGGCGTTCGCATGGCACGGGCATTCTCATCATCAAGAGCGGTGATGTCAAACCACCCTCCAGCGAATCCTGACCTGTGCAATCGTTCATATTCATCATTGTTAAAATTCAACAGATAATTGGCGCCGTACCAAGTCACCTTTCGATCTTCTGGTTGCTCTTCGTTAAATATGTGGATTCTGTCAGCAAGCTCAAGAACAAACTTATTTCCTTCGGGGTTCAACTCCGATGAAACGATGTAGAGCTGCGTAATTCCATCTTCCACCAAGATTTCAATATCACCAATCACAGCAGACAGGTCTCGATATCTTACCTGATTCCCTTTAACATGTGGTTCTGAGCAGAACACACAGGAATGATTGCAACCACGCATGATCTCAATGGGAGCACCCTGGAATCCTGGTGCTGGAAAGGCCTCATAAAACGCCATCATCTCCGTGATAACCTGGGATGTATATTCGGTATCTGAAAACGGGGGGTAGAATCTACGTGGATTTGAAATCAATTGGTCGTTCTGAAAAAACAATAGGTTTGCTACTTTTTGATAATTCTCTTGCTGGATATCATCAAAATATCTGAAAAAGCCATTGGGGTCACCGACCACACCAAAATCAGGGCGGAGATAATCCATGATTTCATTGGGCATAACAGAAAAGCCGAATCCCCCAACTGCAATCTTCAAATCTGAAACCATACGAATAATCGCGATCAATTCTTTGGTTCTTTCGATGGGGAAGTATGCACTTCCTCTTTCCTCTTTTGATTCTTGTGGTTCATAATCCTGGGGGTTCAGAGAGTCCGTATTTCGTAAGGTTATAAGGATCATGACTGGCTTATGTTGCTGGATTAAAGTTTGGAGGGTCTTCTTCCACGTCTCTTTTGGGATCCTGAGTAGATCCTTGCAGACCACTTCAATACCCACCTGCCGCGCAATTGCAGGAATCTGGATAAATGCGTACGGAAAGACGGGAAATCCATCCATATTTGAAACGTTAAGTAGAAGAGCTTTTTGATCAGAAATTATCATTGATTTATGAATTACTACAATCTAGCGAACGCGTGTCCAGCGACCGGGCTAATAGAGGAAGCCCCATTGGGGCTAACACACGAGAGTGATTTATCATCCTTTAGCTCTGAGCCTGTCGGGTTCACCCACAGGCGTTCTCGTAGATGAAACGACAATCGAATATTTTATAAACGATGATAGCCTTACTACCCAATCCCGCCCGACCGTAAACGGATCGGGCTCACAGCGGAAGCCCCGCTGGGGCTTGACACGCAAGGGCGATTTATCGTCCTTCAGCCCTGAGCCTGTCGGGTTCATCCACAGGCGGTGCTAATGCCATCAAAACCCCATCTCCCTCAACGGATCGCGTTTCCCCTTTTTTCCTCGCAATTCTCGCACAAAATCATCATCATATCGTCTTGATTTCACTGGTAGCGGCATCGGTACGCCCCAGCCCAAGAGGATAACTTCTTCTTTGGGTTGCAAACGCGCCAGCATCCCACGCAAAGCCTCACGCCCCGATAAGCCCGATAACACAGCCCGAATATCATCGTCGTCACCGAGCCAGCCAGAGATGCGTGTCCCCAACTGCGACATGACCTCGTCGTAAATCTGCGAAGGGCGTTGATCCACGATCATCAGCGTGACGTAGTATTTGCGCATTTCGCGAGCGATGGTGGCGAAGGTGGTTTGCGATGCCATCTCGCGGTTTAGCAATTTATGCGCTTCTTCAACGACCAAAATCAGGTGGCGTGGTTCATCTTTTCCATGCGTGCGGAAGTCATTGACGCGTTTCTCCCAAACCGAACTGATTTTGCGCGTCAACAAGTTCGAGACGAGCAGATAGTCTAAATCAGAGTCGTATTTGCCGAAAGATAAAATGACGTGTTTGCCGTTATCCAAATTATCTATCATTTGCTTCACCGAATCAGCGGCAGGTTTCTCGGCGATGTAGGGGGCGTTGAAAAGTCGCCCTAGTTTCGAGTGCAGGGCTTCTGCCGCCATCACGTTAATCCCGTTTTCATTTGCCCAAAATGCAATGCTTTCTGGCGCAGGCACTTTCTTTATTCTGCCATTTTCGTCTTCGATTTCGATCATCGCGCCGTTGAGCATTTGGCTAAAAGCTTTGAACCAATTTTTCTTAAAAGTTCGTTGTAGCGCGCTCAAAACGGTGGGTGTAGTTTCTCGCAAATTTAAGGTGCGCGTCAGCATCAAAACATCGGCGGGCTGGATGTCGCCCATGGCAATTTCAAGGTGAAAATCGGGGTTTGCACCACGGATATTTGTCCCTGCGCCCAAGCCCATAATTTGCACTTTGTTTTGGAACAAGGTTTTTAATCCCGCCACAGTTTTCCCTGTGTCAGTGGCGGTGTCGTCAAATCCGTACTCGTTGTGCATATCCAAAACCAAAACAGACGCCGCACTATGGTCGATTAATCCTGCCAAAACGATGCGTGTCAGGAAGGATTTCCCCGTGCCGGTTGCGCCGAAAACGCCTGATGAGCGTTGGACAAATGTATCCAGATTAATGCGAACGGGATGACCTTGCTCGCGCGTGGTGCCGATCTCGAAGTTTCCGTCTTCATCTTTACCGAAGATTTCATCAATATCCCCCGCCGAGGCGAGCGTGACCTGAGCGTGGTGCGGGGGCACATTCTTGACCGGTCTCGGACGCGGAGTCTCCCGTGCACCCGAGTCGATTCCCTGCACCCAAGCCGGATACGCGTCCGAATCGGGGTCGGGTCCCACCTCCAGCATGAGGGTTGGCAAGACTTCCAGATTCGTATAAAGAGTTTGCCCGTGCAAAGCTTCCGCTAATTTGGGCGGGAATCGCATCTCAGTTTGTTCATCTGCAAAACGCGGGTCAGTCGCCCCAAGTTGGATGTCGGTGACGATGCCGTAGTACTGCCAATCGCCGCTACGGATGACGGTGAACGCGCCCTCCTGTACTTCTTGAGAGGGGAGGGTGAGCCGGACGTTGAAGGACTCTTTCAGCCCGCCGCCAACGAGATAGCCAATTGATTGATTTTTCATAAGGTTTCCTTTTAAACACGAAGGACACCAAGAAACACAAAGTAAAAAAATCCTTAGAGAACCTTTGTGCTCTTTGTGTTAATCTTTAAACGGTTTCTCCCAATGCGCCAAGAACACTCATCAGCGTTGGATAATCGTCTCGTAAGAGCGTAATAATTTCTTTGACAGCTTTATCTTGCCATTCGGCATTTTTATGCGCCTGAGCCGCTTGCTGAACATGCGTCGCTAACATCTCGCCAATTGGCGCATCCTGCGCGCGGAGAATATGACGGAAATACCCAAATCTCCCCGCACCCGTAAAGCGGATTAAATCATCATCACAGCATTTATAGATCACATCCAAGCTCAAGGGTGGGCGAGGCGGCAAAAGATGTGAAACTTTGCCACTTTCTTCATAGCCAACCGTCAGCACCGACATCTCGACGGGGACAATACGCCGCTCACGATTATCAGCGATGACCTCGGGGCTGACATTATCCGATGTGACCAGTTGACGCACCAAACCATCATCGTCGATATGAATATCGTAGATCAGCCCGTAGACTTGATAGCCATTCCCCAGCGGGGCGCGGACTAGCCCACCAAAAACAGGCGCATCCAATTGAGAGACACTGCATCCAGCCACAAATCCGGTCGTGCCAGAGCGGAGTAAACGTCCGATTTCTATTGAGTCTTTTGATTGCATAATTTCTCCAAAGTGCGTATTTCGTAAAAGGTATCGCGTAAGGAAAATCATTACGAAATACGCAATACGTTTTACGCCTATATTATCTCATTTTTTCTCAAATCCATTCTGAAATACACATCCCCACTCTCATAATGCGTAATCTCAAAACCATATTGCAGATAAAAATCAATTACATCTTGCCATGTTTCTGTAGTTTCTAAAATGATTTCTTTATAGCCATCTTGACTCGCTCTCTTGCAAAGTTCGGTCAAGATTTTTCGTCCAATGCCTTGCCTGCGTAATTCTTTTTTCACTGACATTCTGATAATTTCAACTTGACTTTCAGAGCGGGGAATAAAAGCGCCTGTGCCAATAATCTCATCATCCTGCCATGCGACTAAGACAGTGCCCTCCGCATAAGACACGGCTATATTATCCAAATCTGGGTTTTTGCTTTCATCCAGAAAGCCCCAATGTTCTTCTAGTCCGCTTAAGATGAGGGCTTTTACAATTGCTTGGTCAGAGGGCTGGAAGGGGAGGAGTTTTAACATTTAGCTTCTTGGGGGTTCTAGTTTTTAATGCGAATGTTCGCGAATGGGCGAATTGCGCGAATTTTTAAATCTTTTTCTTTCCATATTCTACTTTCCACTCATATTCTTTGCGGACTGTTTTCCTGATATTTCTCCAATCTCTCCATTATTGCGACGCAACTCTAACATGAGCATCTGTTCAATTTGACGTTTTTCATCAAAAGAAACCAGTGCCACTTCATGTGAACGATGCAAAATATAAGGAGTGGGTTTGTGTCCTAAAATACGGCACTGTTGTATGAGCGCGGCGTGTAAATTATTTAACTTCTCTTCATCATCCGCCACCCATTTTGGGATTTCAACGCGCACGGGGTAGGGATGTCCCTCCGTGCCGACATTCAGATAGAAAAAATGTAGTCCCAAAACGCCTTTATAGTGCATCTTTGCTTTCGACTGTAACTCAAAAACCGCCGAGCGTTCTCCCGATTTCAAAAGTGGATTGTTTCTTTCACCAAAGAGCCATAAATCACTCACGCCCAAAAGGGGATGATAGGCACGCAACTCGCCCAATTTATCGGCAGGAGCAATCATAATTTCCAGCAATCGTACAACAGGGTTTGCGCCGGGCTTATCTACATATCCCGCCGTAACCACGTCATTTTCTTGCAAACGGGAGAGTGCACCCAGATATTTTTCCATGCTCGCTTCGTAAGTTTTGGCATTGTTTGGGTCTTTATTTCCCCATAACTCAATTGGCCCATCTGTAAACGTAATCACGGGCGCAGGATATTCCTTCGCCAACTCTGCCAATTTGGTACGCTCGGCTAAATCACGGCGCAGGGCAATCATCCCTTCGCTGAGGGTTGTGCCGAAATCGGTCAGAAGTTCATCGCCGAAAAAAAGCTGACTATCGGTGTAAATATCGGGCGTTTTTCCGGAGTTGAGTTGCATCGCAATTGCGCCCACGTTGACCAAGCCAAATTGCACCGCCGCGTGTCTATCTGGCACGATCTGCGAGCCGTCGGCAGCGATCAGCGTCGCGTCCATAGCGAGAGCAGGTGTGGGCACGCGCGTATCGAGATTTTCATCCAATGGGTAAGCGCAACGAATGTTGGCATCCTGTTTGAGAGCGGTATCCAGTTTTTCGCGTAATCCATCCAAATTATCTGCATAAGCCTGAAAAAGTGTACGCGCAATTTCACGTCTTTTTTCTAGCGTCTCTTTTCGCTCTTGTGCGCTATCCCCAATCGCTTTTATTTGCTCAGAAATTTGCTGAAAATCAATTGCCATACTCGCTCCTTAGAACATTTATTCAGTATTTTACCAGAAAAATTGCGAGTATAATTTAGAAAAAAATTCAAGAGGAGTAATCATGTTAAAAGTAGGATATATTGGATTAGGATTGATGGGGAAGCCGATGGCACGTAATATACTCAAGGCGGGATTTCCGCTGGTGGTACATAATCGGAGCCGCGCCGCAGTGGACGAGTTGGTCGCCGAAGGAGCGACTGCCGCGTGGACACCTGCTGAGGTTGCCGCTGGCGTAGACATTGTGCTGACTAACCTGCCCGACTCTCCAGATGTGGAGCATGTTGCACTCGGCAAAGACGGTATCCTCGAAGGCGCACATGAAGGCTTGATCTTTATCGATAACTCAACAATTTTGCCAGCAACTGCACGTAAAATTGCTGTGGGATTGGCAGAAAAAGGCGTTTTTGCCCTCGATGCCCCCGTCAGCGGTGGCGACATCGGCGCGATTAACGGCACGCTGACGATCATGCTCGGCGGCGAAGAATCTGCTCTAGAAAAAGCGATGCCTGTCCTCGAAGCGATGGGCAAAAGTATCACGCTAGTTGGAGATGCGGGTGCGGGGCAAATTGCGAAAGTCTGCAATCAAATTATGGTTGGCGCACAAATGGTCGGGATGGCAGAGCTGCTCATTGTCGCCCAAAAAGCGGGTGCGGATCCGCAAAAAGTTGTGCAAGCAATCAAAGGTGGCGCGGCACAATGCTGGGCTTTGGACATCAAACCCCCACGACTTTTTGACGGCAACCGAGAGCCAGGATTCAAAGCCTATATGCAGGCAAAAGATTTGAATATCGTTCTCGATACCGCGCGCGAATATGGCGTTCCTGTCCCCGGCACAGCCGCAAATACCCAACTCTTCAGCGCAATGCTCGAAATGGGCATGGGCGATTTAGATAACTCGGCTGTAATTGGCGTTATTGAGACTTTGGCTGGAGAAAAATTATCCACACAGTAACACGAAGAAGCACGAAGGTTTGTTGGGGCTACGCCCCAATAAATAACTTAGTGAACTTCGTGTGCCTTCGTGGACCAAGTTTTTAAATCCATGAAAAATACTCGAGACTACCTCCTCATCACACTCGGCGCATTGATCCAAGCCGTAAGTCTGCGACTTTTCCTCATCCCTGCCAACCTTGCCAGTGGCGGTGTGAGTGGCATTGCCCAGCTTATCAATCACTTCACAGATTGGCAGATCGGTTTGATGGTGCTTGTTGGCAATATCCCCCTTTTTCTGCTGGGCTGGCGTTTTCTTGGCGGACGCAAATTCATCATCCGCACTGCACTCGCCGTAGCCACCTTCTCTTTCTTTGTTGATGCCTTAGCTTACTACCTCCCTGTCGAAGGGATCACTGATGATATTCTGCTCAACTCGCTCTATGGCGCAGTGGTCGGTGGAATTGGATTCGGCATTGTCTACCGAGGGCAAGGGACGAGTGGTGGCAGCGACATCCTTGCCCGTATTCTCAATCGTTGGCGCGGCATCCCCATCACGCAGAGCTATATGATTGTCGATTCGGCTGTTATTCTTGCCGCAGGCTTTATCTTTGGCTGGAAAGAAGCCCTCTACGCCCTGATTACCCTCTACGTGAGCGGCATCGTCACTGAGACAGCTGCGCAGGGGCTTAGCGTTGTCCGCACCGCATTGATTATCACCTCCGAGCCGCAAGCCGTTTCTCAGCGAATTTTTGAGATTCTCGAACGCGGCGTGACCCTGCTCCCCGCCAAAGGCGCGTATACTGGCGAAGAGCGCACGATGCTTTATTGCGTCGTTACCCGACCCGAAACCATACGCCTAAAACATATCGTCAATGAAGCCGATCCGCATGCCTTCATGGTTATCGGGCAGGCGCACGAAGCACTCGGCGAGGGTTTTGCCCCGCTGGACGAAGATTAAAGAAATCACCACAAAGGCACAAAGGGCACGAAGAATCTCTTTGTGTTCACAAAGAAAAACTTTGTGCTTTCTGTGCCTTTGTGGTGCGAAAGGTATTTTATGCTCCCAAACTTTCTCATCATCGGTTCCCAGAAAGCGGGAACAACATCTCTATATAATATTCTCAAACAGCATCCCCAAATTTTTATGGCGGATAGGAAGGAAATTAACTTCTTCTTTAAGGATGACGAGTACGCACGCGGTGTGGACAAGTATGCCCAGCATTTTGCGGATTGCGCTGATCAACTTGCGTGCGGAGAAGCCTCCCCGGGCTATATTTGCCACCCCGAAGCACCTGCCAGAATCCATGCGCTTTTGCCAGACGTAAAGCTGATTCTCACTGTGCGTGATCCCATCAAGCGTGCCATCTCCCAATACTGGGATAATCGCCGTCATCTCAGCGAATCGCATACCTTCGCCGAAGCTGTAGATTTGTATCTCAGCGATGAATATCATCCCGATAAAATAGGCTATTTCAGTCGTGGGGTGTATATGCGCTATATTGAAAATTATCTTGAGTATTTTCCGCGTGAAAATCTGCTCATTCTCCCCTTTGAAGAGATGATTTCTGACTCATCAAATTTTTATAAGCACATCTTCACTTTTCTTGGTGTAGACGAAGATTTCAGCACCGAAGATTTTGATGAGGCTTTTAATCCCACCGAAGTGTGGAAAAATCCTTTTTATCAAATGCTCATTCGAAAACCGCGTTATCAAACGCGCATCCCTGCTAAATTGCGGAGATTGTTTTATTGGGGCAAGAAGATGCCTTTCTCTGCACCGCTGATTGATGATGAGAGTCGCCAGAGATTAGAAGAATTTTATAGGCCGTGGAATGATAAACTGCGCAGGTTTTTGGGTGTAGAACTTGTTTCTTGGGGGCAATCAAGCCAAAAACAGGGGTGAAGCGTAGAGTCCCAAAAATCCATAAAAATGCCTTGACCCTGTATCCTATTTGGAGTAGAATACGTTTCGCTAAACGCCTTCGTAGCTCAGTGGATTAGAGCGCTTGCTTGCGGAGCAATAGGTCACAGGTTCGAGTCCTGTCGAGGGCACTGAGTAAGAAGCGGGACATTCCCCGCTTCTTTTTTTTTAAGTATTGGGAAGGGAAGAATGTTAAAAAAACAAATTTTATTGACAAATGACGATGGTATTCAATCACCGGGATTATGGGCGGCGGCTGAGGCTTTATCAGAAATTGGTTATGTGACCGTTGCTGCGCCACGTGAGCAATCTTCGGCGATGGGTCGTTCGATGCCAATTACTTCGGATGGGACTATCAAAGAAGAGACTGTGCATGTGAATGGGCAGGATTGGCAAGTGTATGCCGTAGGCGGAAGCCCTGCGCAATCTGTACAGCATGGTATCTTACGGATATTAGACAGAAAACCGGATTTGGTTGTTTCCGGGATCAATTATGGTGAAAATCTCGCTTTGGGGGTGAGTGTTTCAGGAACGGTGGGCGCGGCAATGGAGGCAGCAGCTTTTAGGATCCCTGCTTTGGCGGTTTCACTGGAAACGGATAAAGAGCATCATCTTTCCTATTCTAATGAAATTGATTTTTCTGCTGCAGCTTATTTTGCAGCTCTTTTTGCTCGTCAGTTGTTAGATAAAGAATTCCCTGCCCAGTCTTGCCTGATGAAGGTAGATGTACCACGTGGAGCAACACAGAAAACGCCTTGGAGAATGGCACGTTTAAGCCCCAACCCCTATTATCGTCCTATCGCCAATAAGGAACATCCTTGGGATGAACCGCATCTGATTGATTATGAAGTTGGTGCAGATTGGGATAAAGAGCCAGAAGATACCGATGTCTATGTTATGCATAAAAGACATGAGGTTGCCGTTACACCGCTGACCTTGGATTTCACCGCACAGGTAGATTTAGAGGAGTTCGGGGATTTTCTCAGGAAATAAATCTGGTGACAAGTTTAATGTTGAAGGTTTAAATGTTAAAAGAAAAAACTGTGGAGGTTTTGAACCCTTCGCAGTTTTTTTAACCACAAATCCTCGCCAATTTACGCTAATCAAAGAAAAAATCGGCTTCGTAATTATCCAAAAATTACATATTGTTGCAAGAATGCAAGCACTTCTTTATAAAAGGCTTCAATTGTCTCTGCCTTGCGCCAGCCGTGACCTTCGCCTTCGTACATCTTGAAGATATGGGGGATATTATTGGCACGTAAAGCCTCTGCAACCGTTTCAGATTGGTCTGGCGCAACGGCTGTATCTTCTGTTCCATGAAAAAGAGCAACGGCATCTTTAATTTTATCAGCATGAAAAACAGCTGACCACTTTTTGAAAAAATCAGCATCTTCGGGCAAAACTCCGACCATCGAAGCATTATAATGAGACTCAAACTTATGCGTGTCTATGTCCAGGGTGAATAAATTTGTGACCGCATAAGAAGCGATGCCCGCCTTAAAAAATCCAGGTCTATGAACAAGCGAATTCAGCACCGTATATCCGCCCGCACTGCCACCCATGATGACGAGGCGTTTCGGGTCAGCCAAACCTTGCTCCACGAGAGCTTCTGCACCGCCAACAGCATCTTCTACATCTAATGGACCCCATTTTTTGTGCAACGCCATCATATAGCTACGGCCGTACCCTGTGCTGCCACGATAATTGACTTGTAAAACGCCATATCCGCGACTAGTGAAGAAAAAACCTTCATTCCGCGAGTTGGCGTTATGTTGTTCATATTTTTGTGAGGTAGGACCACCGTGAATATCTACGATTACAGGCGGCAAGCCTTCACTTTCATAGGAAGCTGAAGAGGGCGGGTAGTAGAGTCCGTACACGATCGTGCCATCTGGCGCAGACCAGGTTATTTTCTTGGGCGAGGGCAAATATTCATCTGAGAGATTATCTGCCATTGAGCGTTTCACTACTTGAAACTCACCTTTTTCCCAAACCACCACTTGTGCTGCAATTTGCGGAGATTCGCCGATAAACGCCAACTTCCCGTCTACAGGTGAAGCTGCCAATTGGATGATATGTGTATAAGGCGTTTTGATCTCTGCCGTTTTGCCTGTTTCCACATCTACAACCCAGAGAGAATGTGTCCCTGTTTCGTTGCGCACATAAAAAATATGAGATGAATCGAATGCCCATGCGTGCATCCGTATCCCCTGGACCCAGGCCGGCATCGACAAAGTAGCGTTCGAGATAAGAGTCCGCACCTTGCCTTCATCCAAATCGTAAACACAAAGCTGCTCCCACTCCCCATCCTGTGAGATATAACTCAGGTAACGCCCATCAGGAGAAAAAGCTGGTTGAAAAACAGGTGTATCTTCATCCCCCGCTAGAATTTCAGTTTTCTCAAGATCAGAGAGAGCCAGCCGCGTGCCGTCCCAGGGCATTTGAGGATGATCCCACTCGACCCAGGCAAATTTTTTGCCGCTTGGATGCCAAACAGGTTGCATATAAAAATCGGCTCCCTGTGCTACTTTTTGCGGGAAATTCTCCCCATCAAGATTGGCGAGTGCAAGAGAATCTTTGCCTTCATAGGAGTGGACATAGAGAACATGTCGATTATCTGGAGAGATGACGGGCGCAGCCAATTCACCAAACTTAGGTGTGATCGGTTGGGATAGCCCATGTTTAAGCGAGATTTTGTAAAGCCGCCCGCCGCTGGCAAAGATGGCCCGATTCGCACGTGAATTGAACTCGCCACCGCCATATCCAAGTGTGGGCTTGACGGGAATATCTCCTGTTAAATCTCTGGCTGCATCATCTCCCGTTTTAGCGACAAGCACGCCATGCCCAGATCGCCCCTCGACCCAGAGAAGCGTTTTACCATCACTATCCCATTGCACATCATCGAGCCTAATCTTGCGCCCCAAAAGAGATGGGGTGATAGGGGATTTCCAGAGACCGTGGGGAGCGAGTTTTTTAGACATGGGCTTATTCCTTGTATTGAGTTTAAGTATCCTTACTATTTAACCACAAAGCCACAAAATTCGTGGAGGAATTTTGTGGCTTCATAAAAAACTTATGACATGAATAGTGTTGATAAGTTCTTGGCTCTTCTATCGGATCTGTGCAAAAAGACAAGACAAATCTTGCACTACAAAGCGTGGCGCGACATTTATGTCGCCTTTGCACATTTTTAGGAGATGCAACAAGTTTATTAAATTTGTGTCATTCGCTATATTCGTGCTATTCGTGATACTAAATATGCTTCTCGAATTTCTTTACCAAACTTTTCTTTGGCTGGTAGCCAGTAACACGCTCACGGACTTCACCGCCTACGAAGAACATTAGTGTCGGGATACCCATCACACCATATTGCATCAAGATATTTGGGTTTTCATCTGCATCGATCTTGGCAACCTTGACTTTGCCTGCCCAATCTTCAGCGAGTTCATGCACAATTGGGTCAACCATCTTGCAAGGGCCACACCATTCGGCAGAAAAATCGACCAATACTGGGAGTTCAGAATCAAGCACTTCACTTTGGAAACTTTCTTCAGTTACATTTATTTCAGACATAATAATTTCTCCTTGAATTTCGTTTTTCATAAGACATTCTTTAAAAGAAAATGCTTACCTTTATTGACGTAGAAAATAGAGCGTGATAAAATGCTTTTTGCTCTGGGCGCGTAGCTCAATCCGGCAGAGCAGTGGCCTTTTAAGCCATTGGTTGTGAGTTCGAGTCTCACCGCGCTCACTGGAAAACCCTCCTTCTTGGAGGGTTTTTTGGTTAATCCCAGCCAAGCAGGATTATAACATTGGGGAAGTTGGGAAGTATTAGATTTTTGCTAAAAATAGAATTCGTATCTATCCTAAAATTTATCAAAAGATGATATTAGGCTTGCATTGCATCTGGAAGATGCGTTGCACATCTTATTTATTGAAAGCCATCCTTCTTGTTTTTGATAGATTAACGACAGACCCACATCGGATGACGGAATTTGCAGAGGATATGTTCTGCTGTGCTTCCCAATGTTAAATGACGAACGGGGCGAAAACTGAATCCGCCCATAAAGAGTAGGTTGATGTCAAAAATTTCTGCAGTTTCCAAGACTGTTTCAGCAATTGCCCCTTTCTTAAACACATAATTCACATCCGTTATTCCGTGCTGTGTTAGATAGTGTTCTGCTTTCTCTAAGGTAGAAGCCTTTGTCTGTGCTGTTTCGACAGTTACTACGGTTAATGATTTAGGCCATCGCGCGGTCAGATATGTGGCAATAAATAAGGCTTCATCTGCTTTGGGGCTGCCATCATAAGCCAGCAGAGCATGGCTATAATCAGATTGCATGCCCCCTGGTCTAATCTGTATGGGGCGTGGGCATTGCTGAATGATCAGCTTTAGATCGGAGCTTATGCGATGCAAGGGTTTGTTTTTTGGCGGGAGGGTACTATTAAGGATGACAAAATCCACCCAAGCTGCGTGCTTGATAATCGACCGAACCGGACTATTACCGACTTCAACGGCAAACTCTCCTCTAATGCCAGCATCCTGACAGCCCTGATTAAATCTTTTTTCCATCTGTCGAACAGATTCTCCCTCTAACTGTGCTTTGTCTGGGAGAACGTGCAAACCGAGAATATGGTCGCCGTCAAATTGGGCCGTTTCAAGAATATATTCAAACATCTGCCAACCTTCATCACTACCATCCAGTGGGACGAGGATATGTTCAAATAAACGATGATAACGCTGGCGTGCCAATTGTTGTTTGCGCCACAAGCCAGGCAGCGGACCTCTATCCAGAAATGGGGAAACCTTTGTAATAATGCGCGTCAACAAACTTGGAGATTGGGTTTGCGAATCGATCAGATCCGATACGCCTGTCTCCATTTCTACATGCCAACCAAGCTCTTTTTCCAAATCAGCCCGACGTTCAGAGAGAAGCACATACATATCGGCTTCTGTTTTCTCAGGAAAACGATGTAAAACACCTAATTTCCGGACAATATGAATAACTGGAAGATAAACTTGATCATACCAAGATAGAAGGGCTTTTTCCCGCAAATCACCTTCTTCAGATGGGTCTTGCTCAGCTTTCAAGAGATTTAATTCAGCTTCTATCTGCTCAAAAAAAACTTGATACTGTTCACAGAAGCTCATTGAAAGGTCGACTTTTGGGCGTAGCTTATCGAGATTTGTTTTCTCCAAAAAATCAGCGTAGTAAGATTTGCAAATGATCTCGTTGGGGTCGTCATCTGCAGTTAATGGCACCCTTGTTTTGATTTCGGTTACATAAGCAGAAATTGTTTTCGTGTTCAATTGGCGAGCTATAGAGACGCGATGGTTTCCATCCTGAACGAAATAGGCATCACCAACCTGATAAACTTCAATTGGCGGCATGCCAACCATATCAGTAACAGCGGCTTTAACCTCTACCCAGCGTTCTTCATCCGCATCTCGTTTGGGGAGAAAGCTACGTGTAAAATCATCGTATCGAGCAACGCTGCCCACAATTTTTTCTAAAGAGATTTCTTGTAACCCATGTCTGATCGTGGTGCCTGTACTCCGCAATTGTTGCCGCACCTCATCGAAACAAAGGAGTTCCCCCTCTTTCC